>DASTZY010000135.1:0-2235 GCA_035764085.1 Gaiellaceae bacterium
GAGCACGTTCTCGACCTACCGAACCTGATCGACATCCAGAAGGCCTCGTTCCAGTGGTTCCTCGACGAGGGACTGCGGGAGACGATCGACGACATCTCGCCGATCGAGGACTACACCGGCTCGCTCGCCGTGGAATTCGGCGCGTACAAGTTCGGCGAGCCGCAGGCCTCGATCCGGGAGTGCCGCGAAAAAGACCTCAGCTACCAGGCACCGCTCTCGATGACCGTCCGCTTCGTGAACAAGGACACGGGCGAGATCCGGGAGCAGACCGTCTTCATGGGCGACTTCCCGATGATGACGGAGCACGGCACGTTCATCATCAACGGGACGGAGCGCGTGATCGTGACGCAGCTCGTCCGCTCGCCGGGCGCCTATCTGATGGAGCCGAAAGACCCGACGAAGCAGGTCTTCACGGCGAACCTGATGCCGAGCCGCGGCTCGTGGCTCGAGCTCGAGATCGACAAGAAGGGCATCGTCTACGCCCGCATCGACCGCAAGCGGAAGCTGCCGATCACGACACTGCTGCGCGCGCTGCCGGCCGAGGATCCCTCCACCGGCTTCGCGCTCGACACGTCGTCGAACGAGGCGATCCTCGCCCTGTTCGACAACTCGCACTACATCGTCAACACGCTCGACAAGGACCCCTCGACGCGCGAGGAGGAGGCCCTGATCGAGGTGTTCAAGAAGCAGCGGCCCGGCGAGCCGCCGACGCTCGACAACGCGCGGAACCTCCTGCGCGCGCTGTTCTTCGACCCGAAGCGCTACGACCTGACGAAGGTCGGCCGCTACAAGCTGAACCAGCGCCTCGGCGTCGAGGTGCCGGAGGACACGCGCGTCCTCACGACCGAGGACATCGTCGCGCTCGTCCGCAAGCTCCTCGAGCTGCCGGTCAAGATCGGCGTCCCGGAGGACTCGAAGGACTTCGCGGCCGAGGGAATGGCCCTGTCCCGCGCGCCGATCGTCAACGACCTCGACGAGTACGAGCACTTCGGCAACCGGCGCCTGCGCACGGTGGGCGAGCTGATCCAGGAGGCGTTCCGCGTCGGCCTGTACCGGATGGAGCGCGTCGTCCGCGAGCGGATGACGACGGAGGACGTCGACACGATCACGCCGCAGACGATCATCAACATCCGCCCGGTGGTCGCAGCGCTGAAGGAGTTCTTCGGCTCCTCGCAGTTGTCGCAGTTCATGGACCAGACGAACTCGCTCGCTGGCCTCACGCACCGGCGCCGCCTCTCGGCGCTCGGCGCCGGCGGCCTGACCCGCGAGCGCGCCCCGATCGAGGTGCGCGACGTCCACCCGACCCACTACGGCCGCATGTGCCCGATCGAGACGCCGGAGGGCCCGAACATCGGCCTGATCGGCTACCTCGCCTCGTACGCGACCGTCTCGGAGTTCGGCTTCGTCCAGACGCCGTACCGGAAGGTCGTCGGCGGCAAGGTCACCGAGGACATCGTCTACCTCGACGCCGTCGAGGAGTCCCGCTACGTGATCGCGCAGGCGAGCGCGCAGCTCGACAAGAACGGCAAGTTCGTCAACGACACGGTGCTCTGCCGCTCCTCGGAGGGCGAGGCCGTGATGTCGGCCGCGAAGGACGTCGACCTGATGGACGTCTCGCCGGCGCAGATCGTCTCGGTCTCCACGGCGCTGATCCCGTTCCTCGAGCACAACGACGCGAACCGCGCCCTGATGGGCGCGAACATGCAGCGCCAGGCGGTGCCGCTGCTCGTGCGCCAGTCGCCGCTCGTCGGCACCGGCCTCGAGTACCGCGCCGCGGTCGACTCCGGCGACGTCGTCGTCACGTCACGGGCGGGCACGGTGGTCGACGTCGACGCCGATCGGGTCGTCGTGGAGACCAAGGACGGCAGGGACGACTACACGCTGACGAAGTTCATGCGCTCGAACCAGGGCACCCTGATCCACCACAAGCCGATCGTGCGCCTGGGCGACAAGCTGAAGGCCGGCGACGTGCTCGCCGACGGGAGCTCGACCGACAACGGCGAGCTCGCGCTCGGCGCGAACCTGCTCGTCGCGTTCATGCCGTTCGAGGGCTTCAACTTCGAGGACGCGATCGTGATCTCGGAGCGGCTCGTGAAGGACGACATCCTCACGTCGATCCACATCCACGAGTACGAGATCGACGCGCGCTCGACCAAGCTCGGCGACGAGGAGATCACGCGCGACATCCCGAACCGCTCGGAGGAGTCGCTGTCGCAGCTCGACGAGCGCGGCGTC
>DASTZY010000136.1:0-18007 GCA_035764085.1 Gaiellaceae bacterium
CGCCTGCTCGAGGAAGCGGACATCGACGTCGTCGGGCAGGCCGGAAATCCCGACGAGCTGATGCTCAAGGTGCGCAGCTACCACCCGAACGTCGCGATCGTCGACATTCGCATGCCGCCGACGCAGACCGACGAGGGGATACGCGCTGCGCGCGAGATCCGCGAGCGGCACCCCGAGACCGGCGTGCTCGTCCTCTCGCAGCATGTTGCTCACACCTATGCCGTCGAGCTGCTCTCCGACACCGCGGAGGGGCTCGGCTACCTGCTCAAGGACCGCGTCGCGGACGTGGACGAGTTCACGTCCGCGGTGCGCAGGGTCGCCGAAGGAGGCTCCGCGCTCGATCCGCTCGTGGTGGCCGAGCTCGTCGGTCGCAGCCGCCGGGACGATCCGGTCGAGCGGCTCTCACCGCGCGAGCGCGAGGTGATGGAGCTGATGGCCGAAGGTCGCTCGAACCAGGCGATCGGGCAGCGCCTGTTCATCTCCCCGCGTGCCGTCGAGAAGCACGTCACGAGCATCTTCGCGAAGCTCCGCCTGCCGGCCGCTCCCGAGGATCACCGCCGCGTGCTCGCGGTGCTTCGTTTCCTCGGCTCGTAGCCCCCGCGTAGAGCCGGACGCCGCGCGCAGCGTCTTCGTGCGGATAGCCGCACCTGCGAAAGCCTGAATCCCGTACGGCCCACGCGGGTCGACCCCGGCACGCTCGAGGGACGGAAGCAACTCGAAGGAGGAGTCCCTCGTGAACACCGCGCAGCAGTCTCGCCTCTCGATCCCGGAGCTCCGCTCCGACCTCGCCGGGCCCGTTCTCGGCCCCGACGAGCCGGGCTACGAGGAGGCGCGGCGTGTCGTCCTGGCCTCGGTGGATCGGCGCCCGGCGGCCATCGTGCGGCCCGTCGACGCAGGCGAGGTTGCCCACGTCGTCTCGCTCGCACGGCAGACGGGCCTGGAGCTCGCCGTCCGAGGCGGCGGCCACAGCTACGCCGGGCACGGTACGACCGACGGCGGCATCGTGCTCGATCTTTCCGGGCTTTCGGCGCTCGAGATCGACGCGGGGCGGCGGGTGGCGCGTGCGGCCGGCGGACTGACGTCCGGCGCGGTCACCGAGGCCGCGGCGCCGCATGGACTGGCGGTCGGCTTCGGGGACACGGCCACCGTTGGCATCGGCGGCCTCACGCTGGGCGGAGGAGTCGGCTTCCTCGTGCGCAAGCACGGCCTCACGATCGACCACCTGCTCGGCGCCGAGGTCGTGACCGCCGACGGCAGCGTGCTCGAGGTCGACGCCCGCCGCGAGCCGGATCTGTTCTGGGCGATCAGAGGAGGCGGCGGCAACTTCGGCGTGGTCACGCGCTTCGACTACCGGCTGCACCCGGTGGACGTGGTGACCGGCGGCATGCTCGCGCTTCCCGCCACGCCCGAGACGCTGGCCGGGCTCGTGGCGGAGGGAGAGGCTGCGCCGAAGGAGCTGTCCCTGATCGCCAACGTCCTCCTGGCCCCGCCTCTGCCGTTCGTGCCGCCGGAGCTCGTCGGCAGCCCGCTCGTGCTCGCCCTCCTCGTCCACGCCGGACCGCTCGACGAGGGAGCGCTCGCCGTGGCGCCGTTCCGCGCGCTCGCCACGCCGGTGGCCGACTTCGTCGGCGCGATGCCCTACATCGACATCTTCCCGCCGCAGGTGCAGCAGGGCCCGCCGCGTTCCGTCGTTCGCACCTTCTTCTCCGACGCGTTCGACGAGCACGTCGCTCGGGAGCTGCTCGACCGGCTGCAGGCCTCGACGGCCCAGCTGGCCGCCGCGCAGATCCGGGTCCTCGGCGGCGCCGCCGCCCGGGTTCCGTCCGATTCGACCGCCTTCGCGCACAGGCGGCGGCGTCTGCTGCTCAACATCGCCGCCGGCTATGCCGCTCCGGAGGAGGATCCGGTGCACCGGGCCTGGGCCGAGGCCGCCGCGGCCGCGATCCGGCAGGGCGAGGACTCGGCGTACGTCAACTTCCTCGGCGACGAGGGCGCGGAGCGCGTTCGCGCCGCCTATCCCGGCTCGACGTGGGAGCGGCTGGTCGACGTGAAGCGCCGGTACGACCCCGAGAACGTGTTCCGGCTGAACCAGAACGTGGCGCCCGGGCGGCTCTGATGCGAACGCCGGCGAACGGGAACGCGCGCGCCGCGCGCGCCGAGCTTCGGGCGTGGTACCTGCGCGGCCTCCTGCCGAAGCTCGCGCGCGCCGCGAGCTCGGGCGTGATCGAACTGCGAGAGGTGGAGGGACTCGATGCCGAGGTGCGGGCGCTCCTCGACCTCTCGCCGCGCGAGGAGGCGGCGTGAGCTCGCGGCTGCCGCGGTGGGCCGTCGAGGCGATGCTCATGGGCGGCCTCTACCTGGCCGGGGAGCTGGCGCGCGGCCTCGCGCGCGGCGGCGAGTCGAGCGCCGAGGCGGACGCCGGTACGGTCGTGCGGCTCGAGCGGCGCCTCCACCTCTTCGACGAGAGGACGATCCAGCACGCCGTCGGCCACGTCGGAGGACTGCCCACGCTTCTGGGCTATGCCTACGTGAGCCTCCACCTCGCGGCCACCGTCCTCGTGCTCGTCTGGGTCTACCGGCGACACCGCGACGCGTACGCCTACCTGCGCAACACGCTTGCGCTTGCGAGTGGGCTCGCGCTCGCCGGCTACGCCCTGTTCCCGACCGCGCCGCCGCGGCTGGCAGGCATCGGCATGAGGGACACGGTCAGCAGCTCGACCGTGGTCGACCTCCACTCGACGCTCGTCGCCGGCCTCTACAACCCGTATGCGGCAGTGCCGAGCGTGCACGTCGTCTTCGCGGTCATCGTCGGCGTCGCGGTGGCTCGGCTCGCGCGCGGACCGCTGTGGCGTGCCGTCGGCGTCCTGTACCCGGTGTTCGTGCTGTTCGAGATCGTCGCCACCGGCAACCACTTCTTCTTCGACGCCGCGGCGGGTGCGGCGGTGGCCGCGATCTCTCTGGGCGCGGTCGCGCTCGCGCCACGTCTGCGGGCGGGCATCCGGGCGGGGCAGCCCGCGAACGAGTTCGGCTAGCCGCACCGGCGAAAGCCAGGCCGCCATGGGGCCGTGCGCTTCGGGCTGCGGGCAGCCTCGGAGCAGCAATCGGATCTAGTCGCCACCACGATCGCGGCCACGTACACGAGCCGCTATCTGGGCTCACACCCGGGCTCGGCCGCGACCGACGGCGCCGCGCTCACCCACGGCTTCGCGATCGCGTTCTGCGGGCCTGGCGGCGCTCGGCGTCTCACTACGAGCGGCCGAGCACCTCCGCGTAGACCTGCTCCAGCTGCGCGGTCGGGTCGCCGAACCGGGCGTGCACCTCGCGCAGGTTCCGCTCGCCGTAGCGGCGCCGCAGCTCCGGGTCACGGGCCAGCCGCACGATCGCGGCGGCGACCGCGTCGACGTCGTGGCGGTCGACGATCTCTCCGCCCTCGCCCTGCTGGATCCACTCCTCCATCGACGGCGCCCGCCCGACCACGAGCGGGACACCGCTCGCCATCGTCTCGAGCAGCGAGGCCGGCGATGAGTCCACGTCGGCGAGGGTCACCGCGAAGTCGGCCGAGGCGTTCACGGACGGGAGCTCGGCCGCGGGCACGTCCTGCACCGCCATGTACGGCTCGAGCCCGAGCTCCGCTGCGAGGCGGTCGAACTCGGAGCGCGTCCAGCCGCCGCCGGCGCTCGAGAACAGCCGCAGCTCCGGCACCTCCTGCCGGGCTTTGGCAAAACCTCTGAGCATGACGTCGAGGTTCGAATACGGCCGGAAGTTGCGCAGCGAGAGGCAGACGATCGCGTCGGCGGGCCAGCCGAGCGCCTGCCAGCGGCTCCGGTCGGCGCGCTCGGGCGAGTAGGCGTCGATGCGTGCGTGCCAGAGGATCCGATGGAACTTCGACCGGTCGGCGCCAAGCTTCACCGCCGCGTCCTCGAGCGCCTGCGAGTTGACGACGTAGGCGAGAGCGCGTTCCGGGGCGATCGCCACCCGGGCCCGCTCCTCCGCCTCCGGCGACTGCCACGCGTCGACGATCGCGTCCTTCCCCCACGGGCTTACCACGAGCGGCCCGAGCTCCGCGCGCGCCGCCCAGTAGCCGTAGGGGAGGAGGTAGTGGGAGTGCACGACGTCCGGCTGCACACGGGCCGCGAGCTTCGCGAGCGCGCCCGCCATGCGGAACCGCCGCAGCAACGGCACACGGAGGAGCGGATCGAGCTCCTGGAACTGGTGCACCTGGATCCCGTCGAGCTCGCCGCGTGGGTTCACACGCCCCGAGGCGACGTGCACCTCGTGGCCCTGCTCCGCCAGCCGACCTGCCCAGCGCGCGAAGTGGCGCGACTTCGCGTCGCCGATCCCGAGGATGCGCAGGCGGTCAGGCATCGCGCGTGAACACGACCATCTTCTGGTTGTCGGGATGGCCCCAGTCGCCGTTGTACGACATCGTCAGCCCCGTCCCTTGGCAGGCGCAGCGGAGCGTGTCGAGGTCGTAGTGGTACTTGTCCCGGTCCGGGTAGGAGACGACCCGCTCGGACTGCCGGATCTCGCCGAGGTACGTCTTCCCCTGCGGGTTCTCGTAGATCGTCGCGTAGAAGCGGCCGCCGGGATTCAGCACCTTGGCCATCTCGACGAGGCAGCGGACGATCGTGTTGACCGGCAGGTGCGTGAACACCGACTGCGCGATCGCGTAATCGAACGTCTGCCCGAGCCTGGTGAACTCGAAGGCGCCGTTGACGAGCAGGTTCGGCCGCTTGTCCTCGAGGCCGTAGCGCGGCAGCTCCACCTTCGCCGCCCGCTCGAGCGTGTCGCCGCGCTTGTCTATGCCGGCGTAGTGGCCCGGCTCGAGGTAGCCCATCAAGTGGACGCCGGCCCGCAGCGGCCCGCAGCCGACGTCGAGCACGTAGTGCTCCGGTTGGAGGCCCTGCTCGACGAGATACTCGAGCTGGAGCTTGCCGAGGGAGTCCCAGAAAGCGTCGGTCCCGCGCACCGTCCGGCGGTGCCAGTCGGGATCCCAGAGGCCGCGGTAGCGGTCGGGGAGCGCCTTCCGCACGCGGCGCTTGACCCCGATGGGGACGTGGCGCTTGAGGTTCCCGAGAAAGGCTCGCCGGTCAACCGCCATTGGCCACTCCGGTCACGGTCGGCGCGGGCCTCAGCCGGTGGATCCCGCGGTGGGCGAAGCGTCCCAGCTGCACGAGCGCCGGCTTCGGATCGTCCCGCGCGAAGACCGCGTCGACGTACGGCGGCCGCTCGAGCGCCAGCGACGAGCCGGCCATGAGCGTGATCGCCCAGCGCTTCCCCTCGCCGTGCATCCGGGCCGGCGGGAGCGGCTCGCCGATCAGGTCGCGGTAGGCGATGTACGGGAGGTCGACGCCGCATGCGGCGGCGAGGCTGTGCCACTGCCACAGGCGCGGGTTGACCTCCAGCAGCTTGTAGCGGCCGTCGCGCGGGTCGCGCATCACCTCCACCTGCGAGATGCCGTGGAAGTCGAGCGCCCGCAGGAGCGCGAGCCCTTGCTCGACGACCTCCTCCACCCAGACCGCCTCACCGACGCGGGCGCTCCCCATGTAGCCGCGCGTCTGGCTCAGCTTGCGGCCGGAGAAGAGGCCGAGCGCGCGGCCGTCGCGGTCGAGATAGCTGCCGAGGGTGTACATCTCCTCCGCGCCGCTGGGAATGAGCTCCTGCACCATCGGCTCGTGGGGTGCGGCGAGCTCGTACGCGTGCTCGAGCTCCGCCGGGGTCTCGCAGCGGAAGAGCTGGCGCTTGTGGCTGCGCCGGAAGCCGACGTTCGCCGACGGCTTCACGATCAGCGGGAAGCCGACCTCCTCGCCCGCCGCGCGAGCCTCCTCGGCCGAGCGCGGGTAGCGGGTGCGCGGGACCGGGACCCCGACGGCCTCGGCCGTCTCGAGCTGGTGGCGCTTGCTCTGGATCCGCTCCAGCACCTCCCAGCTCGGGAAGGGAAAGCGGTAGCGCTCCCCGAGCACGTCGGCATGTCGCGCGATCGCGTTGACGTGCTCGTCGTGGGTGGGGAAGACGGGCAGGACGTCGTCCGTCTCGTCCGCGAGCGACCGGAGCGCCGCGACGAAGCCGTCCTCGTCGTCGAGCGGGTCGGGAGCGATGTGCGGCTCCGCGTAGCGCGAGCGGAAGCCGAGCGCGTACGGCCGGTGGTCGACCGCGAGCACGCGCAGGCCCTGCCGCCCGAGCGACCGGATCGCCGCGAGCCCGTTGACCCAGGCCACCTCGACGACGACCGCAGTGCCCTTGCCAGACATCCGCGCGAGTCTAGTGGGCGGGAAGAAGTCGTCTGAGCCGCTGGCGTTCCACCGGGAGATAGAAGCCGAGGAGGCCGAGCGCGAGCGGGTAGGCGAGCGTCAGTCCGATCGCGACCGGCAGCGAGGTCGGCAGCAGCTTGCCGACGGCAGTGAGCGCGCCGGCCGTGACGAGCACCACCCCGACCCGCCGCCACTGGTACGGGACCGGGTAGATGATCTGCGCGTTCCACGTCCTCACGACCAGGAGGAGGCCGTACGCGGCGAGCGTCGCGTAGGCGGCGCCGAGCATTCCGTACGCGGGGATCAGCCAGATGTTGAGGCCGAAGTTGAAGACCGCGGCGGCAGCGGCCGCGATCCAGTTGAACCGCGTGTTCTTCGTGCGGCCGGCCCCGATCGTGACGACGATGAACCCCGCATAGAAGACGCTCGAGTAGGCGAGCGCCGGCACCGCCTCGGACGCCGGCCAGAAGTCGTGGTTCCTGGGCGCGAGGATCTGGACGATCCACGGGGCGAGCAGGCTGAGCCCGATCGCCGCCCAGGAGGCGATCAGCATCAGATAGGTCAGGACGTAGGCGTATGCGCGCTTCGCGTCCTTCTCCTCGGAGATCGAGTATGCGAACGCGGGCCAGGCGGTCTGGAACGCGGTGAAGATCAGGACCATCACCGAGCCGATGTTCACGGCGAGCGCATACTGGCCGACCTGGCCCAGCGCCGAGTGCTCCGGCAGCAGCCTGACGAGCATGAAGCGGTCGCCGAAGTTCGTCACCCAGAGCGCGAGCGCCGCGGGGACGAGCGGCAGGCCGAACCGGTTGACGGCCCGCAGCAGCCTGCGGTCGAACTGCAGGCCGAGCTGCTCCCGCCGGTAGGCGAGGAGCACAAGAAACAGGATCAGCGTGCCGCTGAAGTTTCCGACGAGCAGTCCGAGCGGCCCGAGGTCGTAGTGGACGATGAGCAGGACGGTCAGCGGGACGGTGATTCCGATGTTGGCGAGGGTCGCGATCGAGAAGGCGAGCGACCGCTGCTCGGCGCGGAAGAGGTTCGTCAGCTGGGCGTAGTTGACGTTGACCCAGAGAAGGATCCCCGTCGCGATGACGAGGCTCGTCCCGCTGCTGCTGAGGTGCTGGCTGCCCAGCCTCAGCCAGCTCGCGATCTGGGGAGCGAGGGCGACGCAGAGGACGAGGCCCACCGTCGCCATGAGCATCTGGAACCAGAAGATGGTGCGGAGCAGGCGCTTCCGGTAGGCGGGATCGTCCGAGTCGTACCAGAAGCGGATGAAGCCGTACCCGGCGCCGGCCCGCAGCAGCACGGTCGCCACCGCGGATGCAGCCATCAGGGTCGCGATGGCGCCGTAGTCCGCCGTCGAGAGGTAGCTGGTGTAGATCGGCAGCATGAAGACCGCGAGGAAGCGCGAGACGATGCCGCCGACGCCGTAGACGAACGAGTGGCGCGTCAGCTCGAGCAGCTGCGAGACGAGCGACCGGGACTTCTTAGCGTCCGTGCTCATCGCCGCGATGGTACGTAGACTCACCGCGATGACGGCCGGGGTCTCGATTCCCGAGCGCGTGGAACGGCAGGCGCGCTGGGTTCTCGACACGCTCGGCGCGGGAGGTCTCCGGCTCGGGGAGGAGGTCCCGTACCGGCCCGATGCCTGGGAGCAGGTCCACCGCGGAGAGCTGCCGCAGGGAGACGAGCTCGCCGCTGCGTTCTTCCACCTCGCCCGGATCGAGGAGGTCGACGCGCAGCGCGATCGCCACGGGCGCTTCTTCGCCGAATGGTCAGCTCTCGACCCGCTCGATCCGCCGCTCGAGCGGCTGCGCCGCGAGCTCGGGGCGCCGAGGCCCCGCTACGGCGACGCCACCTTCGCGGTCGCGCTGACGCACGACGTCGACGTGCCGTGGCGCTGGACACGGAT
The DNA here is from genome assembly GCA_035764085.1 of Gaiellaceae bacterium. Lineage (GTDB taxonomy): Bacteria > Actinomycetota > Thermoleophilia > Gaiellales > Gaiellaceae > Palsa-739. Next base: position 8,164 of record DASTZY010000136.1, read on the forward strand.
CGGGATGCTCGGCGCGGCGGCCCGCCTCAAGGGGCACGCGCTCGGCCGCCGTGCGGGCCCGGCGCTGCACGAGGCGCGCGGCCTCGCGCGCGTCCCGCTGCACAAGATCCGCGGCAGCGACCCGAACTGGCGATTCGCCGAGATCGTGGAGGAGGAGCGTGCGCACGACGCCCGCTCGACCTTCTTCGTCATGGCCGGACACGGCCACCGGGCCGACGGCGCGGCGCCGGAGTCCTACGAGCGGCTGCGTCCGAAGCTCGTCGAGACGCTCGTCGCCGCCGGCGCTGAGATCGGGCTCCACGGCAGCTACCTCGCCGCCGAGAACCCCGACAGGCTCGCGCGGGAGCGCGCGCTCCTCGCGCAGCTCGACGGCCCGCTCGTCGGCCATCGCTACCACTACCTCCGCGTCGACCCGCACCGGAACCTCGTGCCGCTCGCGGAGATCGGGTTCCGCTACGACACCTCGCTCGGCTTCCCCGACGCCCTCGGCTTCCGCGCCGGGATCGCGCATCCCTTCCGCGTCTGGGACCTCGAGCGCGATCGTCCCTCCGATCTCCTCGAGGTCCCGCTCGCCGTGATGGACGCGACGCTCGCCGAGGAGCGCTACGGGGGGCTCACGGCCGAGGCCGCGAAGCCGCGCGTCATCGCGCTGCTCGACTGGGCGGCGGAGCACGGCGGCGGCTTCTCGATCCTCTGGCACCCGGAGCGCTTCGACGCGCCGAGCGCGCGCGGCTGGGACCGGCTGTATTTCGACGTGATCGACGCGGTGCGGGAGCGCGGCGGCGTGTGCCTGTCGGGCGCGGAGCTCGCCGCCTCGGCCGCCGATCGGCTCGGCTTGCCGGGCAGCTAGGAGGGTTTGGCGAAATAACGGCTACTCGCCCTCCCCGAACTCTTCGGGGATCGCATGAAGGGCGACGAACGCGCACCGCTCGCAAACGAGGGCGATTGCCCTCATGTTGGCGTACAACTCCGCGTCCGTGGCCGCGTCGATCTCGGCCTCCGTCATATCGAAGGGCGTGGACAGTCGCAGGAAGCGGTTGTGGATGGCGGACCAATCCTCGCTTCCACAGATCGGACACTTGATCGCGTGGCCAATCCGCTTCGTTATCAGTTGGAGCGTCTCGTGGACGAGCGGATTGAGCGGCTCGTACTCCATCGTTCCCTCCTCGGTTGGGTCAGGAGGCGACTATGACGCGCTTACGCAGCGAGCGGAACTGCTTGTGCCCGATTGAGCGCGAGCGCGAGCCGCGCCATGATCGTCAGGTTCGCGTGAAGTTGGACGCGCGCGAGGCCACGAACGCGGAGCGGCGCGAGTCCGTAGTCGTGCTTCAAGCGTCCGAATTCGCGCTCCGCGGCTGCGCGGCCACGGTAGAGACGCTTCCACTCGGGCGAGCCGTAGGGGATCGGCGTGAGCGGGATAGCGAGCCGCGTTTTCTTGATCGCCACGACGGGGACGCAGCCACGCTCGCGCGTCTCGTCGTAGATGCGGTTGTAGTCGTAGCCGCGATCAAGGGCGACCGTCGTGGGCTGGAAACCGCGAGCGCGCATGGAGTCCAGCAGCGGTGCGACGAACAGCGATTCGTGGTGCCGAGCGGTGCGCGTCTGCCAAGCGATCGGGAGGCTCGTCCGGGCGCAGACTGCGAGGTCGAGTTTGTACCCGTAGAAGCCTCCGCCCTTGCGGGTGGAGACAGCGGAGCGGTGCCCCCAGGAGGCGTCGGGATCGGAGAACCGCTCGCGCTTCGCGCCATTGGCCGAGACATAACGCTGGCCGTTGGCGAACGCCGGCATATCGGAGGCGTCTATGGCGACGTCCACGCCGAGATCGGGCGTCACGTCGTGGAGCCGATCCAGGAGCGCGTCGAGACAGTCAGCGAGCGCGGCGGACTGTTCGCGGAGCTTGACAGTGAAGCGGTAAACGGCCCACACGCTCGGACAGCCACCAAGAGCCGCTTGCAAGCCCGGATGGTCTGCGATGAGCGCGGCAACGCGCGTCCATGTAGGAAGCCCGTACAGGCTCTTGACGAGGCATGCGCCGACGAGGGCGCGAGCGCCGTAACCCTTCCGTCCGCGAGGATCGCCGCAGGCGTCAAGCCGAGCGATGAGGGCTGCTACTTCGGGAGAATCGAGGAGCGCCGCTATTTCGCCAGCGTCCGCGCGACGCGCTACTTTGCCAGATGCCATCGAAGCTATCCCTTCGGTGGTCGCGCCCCCGGAGACGCCAATCTCGCGGGGGCTTATTTCTCTCTAATTGCTCCCCGAATTTTAGGGAGGGCATCGGACGGACATGCGCCGCTGAAGCGGAGGAATTATGTCCGCTAACCGTGAGGGACTACGGCCAGGGTGGAGAACCATTCTGTCCAGGGCGGTCGAAGATCCCAATGATCTTCTGCACAAGGTCCTTCATTGTCAAAATGAATCCGTCCACGGGATATCCCTCAACGGGCGAACCGGCCTCACTGAACGCTACGCCAAACATCGGTGCGCCCTGCATGTCCACTTGAAAGTCCTCATTGGCGGGCGTCACGAGAACCCGGCCTATCTTTGTCTCTCCTTCGAGAATGCCCCTGTAGCCGAATTCGCTGTGTTGGAGGCTATATCCGGCTCGCGCCTGAATGAAATGTGGAACGAACTGCTCGCCTGTAGACGCGGTCGTGTGCAGGAGACGGTGTTTGTCCGCATTGCTGACCCAGGAGAGCATCTCAAGAACCTGCGGCCTGTCATCAGCCTTGTACGGCTGCAACATCTCCAGCATTGCCCTGTGTGGCTCGCGCATCCCATTGAGACATTCCAGCGCGAGGAAGTCCTTCGGTGGCTTCAGGTAGATGGGGAACTGAACAAGGTTCGGTCTGGGAGGAGCGCCATCGACATTGGCGAGTTGCCATGCGAGGTGATCGAGCGCGGATCGCAGGTTGTGGACAGCCTCGCCGAGTATGAGTCCGAAGACGCGAGGAGGGGGTTCCGCGCGGACGAAGATGTCGTGCCAGCCGGTATCGGCATCGAACTTGGGGACGATCTCGTGCGGATCCGATGCGATATAGCGCCGGAGTTCCTCGTTGTAGCCCTCAATGTTGGCGTCGAGCCTGTCGAGCTTGGCCCGGACCCCCGCCATGTCCCACGGCACGAGCGCTACCTTCGCAGAACCCGCCTTATTTCGCCAAACCCTCCTAGAAGCATCCGCCGAAGCCTCCTGAATCCTTACAAATCCGCTCTTTCCGGCCGGTAGTGTCACGCGTTGCTTATGGGCAGGCTCGCTCTCGTCCTCGTCGCCGGTGCAGCCCTGGTCGCCGCGGCGGCTTCCTCCGCCGCGCGCCAGGCGGTGTCGCCCTGCACGGCCGTGAGCATCCCGACCTGGTCGCCAGACGGGAAGAGCATCGCCTTCGTCGGGCAGCGCTGGCCGCGTCCGAAGAGCGCGGGCCACTCGGCGGGGCAGATCCTGCGCGCGGTCTGCACGGCCGACGCGGACGGGACGAACGCGCAGCCGGTTCGCTACACGGTCTGCAGCGAGCGCTGCCGCGGCGCCTTCGCCGAACCGGCCTCGCAACTCGCCTGGGTGCAGCCGACCCTGCTCCTCGCGGACGACGACTACCGGACCATCAAGGTCGTGCTCGGCCAGAAGCCCGAGCTCCTGGGTCGCCAGACCGGCTCGTTCGAGCAGTTCACCGTCGACTCCGCGGGCGACCGGCTCGCGGCCGGGGCCTCGAACTGCGTGCAGTGCAAGGGGCCGGTGACGGTCCTGAGCGTGCCGTCCGGAGCGGTCGTCGGCAGGATCGGCGGGACGAAGCTCGACAACGTCGAGGCGAGCATCTCGCCCGACGGGCAGCGCGTCGTCTTCTTCCGCTACAGGCCCGGCGACCCGGGCGGCCCGCTCGGCATCTGGACCGCCTCGGCGAACGGGAGTCACCTGCACCGGCTCGAGAAGGCGGGCGAGTTGCCGCTCTGGTCGCCTAGCGGCGACGAGATCGCCTACCGGCGTGGCCCTGCCGTGCTGCTCGTCTCGCCCGGGGGTGGGAAGAGCACCATGCTGATCCCGCGCGGCGTCTGGACCGTGTTCGGCTGGTCGCCCGACGGGAAGCAGCTCGCATACGAGGACTCGACGCAGCATCTCCGCGTCGTCGACGTCGCGACCGGCAAGGTGCGGCAGCTGCTGAGGCTCCACTTCGCGCCGACCGCCGCGTGGTCGCCGGACTCGCAGCAGCTGCTCGTGAACACCTGGCCGAAGCGGACGGGCTGCAACTTCTCCCTGTGGCGCGTGCCGGTGGACGGGACGCAGGCACGGCTGCTGCGCCACTGCTAGCCGGATACCGCGGCGGACGTACACTCCGGCCCGTGTCCGAGCTGGATACGTCGCCGTCGGAGCCGGTCCTCGAGTGGGACACGCCGCTGTTCCGCATGGCGCGCGCCCAGTACGAGCAGGCACTGCCTTACGCCGGCATCTCGGAGATGGTCGCGGAGCGGCTCAGCTTTCCCGAGCGCGCGGTCATCGTCAGCGTCCCGCTGCGCCGCGACGACGGCTCGGTCGACGTCTTCCCGGGCTACCGCGTCCAGCACTCGACGGTGCTCGGGCCGACGAAGGGCGGCATCCGTTACGACCCGGAGGTCTCGCTCGGCGAGTGCGCCGCGCTCGCGACGTGGATGACGTGGAAATGCGCGCTCCTGCGTCTCCCGTATGGCGGCGCGAAGGGCGGCATCCGGTGCGACAGCCACACGCTCTCGCAACGTGAGCTCGAGAAGCTCACGCGCCGCTTCACCTCGGAGCTGATCCGCGAGATCGGCCCGCAGACCGACATCCCCGCCCCGGACATGGCCACGAACGAGCAGACGATGGCCTGGATGATGGACACGTACTCGATGCAGACCGGCTACGCCGTGCCTGAGGTCGTGACGGGCAAACCGATCTCGATCGGCGGCTCGGTCTTCCGCCGCGAGGCGACCGGCGCCGGCGTGGTCATGGTCGCGGAGCAGGCCGCCCGGCGGCTCGGCTGGGAGCTCGCGGGACGCTCGTGCGTCGTGCAGGGGTTCGGCAACGTCGGCGGCGTCGCGGCCTCGGAGCTCCACGAGCGGGGCGCGCGGGTCGTCGGCGTCTCCGACGTCTCGGGCGGCGTGCACGACGAGCGCGGTCTCGACGTCCCCGTGTTGCACGCGTACGTCGCCGGGCACGGCTCGCTCGAGGGCTACGACCGCTGCGAGCGCGTCACGAACGAACAGCTCCTCGAGCTTCCGTGCGACGTCCTCTTCCTCGCTGCCCGCGAGGACCAGCTGACGAGCGCGAACGCGGACCGCGTGCACGCCTCGCTCGTCGTCGAGGGTGCGAACGGGCCGACGACCATCGAGGCGGACGAGATCCTCGCCGAGCGCGGGATCCCGGTCGTGCCGGACGTCCTGGCCAACGCCGGTGGCGTGACCGTCTCCTACTTCGAGTGGGTGCAGGACCTGGGCCGGCTGTTCTGGGACCGCGACGAGATCCGTCTCAAGCTCTCCGACAAGATGGGCGACGCCCTCCACCGGGTCTATGCCGTGGCGCAGGATCGCGGAATCACCCTGCGCCAGGCCGCGCTGGTGGCGGCGATCCGCGAGGTCGCCGCGGCCCTCGAGGCTCGCGGGATCTATCCGTAGAGACGACAATGCGCGCGATGACCGCAGCGACCGTCCGCGACGCGATGGTGCCCGAGCCGACGACGCTCGCCGCCGGCGCGAGCGCACAGGAGGCCGGCCGCTGCTTCGCCGACAGCGCCGAGGTGCGCGCGATCTTCGTCACGGAGGACGGCGGTCGCCTGCTCGGCGTGGTGACGCGGAAGACGCTCGTGCGCGAGGTGGTCGCGGCGGGGCGCGACCCCGGCGTCGTGACCCTGCGCGAGATCGCCGAGCCGCCCAACTTCACCCTCGACGCCACATTGGAGCTCGAGGGCGCGTTCCGGTTCCTCGAGGAGCAGGATCTCGAGCGGGTGCCCGTCGTGGAGGAGGAGGGACGTCTCGTCGGCGTCCTCTCGCGCGCGGTCGTGCAGCGGCGCCTCGCCGAGGACGAGCCGCCCGAGGGCGAGCTCGAGCCCGGCTCGGTGGTGCTCTAGGAGGGCTTGGCGGACGGTGCTCGTCGCAGGGGTGCGATGGGCGTTGCGAGGCAAGGACGCAGGGAGCGTCGATAGCGGTTCCTATCGACGCGACTGAGGACGCCGCATCGCGGCGCACAGCGCGCCCTTGCGGCACAGCCACTGTTCGCCACGCCCTCCTAACAGCAGGTGTAGGCGCCGGGAGGGGCCGCGCCCTCGTCCGGCTCCGGCAGCTCGGCTGCGGCGAGCACCGCGCCGTGGAGCAGGCCGCGTTCGCTCGCCGTGATCCCGTCGAGCCGGTACGCGTCGAGAATCGCGACCAGGACGGCGGCGCCGGCGACGATCACCGGCGCGCGCTCCGGCTCCAGCGCCGGCACCCGCTTCCGCTCCTCGAGCGGCAGCGCCGCGAGCCGTTCCAGCTGCGCACGGGCGCCCTCGCGTGTGAGCAGATGGCCGTGCACCCGCTTCCGGTCGTACTCCGGGAGGCCGAGATCGAGCGCCGCGAGCGTCGTGATCGTGCCGGCCACGCCGATCGCCGCCGCGGGGACGGGGTCGAGCTCCGGCAGGGCCTCGCGCGCCGCGGCCTCCAGCGCTGCGACGTCCTCGCCGTGCCGCTCGGTGTACCGCACGGAGCCCATCGGCAGGCTCGTCCGGAAGCCGTCGAGGACGAGCTCCGTCGACCCCCCGCCGATGTCGACGACGAGCGTCCCGGCCTCGATCCGGCCGAGGCCGCGCCGCGTCAGCTCGGCCTCCTCGTCGCCCGAGAGCAGCTGCGTCGCGAAGCCGTAGCTCCACTCGATCTCGCCGAGGAACGCCTCGCCGTTCTCCGCGTCGCGGACTGCGCTCGTCGCGACGAGCAGGGTCCGCTCCGCGCCGAGCGACTCGGCGGTACGGCGGTAGTCGGAGAGCGTGTTGCGCACGCGGGCGATCGGGACGGGGAGGAGGCGGCCGCGGGCATCGACGCCCTCGCCTAGCCGCGTGATGCGCGTCTCGCGGTGGAGCTCCTCGAGGCGGCCGTCCTCGACCGCGCCGACGAGCAGGCGCGTCGTGTTCGTGCCCAGGTCCACGGCGGCGACGATCACCGGTGGGGAACGACCGCCGCGACGCGACCCGCGGCGAGCTGCGCCTCGTCGAGAGCCGAGCGCAGGACGGCGAGCCGCGCGAGTGAGACGCGCAGGCGGTCGAGGCTCCGCTGCAGCTCCTCGGTCGGGCCCTCCAGGGCCGCGAGCTTCGCCGCCGCCTCGTCGCCGCTCGCCTGGAGCCGCTCGAGCCGGTCGACGACTTCCCGGTGGGCGCCCTGTGCGTCGCGCCACGCCGTGCGTGCGCGCGCGACGAGCAGCGCCGAAGCCGCCGCGCAGGTCCCGGTGACGGCGACGAGCGCGCCCCAGATCGCCCAGTCCGACATCCGAACGATGGTAACGAGGGTGCTACAATCGGGGCCGCGACGCGGGGTGGAGCAGTCAGGTAGCTCGCCGGGCTCATAACCCGGAGGTCGCAGGTTCAAATCCTGCCCCCGCTATCGAAAAGGCCCGCTCCGGCGGGCCTTTTCGTTTCTCGGTCCAGCTAGGCGGCCTCGAGGAACGCGAGCACGCGCTCGGTGAGCAGCCGGGCGGAGCCGGCCTCGTACGACGGCAGCGACGAGTCCGCGAAGAGGTGCTCCTTGCCGGGATAGAGGAACAGCTCCGCGTCGTCGGTCGACTCGGCGAGGGCGCGCGCGGCGTCGATGTCCTCGAGGAAGTGGGGATCGTCCTCCTTGCCGTGCACTTGCACGGGCACCCCCTCGGGCCAGGCGCTTCCGAACTCCGAGACCGGCAGGCACGAGTACATGAGGAGCGCCCCGCGGGCGCCGGGCCGGGTCTGCGCGAGCTGCTGGGCCATGATCACCCCGAAGGAGAACCCGGCGTAGACCGACGCGGGGTCGATCCCGTCTGCAGCGGCGACGCCGCGCTCGGCCAGCGTGCCGAAGCCGGTTTCCCGCGCGAACTCGAGGCCCTCGTCGATGGTGTCGAACGTGCGACCGTCGAACACATCGGGCGTGTGCACGGTGTGCCCGGCCTGCCGCAGCTCGTCGGCGAACGCCTTCACTCCGTCGGTCAGGCCCTGGACATGGTGGTAGAGCACGACTTTCCCCATCGGATCCTCCTCCTCGCAAACAATCCGGAAAGTTGGAATGTTCCGGAACATTAGACTATTCAATCGTGACAGGCAACCTGCCACCCGACTACGACCTCGCCGACCGGATCGCTCTCACGGCGCCGTCCCAGGTGAAGGCGCTCGGGCACCCCGTGCGGAACACGATCCTCGGGCTGCTGCACGAGCGGGCGGCGACGGTGAGCGAGCTCGCGGTGGCGCTCGAGCGGCCGAAGAGCACGGTCGCTCACCACGTCAAGGTGCTCGCCGAGGCGGGCCTGCTGCAGGTCGTGAGGACGCGGCGCGTACGGGCGATCGACGAGCGCTTCTACGGCCGGACGGCTCGCATGTTCTACGTCTCCCTCGAGCAGGGAGCCGACGACACCGACCGGCCCCGCGACTTCAACGACTTCGAGGTCGCCGCCCAGGAGTCGGCGACGGCGTTCCGGGACGGGAAGCTTTGGGGCTTCATCCGGCACGCCCGCATCTCCGAGGCGCAGGCGTCCGCGTTCTGGGAGCGGATGACGGAGCTCGTCACCGAGTTCGACCGGCTTCCGCGTTCGGGCGAGACCATGTATGGCTTCGCCGTGGGCGTTTATCCGACCGATCAGCCGACCCTGCCGGACGCCGCCGCATGAGGGGCCGGTACTCACCGCCTGGACGCCCGGATTGATCGTGGGCCTACTTGCTTCCGCCTCCCACCGCACTGAGAATGCGGTCGTGGCCGGGTTGCGGGTCTGGTGGCGGGGGATCTCGATCCCGCAGCGTCTACTGATCGCGTCGGCGCTCGCCTACGGCGGCGTCTTCGCGCTCCTGCTGGAGTACGGTCGGCCGGGCCTCGGGCTCGGCGAGGGCTTCTTCGTCCCGGTGATCCTGGCCGCCGCGGCTACGAGCGCTCCCGAAGGGGCGATCGCGGGGCTCGGTGCGCTCGTGCTCTACGAGCTCGCGATCCACCAGGGCAGCGGACTGGCGTGGTCGGACTTCACGCGCCCGCCGGCGCTGACCCGTCTCGCCAGCTACGTCGCCGCCGGCCTCGTCGTCGGCTTCCTCGCGAAGCGCGTCCGGCAGATGCTGGCGCAGAGTCTGTTCGTCCTCGAGGATCTGATGGAGCTGGCGTACGGGCGCCTCGAGGAGGACGAGCGCGTCCCCGGCGCTGCCGCGCGCCCGTCGCTCGAGTAGAGCTGCAGACCTCTTCCGCCTCGATACGCTGGGCCGATGGACGAGGCGCCGCGCGAGTTCGGGTTCCACACCCGTGCCGTGCACGCCGGTCAGCGGCCGGACCCGTACACCGGCGCGAGCGCGACGCCGATCTACCAGACCGCGGGGTTCGTGTTCGAGGACACGGAGTCGGCGTCCGCGTACTTCAACCTGCAGGAGTACGGCAACGTCTACAGCCGGATCATGAACCCGACCGTGGCCGCGTTCGAGGAGCGGCTGGCGAACCTCGAGGGCGGCGTCGGCGCCGTCGCGTTCGCGAGTGGGCTCGCCGCCCAGGCCGCGATCTTCTTCGCGCTGCTCGAGCCGGGCGACCGGATCGCGGTCGCGAAGGCGCTCTACGGCGGCTCGACCGCCCAGCTCAACCATCTCGCGCGCAAGCTCCAGATCACCGTGGACTGGGTCGACATGGACGACCCCGACGGCTGGCGCAGCACCGTCACGCCCGAGACGAA
>DASTZY010000137.1:0-1051 GCA_035764085.1 Gaiellaceae bacterium
CGGGACGAGTTCCTTCGCGACCCGGACGTACAGCTGCCGCGCCTCTATCCCCGGTATCGGGAGCACTCGCGAGATGAGCACACGATGTCCGATATGACCGACTGACTCGCGGCCCCGCTCAGATCGAGCGGGAAAGGAGGAAAGGAGTAGACTGTCGGTGACTGGCCCTGCATAAAGGTTCCGGCCCGAGCCCGCAAGCCACCAACGCGCATCGCGCGCGAGGCGAGGAGCTCCAGGCGAACGGACTTCTTTGTGGGGTCAGCCCTTTGTGGTCGTCTACGTCTCGCTCGGTGCGGCGAGGACGGCTTCGAGCAGGTCTCGCAGTCGTGCGGTGGCGAGGCAGATGGAGCTGTCCGCGCCACCGTAGTAGAGGCGGATCTCGTCGCTCTCGGGGTCGTGGAGAACGCCGCAGGGAAAGATGACGTTGGGAACGTCACCCGTTCGCTCGTAGTCCGCTAATGGGGCGAGGACCCAGGTTGGGAGGCGGCGCAGGACGCGGGTCGGCTCGTCGAGGTCGAGCAGCGCGAGACCCACTCGATAGATCTCCCCGGCGACGGTGTCCTTGACACCGTGGTACAGGAGCAGCCAACCGTGCTCGGTGCGCAGGGGTGGCGGACCGATGCCGATCCGCAGCGAGTCCCACCAGGCGCCGGCGCGAGGTTGGAGGACTTGTTCGGGGGCGCTCCAGCTGAGGAGGTCGTCCGAGCGTGAAAGCACGATCTCCCCGTGCCCGCCGCCGAATTCGGTCTTGGGGCGGTGGAGCAGCACCCAGCGGCCATCGATCCGGTGCGGCAGGAGCGCGGCGTTCTTGTCCTCCGGATGCCTGACCATGCCGCGGCGATCGACGCTGTCGAAGTCCTCCGTCATGGCCAGAAAGACGGCCGGGCCTGCGGGACCGTAGGCCGTGCACGTGATCGCCCAGTGCCCGAGCTCCTCGAGCCACACTACCCGGGCGTCCTCGAATCCCCACTGCTCGCTGTCGATCCCGTCTGCCGGGGCGAGCAAGGGCTCGGGTGCGATGGTCCATCCGTCGACGCCGTTCGCCGAGCGG
>DASTZY010000138.1:0-6132 GCA_035764085.1 Gaiellaceae bacterium
CGGCGGCAAGGACCAGCGCCGCAACCACAACCGATAGGGCTGTCAAGAGGTACCTCATGGGACATCTCCTTTCCCCAGCCGAGGCGGGAAGGGAGGCCAACCAGGTAAGGCAAAACCGAGCTCGGCCGGCGCTCGACCTCGCGCCCCGAACTGCCTATCAACACAAGACTACGACTGGGCCACGACAACGACATCAGGGTTTCTACGTACGCCTCGCCTAAGAGCCTCGCTGGCGTTACCCGGTCCCGTTGGACACGGCTGGTTTCCACCAGTCCGGATCGACGTCCTCTCTTGATGATCGGGTGAGTTGCCGGGCGCCACGACCGTTCGCGCCGATTGTCCAGAGGCCCCTTCCCCTCATGTAGACGATCGAGCGGCCATCTGGCGACCAGGACGGATGGTGGCTCACCCACCCTGTACGTTCGTGCGTCAGGCGACGGAGCCCGCTGCCGTTTGCGTTCGCGATATACAGGTCGACCGTTTCGCGACTAACCCCGCTCCGCGCGTGCGCGAACGCGAGTTGGGTGCCGTCGGGCGACCACGCCGGCTCCCCGCCTCTAAGGCCCAGCGGGTGGGCGTTGCGCCCGCCTGCTGAGATGATCCAGATTCGCCCGTGGTTGGTGCCTTTAGCGACGCGGACGAATGCGATCCACTTCCCGTCAGGCGACCAGGCGGGCGAGGTGTCTTGCACGTCGTTGTTGGTCAATCGCTTCAGGCCGTGGCCGTCAGCTCCGACGACCCACACTTCCGGGTCGATGTTCTTCTGGCCTGGCTTGGTCAGTGAGGGCTCGCCACTGACGAACGCGATCTTCGAACCGTCCGGAGACCACGTCGGCCACTCGTCGCTCGTTCTCGTGTGGACAAGGCGTCGTACGCCCTTGCCGTTGGCGCCGACGACGTAGAGATCGAGTCCCGAAGTGTCGCTGCAGGCACGAGAGAACGCGATCTGGCCGCCGTCAGGCGACCAGGCCGGGAACCAGTCCCAGCCGCAGGCCCGCGTCACCCGGCGGACTTGTCGCGTGTCCGGCGCGACGGTGAACAGACCGTAGCGCCCGCTCGCGTCTGCCCGCGAAAAGACGATCAATCCGCTGTCTGATGACGAGCTCCGCGCGGCGGCGCTAGTCCCGCCGGCGGTCAGCAAGAGCAACGCGAGGCCGAGGCAAACCTTCTTGTGCAACATCGAGACCTCCCTCTTGTGCGAATCTTTGCCCTCGCTCGCGCACCGGTGCATCGTGGAATCCCCGCATTCCGCCAATGCCCGGTCACGGATGACCCGGATTGACCACCCCCGCTGTGCCGGCCCGATAAAGCCCGCAGGCTACGCCCCGGGGGTCATCCTTCATCCGTGGCGGACGGCGGCCTGTTCGAGAGCCGACGAGCGCGGAGCTGGCGGCATGGGACGACCATCGACGGGCTGACTCTCGACCTCGACGCAGACCACGTTGTTGCGCGAGTTCATGTGGCTGCGGACAGGTGGTCGCGAGGCCAGGCAAACAGGGATTAGTCCGCGGCTGTCAGACCGCGCAACGTCCGCTGTCGTTTCCCGTCGGGTCGTCGCTGCGGCGTTGGCACTGTCTCTACGGGCAGGCGCGGAGTTAGCGGATCTGGAGACTGAGGATGAGGCCTTGGGGCCTTCCTGCACGGCTGTCGTACGAGCCGACGATCGTGCAGCGGTTGGTTGAGGGGCACGAGACCGAGTTGAGGCCGGCGTGCTGCTGGGAGGCCTTGGCGGCATTCTTGGGTAGCCATGCTTTGATTGCGCGTTGCCACTTGCCGCGGTGCTCGATCTCGATCAGGCCGTTCGTCTTGCCGTGGTTGGCGTAGTTTCCGATGGCGACGCAGTTGCCGCGTGAAGGGCAGGTGACCTCCTTCAGGAAGACGTCGCCCGTGGCTCTCGCGCCTCTGGGCAGAACGAGCTTGGACGCGCTCCACTTGCCGCTCCGCTCGGTCAGGAGCAAGCCGTGGTAGGTGCCGACGTACGACCCTCCCGGGCCGGGGGCCCCGGGTGCGACCCAGGCGCCGATCGCGGCGCAGTCGTCGGCGGCGGCGCACGAGACCGAGAAGAGAGGATCGTTCCAAGCGTTCGGCTCGCTGGGTGCAGCCGCACCGCGAGGCATCGGCGCCCGGACCCCGCGCAGCCACACACCGTTGCGCTCGGTCAAGATCATCCCTGCCGGTTGCGGATAGCCCAGCTCGTAGCCGCCGACCGCCGTACAGTTGCCCGCGGAGGGGCAGGAGATTCCTGTGAAGCCGAGGAACGGAGAGGTCCCGCTCATCGCTGCACCCTCTCCCTTGGTGTCCGCGTCCGCGGGGAGCTGGACACTGACAGCCGGCTGCCACTGCCCCGCTTGTTCTGTCGCGACCCACCCTTCCGATCGGTAGGCGGGGCCGTTCGACTGCGGGACCGCGTTCGTGTAGGTGCCGGCGACCGCGCAGTTGCCACGCGACGAGCAGGACACGACCGACGCGACGCCACCCGGGACGGGCCACGCTTCGGGACCGGGCGCCGTGACCACATCCGCTGGAAGCTGCAGGTTCGTCCCCGCGCCCCAGCTTCCGCTCTTCTCCATCGCCAGCAACGCGTGGTCCTGGATGTTCCCTGGCGCGTAGACCTCCCTCCAGCCGACGGCGGCGCAATCTCCAGCCGAACCACACGAGACGGAGGGCAAGACCGCAGAGGCAGGACTCGAGATGTCGGGTAGCTGTACCGCCGACGCGTGCCAGGTTCGTCCGCTCCGAGTAACGAGAGCCTTGGGGGCGCCGTGGATCCACCCGGTTCCGGCACACGAGCCGACGGCCGGACAGGCGAGCGCCCGGACGCCGACCCCGGCCAGCGTCGCCTCGCGCGTCCACTTGTGTCGATGCTCGCCGAGCACCAGCAGGTTTGCCGTGCCGAACGTCGCGACGCACCCCGACACCGACGGGCAGGCCACCTGCGGACGGGCATCGCCCGACACACCCCGCGGGAGCGACACCCCGATTGCCTTCTGAGTGACCCGCGCCGACCGCGCCTGCACCCGCGCGCCCGAGGCGTCGGCCACCGTGACCAGCAACAAAGCCGCCCCGATCGCGATCACCCGCTCGAAGCCAACGCCCGGCACCGCTATCCATACTCCTTCTCGCCCGGCTGCCTCGTCGTCCGCGAAACCACTGACCGAACGACAGGAGAAAGTGCTGGACAGACACGGTTCTCCCCCTGACCGTCGCCGTCCTTCGGGGAGGGCATCAGGTGACATTGCCTAGGCCAGTGCTCGGAATGCCCCCTGACGCTCGAGGCTGGGCCAGGACTTCCGCGACTCCGGGAGAGTTCCGGACTCCACCCGCCAGCCCCGTAGGCGAAGAGCGCGTACGCGGTTTCAGCTCGGAGGTTCTCCATCTCGTGCCGAAGGTCGCGGATTACGTGCTGCAAGGCGACGATGATCTCGTCCCGCTCGGCGACCTGCTCTCGCAGACGCAGCAGAGTTGGTGCGAGCTCGAGCCTTTGGGATCCCGCTGGCGCCTCAGCAACCATTCTCAGCGGTCAGATGAGGATCTTCAGCGCGGTCGTCAGCGGGCACCCGTGCGCGATCAACTCGATGGCGAGGTGGAGGTCGATGTCGTCTCGGTGGCTCAGGACAAGCGCGTCCAAAGGTGGATAGCCGGCCCGCTGAAGCTGTGCGAGCCGCCAGCGACGGACTGAGTTTCCTGCTGTGACCCTTTCGGCGAGTAGAGCGGGAGACACTGATCAGTGCTCGTCGAGGATTGACTCTCCGGACCGGGCCGGATGCTCCCACGTCGTGCCGCCGCAGAGCGGACAGCGATCGGGAGCGATCCGAGCAACGGCGGCGTGGCCGCAGAGGAAGCAGCGCAGCTCGAACTGTGTCCATCGCCGTCGTCCCCTCGTCCCCGGTGAACGACTCCAGCCCGAGTCGCGACCGAGGAGCCACGCTGCTTCCATGCGCCTGATCCTGTCCGTGCCGGTTCGATGCCACGACGTCGGTAACTACGAGACCCGCTGCGGGAAACCCGTAGACGACGCAATCCGCCTTCCCGGTTGGCGGACGGCGCGCCGTTGGGCGAGGGGCTAAGCCCGACTCCCCGTGCCCCAAAGCCCCCTTCGTCCACCTCTACGTCCACTTCGGAGTACTCGATCCTCGACGGCGCCCGGCTGGCGTTCCGTTCCACCTCGCCGCGGCCACGCCGCGGCCACTTCGCGACCGAGCTCCCGTCATAGGCAATGGAGTCCCCAAGGCCGTCACCCTTCGTTTACGTATCTTGCGTGTTCATTCCAGGAGTGGAGCCGTCACGACGAGCTCCCGCTCGAACGCTAGGACAGGGCGATCAGCGCCACGCCGGCCGTGACCGCGGCGGCGCCGGCGAGCCGCTCGGGCCCCACGCGCTCGCGCAGGAACGTGCCCGCGAGCAGCGCGGCGATCAGGACGCTCGTCTCCCGCACCGCGGCCACCTCCGGCGCGGAGGCTAGCCGGAGGGCGGCGAGCACCAGCGCATACGCGCCGAAGGACGCCACCGCGGCGACCAGCGTCGACACGGTCAGCTGCGCTCTGAGCGCTGCGGCGCCGCGCCGCATAGCGACCACCGGCACCGCGACCAGCGCGACCGGAACGAGGACGAGCTCGAGGTACGGCAGCGCGGCCGCGTGCTGCAGCCCGTCCTTGTCCACGAGCGTGTAGCCGGCGATCGCGCAGCCGATCGCGAGCGCGACGAGCACTCCCTCGGCGCCACGCCTGATCCCACGCACGAGCACGACGCCGACGGCGACGAGACACACGCCCGCGGCCGCCGCCGCGGAGACGTGGCGGCCCAGCACCACCGCCGTCCCGACAAGGACGAGCAGGGGCGCCGAGCCGCGCGCGACCGGGTACACGACCGAAAGCTCCCGCCGGCGGTAGGCGGCCACGAGCAGCCCGAAGTAGAGGCCCTCGAACGCCGCGGAGGCCGCGACGTACGGCGCGACCGACCACGACACCGACCACGTTGCCGCAGCGACCGGCGCGAAGATCAGCACCGAGAGCCCGAGCACGACCGCGGTGCGGGCCTCGACGTCGGCCGAGCCGCGCAGGAGGACGTTCCACCCCGCGTGCAGGAAGGCCGCCCCGAGGGCGAGCCCGAAAGCCTCAGGCGGCACGCAGCCGCTCGGCGGCGGCGAGGAACGAGCGGCAGAGCCGCCGCCCGAGCTCGTTCCAGCCGCCGATCCGCTCGCGCGTCTCGGCGCGCAGCACCGCGGGATCGGCCGGCAGGTCGCTCTTGGCGGCGATCCAGCGCTCGAGCTGCGGCTCGGTCACCTCCGGGTGGAACTGGACGCCCCAGCACGCCTCGCCGAGGCGGAAGCCCTGCAGCGCGGCCGGGCTGTGCGCGAGCGCGACGGCTCCCTGCGGGAGCTCGTGCCCGTAGTGGTGCCACTCGAGCGCCACGAACCGCGCGGGCAGCACCGATAGGACGGGATCGTCGGAGCCGGCCCCCGTGAGCTCGACCTCGCTCCAGCCGATCTCGGGCTCGGGCAGCGGCCCGACCTTCGCGCCCGCCGCCTGCGCGAGGAGCTGCGAGCCGAGGCAGATGCCGAGCGTCGGCGTCGTCCTCTCGACCAGCTCGTCCAGCCAGGCCGACTCGTCGCGCAGCCAGGGATGCTCCTCGTCCTGGTCCACGTGCATCGGCCCGCCGAAGACGAGGATCGCGTCGTACCCGTCGAGCTGCGGTGTCCCCTCTGCGAAGCTCCGCTCCTCGAACCGGTGGCCGAGCCCGGCGACCAACGGGCCGAACAGCTCCGAGCCCGCGTCCCCGGGGTGGACGATCGAGAGGACGTTCACGGCTCCAGCCTAGGCGCCGCCGCTCGCCGCGATCCGGTTCGCGTCGAGCAGGCGGCGCAGCTGTCGCGCGTTCGTCGCCGCCTGCGCGACGCGGCCGAGCGGGTTGTCGGGATCCTCCGACGAGGCGTTGTTGTTGAAGAAGGCATAGGCCTGCTCGGACTGTCCCGCGAGCTCCTGCAGCGGCTCGACCCACTCGCCGAGCTCCTCGTCGGTGTAGAGGTAGTCGAAGCGCTCGGCCGCCGAGCCGCCGCGCTTGTTCCAGGTCGCGAGGTTGCGGCCGTGGAAGCGGACGTATGCCGTGGGAGAGGTCGTCGCCACCACCGTGGGG
>DASTZY010000139.1:0-16717 GCA_035764085.1 Gaiellaceae bacterium
CGGGAGCGACGGGACTCGAACCCGCGACCTCCGGCGTGACAGGCCGGCGTTCTAACCAACTGAACTACGCCCCCGCGGGACGGCCCAATATAGCTGGGTCGGGCTGACCCGGCCTCTACGCTGCGGTGGTGAACCTCGCCGACTGGATCGCGGTCGCGATCGTGCTTCTTTCGGCGATCGGGGGGATGCGGCGCGGGCTCGTCCTCAGCGCCTTCTCACTCGTCGGGCTCGCCGCCGGCGCTTACGTCGGCTCGCGCGTCGCGCCGCATCTGCTCCACGGCGGGTCGAGCTCGACCTGGACGCCCGTCGCGGGGCTCGTCGGCGCCGTCCTCGGCGCGATGCTCTTCCAGGTCGCGGCGCTCTTTGCCGGCTCCTTCGTCCGGGGCGGGCTGAAGATCACGCCGCTGCGTCTCCTGGACACGGCCGGCGGGCTCGTCCTCGGCGCCGGCATCGGCCTCGCCATCGTCTGGGTCGGCGCCTCGGTTGCGCTGCTCACGCCGAACGAGACGAGTCTGCGGCGCCAGGTCGAACGCTCCGCGATCGTGAAGCAGCTCGACGCGGCGCTGCCGCCGCGCACGCTGCTCAACCTGCTCGCGCGCATCGACCCCTTCCCGTCGATCGCCGGCCCGAAGGCGCCCTCGCTGCCGCCGAGCAACGGCGTGCTGCACGACCAGTCGATCCGGGACGCGACGGCGAGCGTCGTCAAGGTGCTCGGAACCGCGTGCGGTGTCGGCGTCGAGGGGAGCGGCTGGTTCGCACAGCCGAACCTCGTCGTCACTGCGGCGCACGTCGTCGCCGGGGAGCACGACACGATCGTCCGCATCCCCGGCCAGACGCTGCCCAGCCCCGCAGACGTCGTCGTGCTGGACGTCCACAACGACATCGCCGTGCTGCGCGTCTCGGGAGCCGGTGTGAAGCCCCTGCCCCTCACGGATCCCGTGCCGGGGGCCGCCGTCGCGATCCTCGGCTACCCGCTCGACGAGGGGCTCACCGCGACCCCAGGGCGCATCGGCCGGACGGCGACGGTGCTGACCCAGGACGCACTCGGTCACGCGCCCGTCGCGCGGACGATCACCGCCGTGGCGGGGCAGGTCGAGCACGGCGACTCGGGCGGTCCCGCGGTCGACGCGTCCGGCCGTGTCCAGTCCACGATCTTCGCCGCGCGCCTCGGCTCCGACAGCGGGTACGGCGTTCCCCCGTCTATCGTCCGCAGCGCCCTCGCCCGGGCGGGCACCCAGCCCGTGTCGACCGGAGCCTGTGCCCCCTAGGCGGGCTCGGGGAGGAGCGCGACCACGTCGAGCGGCCGCCGGAACGGCGCCATCACGTAGACGCCGGCCGCGACCGCGCGCGAGCCCTCGATCAGCTCCTGCCCGAGCGCCAGCCCGACCTCGCGGGCGCCGGCCCCGGCCGAGCGGTACCGCTCCTGCACGTGCTCGGGGACGACGATCCCGGGGACCTCGTTGTGGACGCGGACGAGCGTCTCCGTCGTCCGGATCGGCCAGACCCCGACGAGTACCGGGATCGGCCAGGTGCCACCGATCCGCTCGCGGAACGCGTCGAGCGTCTCGAGGTCGAACAGGATCTGTGTCATAGCGAAGCGCGCGCCCGCCGCGACCTTGCGGTGGAAGCGATCCGCCTCGAGCTCGAGGTCGTCGGCGGTCGGGTTCACCGCCACGCCGGGAAAGAACGTGGTTGGCGCGTCGATCGCGCGGCCGTGCCAGTCCTCGCCCGCGTTGAGCTTCACGATCAGCTCCACGAGGCCGACTGAGTCGACGTCGTAGACGGCATGGGTGCCGGGATAGTCGCCCTCCTCGGGCGGGTCGCCGGTGACCGCGAGGATGTTGCGGACGCCCTCGGCGTGCGCGCCGAGCAGCAGGGATTCGAGGCCGGCGATCGTCGAGTCGCGCGGCGTGAGATGCGGGATCGTCTCGACGCCCGTAAAGCGCTCGATCGCGACCGAGGCCATGATCCCGCTCATTCGCGCCCGCGCGCGCGGGTTGTCGTTGACGTCGACGAACTGCGCGCGGCCCGACTCGCGGACGGCGCGCGCGGCCTCGATCAGCGCCTCCGGGTTGGCGCCGAGTGGCGGGTCGACCTGGACGGAGATCGCGAACTCGCCCTCCCGGAGCAGGCGTGCCAGCTGCGTCTCGCCCGTGGCCGTCTCGAACGACGTCGCCTGCTCGCGCTCGTGGACGAGGAAGGAGCCGGCGGGGCGACGGCCGGCGTCGACCGCCTCGCGGATGGCCGCGACCTGGGCGGGCGTCGTGCCGCAGCAGCCGCCGATCAGCCGCGCGCCGAGCGCGCGAGCCTGCGCCGCGAACTCGGCGAAGTAGGCCGGCGTCGCATGCGGGAAGACGATCCGCCGCCCGGTCATGCTCGCGAGGCCGACGTTCGGCAGCGCCGCGAGCGCCGTCCCGTCGCTGCCCATACGCGCCAGCGCCTCGAGCGCCGCCGCGGGGCCCGCGCCGTGGTTGGCTCCGTAGGCGGCGAGCCCGAGCGGCGCCAATCGTGTCGCCGCGTCCTCGGCCTTCACGCCCGCGAGCGTCTCGCCGTGGGCGTCGAACGTGAGCAGCGCGACGAGTGGAAGCGCCGAGACGGAGCGGATCGCGCCGATCGCCGTCTCCAGCTCGTCGAGGTCGTAGAACGTCTCGACCATGAACAGGTCGACGCCGCGGCCCTCGAGCAGGCGCGCCTGCTCCGCGAACAGCTCGGCGGGGTCGAGGCCGGTCGGCTCGACGTCGCCGAGCGGCCCGATCGAGCCGCCGATGAACACGTCGCGACCGGAGACCTCCCGCGCCTCGCGGGCGATGCGCACCGCCGCGGCGTTGATCTTCTCCAGGTCCTCGGCGAGGAACTGCCGCGCGAGCTTCGCCCGGTTCGCGCCGAAGCTGTTCGTCTCGATCAGGTCGGCGCCGGCCCGGATGTAGCCGAGATGCACCTCCAGCACGCTCTCCGGCGCGCGGAGATTGGCCTCCTCGGGACAGCGCAGGCCGGGCACCGCGCTCGACAGGACAGCGCCCATGCCACCGTCGGCGACGAGCGGAGTCTCCTGTGCGAGCCGTTCCTCGAACCGGCTCATGCCTCGTGGAGCGTGCGGCCTTCCATCCCGCCGGCGACGGTGACGAGCTGGCCGGTCACGTGGCCGGAGAGCTCGTCGGAGGCGAGGACCACGACGGCGCGGGCGATGTCCTCCGCCACGGCGACCTTGCGCAGCGCCATCGTGCGGCTGATGCGCGCCACGAGCTCCTGGTCGAGCTCGCCCCGCGTCATCGGGGAATAGGTCCAGCCCGGCGCCACGGCGTTGACCCTCCCGCGCGGCGCGATCCGCACGATCTCGTTCTTCAGGCTCAGGAGCAGCCCGACCTGGAGCGCCGACTTCGCCGCCGCGTAGTCGGCGTGACCTGCCTCGCCGAAGCGGCCGGCGGTCGAGCCGACGAGGACGAGGCTGCCGTGGCCGCTCTCTGCGACGAGACGGAGAAACCCGCGCGCGGTGAGGAACGTGGCCGTGAGGTTCGTGCGCAGCGTCGACTCCCAGCGCTCGAGCGGGAGCTCCCAGACGGGCTCGTCCTCGCGCGGCCAGAACCCCGCCACGGCGGCGCAGACGTCGACGCCGCCGAGCTCGCGCTCCGCGGCCCCGAACAGCCCGTCCACCTCGTCCTCCACCGTGAGGTCGGCCTGCAGCGCGACGCCTCCCGTCTCGCCCGCGAGCTGCTCGGCGCGGTCGCGGCTCGTGCGGTAGTGGATCGCCACCCGCGCTCCCTCGGCCGCGAATGCACGCACGCATGCCGAGCCGATCCCGCCCGCGCCTCCGGTCACGAGGACGCGCTTCCCGGCCAGTCCCGTCTCCACCGGCGTGACGTTATCGTCCCGCCGTGCGCGTCCACATCATCAGCGACATGGAGGGCGTCGCCGGGATCGTCAAGTGGCAGCAGGTCGCCGGCGGCGAGAAGCTCTACGCCGAGGGCCGTGTCCTCTACACCGAGGAGATCAACGCCGCCGTACGCGGGGCGAAGGCCGCCGGGGCGACCGAGATCGTCGTCATGGACAACCACGGCGCCGGCGGCGAGTACAGCTTCAACTCGCTCGTCCCCGACCTCCTCGACCCCGGCTGCGAGTACGTCGTGCAGCAGGAGTGGACGGAGTACACGGGCTTCCTCGAGTCCGGCTGCGACGCCGCGCTGCTGGTGGGGATGCACGCGATGGCCGGCACCGCCGACGGCGTCCTCTCGCACACCGTCTCGGGCCAGGCGTGGCAGAGCCTTCGCTTCAACGCGACGCTCGTCGGCGAGACCGGCATCAACGCCGCGATCTGCGGCCAGTGGGGCGTCCCCGTCGTCCTCGTGACCGGCGACCGCGCCGTGTGCAGGGAGGCGCGGGCGCTGCTCGGCGACGGGCTGACGACGGTCGAGGTGAAGGAGGGGATCGGCCGCTTCAGCGCGCGGATGAAGACGCCGCAGCAGGCCAGGGAGCTGATCGAGGAGGGCGCGCGGAAGTCGCTGTCCGATCTCTCGGCGGTGACGCCCTACGACCCGGGCCGGCCGTGCGAGATCGCGATCGAGTTCACGACCCCGGACCGGCTGCAGGAGTACGCGAACCGACGGGGTGTGGAGGTGACCGGCCCGAGTTCGCTCGTCGTCCGGGGCGACGACTGGTGGTCGGCCTGGTCGAGCTTCTTCTTCTAGCCCCGTCGTCTCAGCGAAGCCAGACGCGACAGCCTGCGAGCTCGAGCGGTCCGGTGCCCGCGTCACGTACGGGAGGGGGTCGATGGGGCCCTTGTTGAGCGCCATCCAGCAGCCGGGTAGCTGCTGCCCTGCGATCCGGTAGCGGACGCGGTAGGGCCGTTTCGGGAATCCCGGCGTGACCTGGGTCACGGTGCACGAGCGGAGGGAGGAGCACCTCGCGGTGCGGGCGCCGGGCCAACGCTCGCGCAAGACGACGTAGCGGAGCGAGGCTTCGAGTTGCGCGCGGCTCAGGCCGGTGAGCGGCAGCACCGGCTGCGGCAAGGGCGAGGAGTGCAGCGGCGGCCTGTAACCGTTGAGACAGCCCGCCCGCGGACAGGCAAGCCGCCGCTTCACGTACGTGCTCCGGAATCTGGTCAGGGTCTCGGAGTAGACCTCGAGGTCATAGGGCGCGCGGGTGTACCACGGTAGATCGAGCGTCACGCGCCCGGCGGGCCCGGCGAGAGCGTAGTCGCCGACGCTCGGAACGGATGAGCCGCTGGCGGCCGTCGAGGTGCTGCTGTGGACGACGACAGTCACTCCCGCGGGGCGACACGCAGGCGAGGTCGGCAGCCGTCGGAAGCGGAAGAGCACCTCGACCTGGTGGCCGATGATCCGCGCCCGGACGAGCGGCGACGGCGGGCCGAGCAGCGTCTTTCCGCTGGGGTCGGCGACAGGCACACAACCGGCGGCCCTGGTGCGCTTCAGCTTCGAGACCGCCTTGAGTCGCGCGTACGCCGCCTGCTGTTGGCGCTTCAGCAACCGGCGCACGACCGCAGGGTCGTCGCGCTCGGGCGTCCGCTGCGGGACCGGCAGCAGGAAGGGCACCTGCGCCCTGCGAGCAGTAGCCGTGCCGGCGAGGACGAAGCAAGCCGCCGCCACCGTAAGAACCCCGAGCAACGCGCGCACGTTCGCCCATCGGCACCCCCGGCGCGCTTCTGAAGGCGGTTTCCGCATCCGGCTAGGCCGAGCAGGCCGAGATGAACTCGATCGCCGGGCCGGTGCCCGCCCCACGTATACGACGTGCCGCCGCAGCTGCCCGCTCCGTATTGCTCGAAGCCGGTGCCGTTCCAGCCCCAGAGGCCGAGCATCTGCGTGGAGGAGTTGCTCGCCGTCTGCGTCGAGGCCGCGACCGGCGTCGCGCCGTTCCCGGTCACCACGAACTCCCAGGCGATCGCCTCGTACGGCGGGTCGCTCGCGAGTGGGGCTACACCCGGCCCGTTCGGCCAGAGAGTCTCGTACGGCTGGTAGACCTGCAAGCCCGCGAGGCCGGGCGGGGTGACCACGAGCACCTGCGCCACCGAGAATCCTCCCTCCGGGGTGAGCGAGATCGAGCACTGCGCGTCCATCGGCGGAGCGTCCCCGCTCGGCGGGTAGATCTGCCCCACCACGGCAACCCCCGGCGCCTGCGGGACGCAGCGATCGAGCAGGTGTCCCGCGGCCGCCACGACGTCGGCGATGGCGGTGCCGTCGTCCGGCGGCGGCCCCGGCGCCGTCACCGTCACCTGGAGAGCCGGCAGCGGCTTGCCGAGGCACTCCGGGGTGATCCGGACGGGGCCCGGCCACCGCACGGGGACGTCGGTCGGCCAGAGGCGCTTGGTCGCGCCCGCTCGGAGCCTGAAGGGAGTCGGTGGGGGAATCCCCACGAAGAACTGGTCCAGCGCGGCGCTGTCGTACGTGGTCCCGTCGGCGGCATGCAGGACGATCCCGGCGCTGAACACCCCGAGGGAGACCGTGGCCCGGTGCTTGGAGACGTTGCGTAGCGTGAGCCCGACGCTGACCGCATGGCCCACTTCCACCGCGGGCTCGACTGTGGCAGTGCAGCGCACACGGCCGTGAAGCAGGAGGCGGCTCGAGCTCAGCGCGCGTGTCGAGATCACCTGCTGGACATCGCGTGCCGCACTTGCGGGCCCGGTGCCCGCCCAGGCCGACAGCCCGAGCGCGATCGCGACCGATGAAGTCACGCAGGCCAGCACCTTCATGTGCCCGAAGATACGCCGTTGCAGCCGTAAGAGCTAGGTGCTCGCGCTCTCGACGATCCCGAGGCCCTCGATCAGCGTGAAGAAGGCGCGCGCGAACGGAGAGGCCTCGCTGCGGCTGCGCACCTCCTGCCAGTCGATCTGCTCTCGCAGCGCCCGCGCGAAGCTCAGGAGCTGGCCGAAATCGGGCTCCTGTTCGGTCATCGCCAGGAGCTTCGTGGTCATCACGTCCTCGAGGGTGAAGACGTGGATCCGCACGGACGCGACCTCCATCACCGGCGCGCGGTCGATCGTCTCGTCGGTGATCGGGCCGCCGGACGGCGCGAAGATGAGGTCGACGAGGGCGCCGTTGTCGTGCCACGCCTTGTAGAGCCAGCCTTCCGGTGGCCGTTCGGTGCGGAGCCCGGCCTGCGCCATCGCCTCGAGCGCTGCGTCGGCGTCCGCCGGCTTGATCATGAAGTCGACGTCGTGCTCGCTCTTTGGGCCGCCGCGTGCCCAGGCGGCGAGGCCGCCGCCCAGCACGAATGGGATCTCGTGCCGCTGCAGTGCTCCAACGCCCGTCTTCATCGCCTCGAGCAGCTCCTCGAAGGTCGGCTCCGGCATCGCCGGGTCGTTTCCGTTTTGTCCGATCGCGCAACATGGGCACCGTGATCCGGGTCGCCGCCGCAGCCGACATCCACGCCTCGGACGTGAGCGCCGAGCGGGTCGAGCGCGCCTTCGGGGAGCTCCAGGGCGAGGCCGACGTCGTCCTTCTCGCCGGCGACCTGACGACGAGCGGCGAGCCGGAGCAGGCGGAGGTGCTCGCCGCGGCGTGCCGGCTTCTCGATGTCCCGATCTTCGCCGTGCTCGGTAACCACGACCACCACGCGGAGCGGACGTCGGAGCTCGAGGAGGTGCTCGCCGGCGGCGGCGTGCGGCTGCTCGACCGCGAGTGCGTGAGCTGCGAGGTCGAAGGGCTCGAGGTGGGGGTCGTGGGCGCGAAGGGGTTCGTCGGCGGCTTCCCCGGCTCGGCGCTGCCGGACTTCGGCGAGCCGCTGCTGCGCCGCGTCTATGCCGAGACGAGCGCCGAGGCCGAGGCGATCGCCCGCGGGCTGCAGGCGATCGTGCACAGCGACCTGCGGATCGTCCTCCTCCACTACTCGCCGGTCGCGGACACGCTCGAGGGCGAGCCGCCGGGCATCCACACCTACCTCGGCAGCGAGCGCCTCGCGACGCCGATCGCCGAGAACGGCGCCGACCTCGTCCTGCACGGACATGCCCACACCGGCTCGTTCGAGGGCTGCATCGGCGAGATCCCGGTCTACAACGTCGCCGTCCACGTGACCGGCCGCAACTTCTGGATCTTCGAGCTCGACGCCGGCGGTGTGCGGCGCGGCGGCGAGGTCGTGGAGGTGCGCGAACCGCCGCAGTAGCTAGGTTTTGGCGGATGGAAGGCCGTGTCGCGCGCATCTCGATCGCACCGGTCAAGGCGCTGCACGTCGTCAACCCGGACGAGGTGGAGCTCGGCCGCGCGGGCGTCGCGGGCGACCGCCGCTTCTGGCTGGTCGACGCCGACCGGCGGCTCGTCAACGGGAAAGGCCATCCCGAGCTCATGCGGGTGCTGCCCGAGTGGGACGAGTCGTTGCGCAGGCTCTCGCTCGCGTTCCCGGACGGCTCGGTCGTGTCCGGAGAAGTCGAGCCGGGCGAGCCGTTCGCCGCCGACCTGTACGGGACGCCCCATCCGTCGCGCACCGTGCCGGGACCGTGGCAGGAGGCGCTGTCGGAGTTCGCCGGCGAGCCCCTGACGCTGCTGTGGTCGGAGGGCGGCGCGCAGGATCGCGGCAACGACCGCGGCGGGTGGGCCTCGCTGGTCTCACGCGGTTCGATCGAGCGGCTGCGTGCGGAGGCCGGCATCGAGGCCCCGGTCGACGGGCGCCGCTTCCGCATGCTGTTCGAGATCGACGGCGTCGAGGCGCACGAGGAGGACACGTGGCTCGGCCGTCAGGTCGCGATCGGCGAGGCGGTGATTGTCCCGCTCGGCGACGTCGGCCGGTGCGTCGTGACGACGTGCGATCCGGATACCGCCGTCTCCGACTTCGACTCGCTCAAGCTTCTCGCGAGCTACCGACCGGACGGCGTGACCGAGCCGCTGCCGTTCGGCGTCTACTGCGACGTCGCGGTCGCGGGGCGCGTGCGCGTCGGCGATCCGGTGCGTCTCGCCGTGCCGGACACGATTCCGGCATAGCAGAGTCGCTATTCTCTCGCCATGGCGGCGGCGAAGGCGCGGCGTACGGAGGTCAAGGGGCCGGTCGAGCGGCTGCACGAGCGGATCGTCGCGGGCGACCGCGGCTGGTTCTTCGCCAAGATCGCCGACAGCGTGGCCGAGCGCCGCGGAGCCAAGGGCCTGTCGCAGCGCCAGCTCGCCGAGCTCTGCGGCACGACGCAGTCCGCGATCGCGCGGCTGGAGCGGGGCGGCCGTCCACCGCGCATCGACACGCTGCTCCGCATCGCCGACGCGCTCGAGTGCGAGCTCATCGTCGAGTTGCAGCCCAGGTAGCCGTGGCGGAGATCGTCGTCGCGGTCGCGGGCGACTCGATCTCGGCCGGCTCTCCGCTGTGGGATCCCGACCCCGCCGTCCGCAAGCGGATGCCGGCGCCGGACGAGCGGAGCCAGTGGCAGTGGTGGGCCTCCCGGGCGGACGCCCGGCTCGAGTTCCGGACGACCGCGGTCTACGGCGAGCGCACCGACCAGATCGCACGGCGGCTCGATCTCGTGCTCCCCGGCGCCGATGTCCTGGTAGTCCAGGGGGGGATCAACGACGTGGTGCAGCGGCGCCCGGTCGAGGAAGCGGCCCGGAACCTCGAAGCGATGCTCCATCGCGGCCGCGACGCAGGCCTGACGCTCGCCGTCGCGGACGTCCTCCCGTGGAACAACGGAGACGACCGCGCGGCGGCCGACATCGAGCGCCTCAACGGGCTGATCCGGGAGCTGGCCGCGGACACCGGCGCCCCGCTCCTCCCGTTCCACGCCACGCTCGCGGACCCCGCCGACCCGCGCCGCATCGCCGCCGGCCTGACCGACGACGGAGACCACCCGTCGATCGAAGGTCACCGCCTGCTCGGCGAGCGAGCCTTCGGGCTAGACCTCTAGTTCGAGGCCGTCGTGGGCACGCTCTACGCCGTCCGGGAGCGGGAGCTCGTCCGGGCGGTGGATGATCACCAGCCGCTCGGCGCCCGAGGTCTCGGCCGTCTCGATCGCCTCGTCGGCGGTGAGGTGCCCGCGGATTCCCTGCTCCGGCTGGGCGAGCGTCGCCTCGCAGAGGAAGAGGTCGGCCTGGCGCGCGAGGTGGACGAGGCCGGGGCACGGTGCGGAGTCGGCGCTGTAGGCGAGCGTCCGGTCGCCGTCCGACACGCGCAGGCCGTAGCTTTCGAGCGCGTAGTGGAGCATCCGGTAGGCGACGAGCGCGAAGCCGGCGGCAGAGAACGGCGTCCGTTCCTCGTACTCGTGCACCGTGAACAGCTCGAGAATCGCGTTCGCGTAGAGGACGGGATCGAGTCCGTGCAGCGTGTCGCGCCCGCCGCGCGGCAGCCAGAGCTCGGGGGCGGGCACTTCGCGGCCGGCGCCGAACAGGCCGCCGAACGCCCACGGCACCAGGTCTCCCCAGTGATCGAGGTGGAAGTGCGTGATCACGATCGCGTCCACCTGCGGCCATCCCTCGGACCGCCGCAGCCGCGGCAGGACGCCCGGCCCGCAGTCGAGCAGGAGCCGCCGGCCGTCCTCCTCGACCAGGTAGCCCGACTGGGCCCCGCCCGGGTTCGGCCAGGCGGGCGAGCAGCCGACGACGTTGACGCGCATCCGCCTATCCTCGCTGCTCGCGCGGGTTCTCGCATCGAGAAGCGCAGCTGTGTATAACTGCGCCGTGGCCACATCCACCGACTCGCTGAGAAGAGTTCCGCTCTTCGCGGGCCTCGACAACAAGGAGCTCGACCAGATCGCGAGCAGCCTTCGCGAGCGGCGGTTCAAGGCAGGCGACGTGGTGACGCAGGAAGGGTCCGGCGGCGTCGGCTTCTTCGTGGTCGAGGAGGGCGAGGCCGACGTGAGCGTCGGCGGCGAGTCGAAGGGCTCGATCGGCCCCGGCGACTACTTCGGCGAGATCGCGCTCATCAACGAGTCGCCGCGCACCGCCACCCTGACCGCGCGGACGGACATGCTCTGCTACGGCATGACGCCCTGGGACTTCCGGCCGCTCGTCGAGAGCAACTCGGAGATCGCCTGGAAGCTCCTCACGGCGATGGCCGAGAAGATGAAATAGCGAGCGCCTGGCGGCGCTAGCCGCGGAACCGGCGGGCGCTGTAATAGCCGTAGTCGTGCATCGTCGAGATACGCACGACCGCGCCGGAATGCGGCGCGTCGATGAAGCGTCCGCCGCCGACGTAGATCCCTACGTGGCTCGCGCCCGAGAAGAAGACGAGGTCGCCCGGGCGGAGCCAGCGGCGCGAGACGCGGTGCCCGCGCATGAGGTCGGCGTAGCTCGAGTGGGGCAGCGGGATCCCGAAGTGCCCGTAGACGAAGCGGACGAGGCCCGAGCAGTCGAAGCCGGTGCGCGGCGTCGCGCCGCCCCAGCTGTAACGGATCCCAAGGAAGTGCCGCGCGTAGGCGACGATCCGGTGGCCGAACCGCACGCCCGGGGGAGCGTGGTACAGCGCCGGCATCGTGTGCCGCCTCCGTGGCAGCTCGAGCTGCTTCGCGTCGTGGATCTTGAGCCGCTTCACCGGGCGGACGGCCCGTCCCTGGATCGGCCGCCAAAGCGCCAGGACGAGCGTGAGGCCGACGGCGAGCAGCAGTATGAGGATGCGAATGGGCCGCAAGGAAATGAGTCAGCTCCCGTCGATGGGCGCGGCCGTCGCAAGGTGCGGCCGCTCGCTTTCGGCGTGGGCCGCACTTCAGCAGACACGGAAGGGGCTCGCATGACCCGAATGGGTGGGGCCGGGAGCCTTTAGCAGATTTCGGCAGGCTCGGCGAAGAATCCTTACACCGCCGGGCTCAGCGCTTGCCCCGGGCGAGCGCCGCGCGCACCTTCGCCAGCAGCTGCGGAGGCTTCGGCCAGCCGTCCGCGAGGTCCTGGAAGAAGAGGAAGCGGCCGGAGCCGGACACCAGCGTGAGCCACGGCGAGTCCTGCACCCGGTACCCGTCCGCGACGCGGCCGCTCGCGTCCACGACCACCGGGTAGGACAGCGGGTGCGGCAGGCTGCGCAGGAAGCCCGTCAGCGCCCGCGGCGACGGCTCGACCTTCTCCTCGTCGACCGCGACGAGCGGCGGCAACCCGTCGCGTCTGGCCGCCTTGGCGTAGCCGTCGATCCCCTGCATCAGCGCTCTCAGGTCGGCGACCTCCGTCTCCCAGGTGTCGAAGAAGAGGACGAGGTGCGGCCCCGAGCCCGGGCCGAGCCGGACACTCCCGCTCCGACCGGCCCTCGGTAGGGAGACCCGTGACTTGGGACCAAGAACGCCGAGCGGCTCGGGCGACTGCGAACCGCGCACGTGCGGGTGCCCGGGGAGGAGCGCGGAGATGCTCTGCGCAATCTCGTAGCCGAGCTGGTCGACGCTCGAGTACGCCATCTGCGTCAGGTAGAGGCGCGACTCGCGCCCGCGCCTGTCGATCACGTACGTCGCCGGCGTGTGGTCGATCGCGCCGTTGATCACCGCCGCCTCGATCCCGTAGGCCCGCCAGACCCGCCTCAGCTCCGGGAGCGAGCCGGTGAGGAAGCGCCACTCGTGCAGCATCCCGTGCGCCTTCGAATAGGCCCGGACCCACTTGACCTGCGTCGCCTCCGGGTTGGCTCCGACCCCGACCAGCTCGACGTTCGCGCCGGCGGGCCCGAGCAGCGCCTTCGCGTGGAGAAGAGCGGTCGTCGTGAGCGGGCAGATCGTCGTGCAGACCGGGTCGTTGAAGGAGAGGACGACGACCTTGCCGCGGAGCGAGCGCAGCGAGACGCGCTTGCCGAACTGGTCGGTCAGGGTGAACGCGGGGGCGACGGCGTTCACCGGCGCGCCCGGATCGAGCTGTGGGCTCTGCACCGGGGTGACCGCCGGGATCGTCGGCGTCGCCGAGGGACCGTCGGATCGGGTGACCGAGATGGCGGCGCCGAGCCCTACGCCGACGGCGAGCGCGATTCCCAGGACGATCAATTGCACCCGGCGGGACACGCGCTCCAAGTATGCATCCCGCTGGACGGGGAGATACGCTCTCGGGCCGTGGCCGTCAGCTCATCACTCAGCGCCACCGGCGTCCGCTGGGATCTGACCGATCTCGAGCCGGACGCCGAGCAGGCGCGTCGCGACTGGGACGACCTGCTCGCGCGCGCGAAGGACTTCGCCGAGCGCCGGCGCGGCACGGTCGGCTCGTCCGGCGCGCAGGGCCTGCGGGAGCTGCTCGACGAGCTCGACGAGCTGGCGAGCGACGCCGCCCGCGTCCACTTCTACGCCTCCGCCCGCGAGCACACCGAGGCGACGGATCCCGAGACCAACGACCTGGCGACGCTGGCGCGCGACAGGGCCGCCGACCTCGAGAGCACGCTTCTCTTCGTCGAGCTCGAATGGCTGGCGCTCGAGGACACCGAAGCCGACGCGCTGCTCGCCGCCGACGAGCTCGAGCCGTACGCTCACCAGCTGCGGGTGGCGCGCGAGGAGAAGCCCTACGTCCTCGCGGAGGGCGAGGAGCAGGCGCTCAACGCCCGGCGCCCTGCGATCTCGGCCTGGGAGTCGCTCCACGGCCGCGAGCTCGCCACGCTGACGGTCGATTTCGACGGCGGGGACGGCCCCGAACCGCACACGATCGACCGGCTGCTCTCCTACGTCCACCACCACGACCGCGACCTGCGGCTCGCCGCGCTCGAGGTCCTCTACGAGGCGCTCGAGAGCGTGGCGGACGTGCAGGCCGCCTGCTACGACGCGATCGTCGGCGACCGGCTCTCGCTCGACCGGCTGCGCGGGATCCCCGACGTGATGTGGCCGACGAACCAGCGCAACGAGCTCGACGGCGCGGTGGTGGAGGCGATGATGGTCGCCGTCGAGGAGCACTATCCGCTCGGCCGCCGCTGGTTCGTCCGCAAGGCGGAGGTGCTGGGGCTCGACCGGCTCCAGCTCGCCGACCAGTACGCACCCGTCGGCAGCGACCGCCGCGTCGAGTGGACGGAGGCCGTCGCGATGGTCGACGAGTCGCTACGCGGCTTCTCCCCCCGCCTCGGTGACATCTTCCGCACCTGTCTCGACCGCGGGCACATCGACGCCGAGCCTCGCCCCGGTAAGGTCGGGGGCGCGTACTGCAACGCGGTCTCGAAGTCCGTGCTCCCGTACGTCCTCCTCAACTACACCGACCAGCTCCGCGACGTCGTCACGCTCGCGCACGAGTTCGGGCACGCCGTGCACGGGACGCTGTCCCTGGAGCGGCAGACCTACCGCTCCTTCCACACCGGGCTCGCGCTCGCCGAGGTGCCGTCGACCTTCGCGCAGCTGCTGGCCGTCGAGCGGCTGATCGAGCAGGAGGAGGATCCGTCGACTCGCGTGATGCTCCTTGCCGACCGCGCCGAGGGCGCGATGGCGTCGATCTTCCGCCAGGCGATGATGGCGCGGTTCGAGCAGCTGGCCTACGGCGTGCGCAGCGAGGGGAAGGCGTTGACGTCCGACCGGCTCTCCGGGATCTGGATCGAGGAGAACGAGCGCTACTACGCCGACTCGATCGAGCTGCCCGAGGGCTACCGGCTCGGCTGGTCGTACATCCCGCACTTCATCCACGTCCGCTTCTACACCTACGCCTACGCGTTCGCGCACCTCGTCGCGTTCACGCTCCTCGCCCGCTACCGCGAGGATCCGGAGCGCTTCGTCCCCGCCTATCTCGAGTTCCTCGCGAGCGGCGCGTCGCGGTCGCCGCAGGACCTGCTCGCGCCCATCGGCGTCGACCTCCGCGACCCGCAGACGTGGGCGCAGGCGTTTGCCGAGTTCGACCGGTGCGTGGTGGAGGCAGAGGCCGGGGTCGACCAGCTCCCCACCGCGTAGCGCGGGGGTCGATCAGGCGCGGACGGAGGTGGCTCTCGCCGCCTCCGCCCGCGCGGTCAGTCTCCTGCGGGTTACTCGCCTTGCAGGCAACCGAGACCTGTCTGGAAGAAGTCCTGGTTGCTGAACTCCTCCTGGGTCAGGTACTCGTGGCCGTTGATGACCTGGTTGTAGAGCTTTCCGTGCCCGCCCTTCGTCGAGCCGAAGATGTAGGCGCATTCGTCGCCGTTCTCGAATCCACTCGAGTCGTACCAACCGCCGTGCGTGTCCGGATCGGTGATCGCTTCCATGATCTCGTGGCTCGTGGGGCTGATCTCCGTGTCGGCATCGGGATCGCCGTTCGGGGCCTGGACGGTCGGGTAGACCGCATCGCTGCTGCACGTGTACCCGGTCGGCGAGTCGTAGATCGGGAAGGACAGATTCGCGTACACCATCCCGTGCGACGTCTGGCTGTGGTAGGCGCAGTACGCGGCGCTCGCCTCGTGATTGATCGTGCAGGCGTTGCCCGCGGTCAACGTCCCGCCGCCTGTGAAGCAGGTCTCGACATGCTTGGCGACGAACAGCACGTAGATGTGACCGAGGTCGACCGGCAGGCCGTTTGCGGCGACCACGTTCTCGGTCTCGGTCTGCACCTGCGCATCGTCGATGCAGGCGTCGTAGCCGGAGCCGTCGGCGTAGATACCGGTCCGGTCTGCGTTGGTCAGGTTGCAGCTGCTCTTCGGCAGTGAGCTCGTGTCGTCGATCGGAGCGCCGAGCCTGACCTGGTAGCTGATGTTCCCGTTCGAGCCGAAGTACTCGTTCAGCGTCGAGAAGACGTTGCTGTGGGTGCCGCTCGCCGCGGCCACGTCGCCGAGATACCTCGTGATGATGCTCTTGTAGCTGCTGGTCATCGGATGTCCCGCCGGATCCCAGAAGATCGGGGTCACGACGACCGGTCCGGTCGACGGCGTCCCCATCATCGGACCCCTGTGCCAAATCAGTGGCGGAGTGCCGTTGGCGGCGTCGTCGGTGATATGGACCTGGCAACCCTGAGCACGCTGTGCGTGCACCACGCCGGCGAAACTACCGCTGCGTGTCGAGCTGTTCGCATTGCAGGTCCCTGCCTTGGGCGCGACCGACTGTGCGGATGCGCCGCCGGCCATGATCGCAATAGCGAGCAGCGCGACTGCTGAGAGGGTCAAGGTCGCAACGAGACCTCGCCCGAGGTGGTGTCCTCTCTTCATGAGTCCCCCTTCGTCCTCGCAATGACGTAGTCGAATGAGTCGCGGACATTACACCTGTCCGGGCGGCGCGAGAAGGTCGCCGCCGTCGGTCGCGTCTTCATCACGTCGCTCGGATGAGTGGTCGGCGTGAGAGTCTCAGGCTGCTGCCGTACCTCACGAGCTCATGGAGGCGATCACCGATCCCGACACCGAAACCGGCTGGTACGACGACGTCGGTACGAGACGGCGACGAATGCGCATACGTCTTCGGCTCGACGCAGGGCACGGCCGGAGCGCTCTACAACCAGGTGATCAACCGCGACCCACTACCTGATCGGGGGGGAGTTCAGCAACAACGACTTCCTCAACACGGGCCTCGGGTGCCTGCCGTTCGACCAACCGCGACGAGCTAGAGATCGAATCGTGGGATGCGAGAGCCACCCCCCACCTCGTTGCCCGGATCATTCGTCGCCCCAGTCGAACTCCGGCAACGGCCGCTCCAGGGTCGTATCCCAGGCCGAGTCCGAGTCGAGCCATTGCTCCTCTTCGGTCTTCGCAGGCGCCTCCGTCTCCGCCTCCGCTTCGTCCTTCGTCGGCGTGCGGTAGTGGTCGAGCGGCATCCGTCCTTCGAGCCGCTTGTTCCGCTCGCATAGTGCGAGATGCTCGGAGATCACACGATCGAACGACGTTTCGCTCATCACAACCCCCTGCCGTGACGGGGTCCCGCCGTCCTGCGTAGGCGAACGCCGAGACCGGCTTCGTCGCACGGTGCCAAAGCGCTCGGACGGAC
>DASTZY010000140.1:0-25124 GCA_035764085.1 Gaiellaceae bacterium
TCCGAAAGCTCCGGGCGGCCCAGCACCTCGGTCAGGTGGCGGAAGAAGACGGGCTCGAGCGCGGCGACGGTGACATGGCGGCCGTCCGCGGTCTCGTAGATGCGGTAGGCGGCGAGGCCGCCGGTGAGCATGCGCGGCACGGCGTCGCCGCCGAGCCGGTGCGCGACGAGGCGGTGCGACCCGTGCGTCAGCGAGACGACGACATGGCCGCCCCTGCCCGTGCGATCGCGCTCGAGCAGGGCGGCGAGGATCTTCGTGACCGCGGTGAGCCCGCCCGCTGCGAGGTCTGCGACCTGGACGGGCGGCAACGCGGGCGCGGTGTCCCAGAGCGCGCCGGCCCAGCCGAGGTAGTTCAGGTCGTGTCCTGCGCGCTGCTCGTGGCGGCCGCCGACCCCGAAGCCGGCGATCGAGCAGTAGACGGTGCGCTCCGGCGCGTGCTCCGGGCCGATGCCGAGCCGCGACGCGACGCCGGGGCGGAACGACTCGAGCACGACGTCGGCTTCGCGCAGAAGCTCGAGGGCCGGACCCGGATCCTGCTTCAGGTCGACCTCGAGCGACTTCTTTCCGGCCCGCAGCGCCTCGTCCCAGGCGGGCGCGGTGGCGCGGAGGGGATCCCCTCCCGGCGGCTCGACGCAGACGACGCGCGCTCCGAGCTCGAGCAGCTCGCGGGAGGCGAAGGCGCCCGGGAGATACCGGCTGAAGTCCACCACCAGCGTCCCGCCCAGAGGCTGCATCGGCGGCCGGCTGCTACTACCGGGACGCCGACGCGGGCCGGGACTCGAGCTCGCGCAGCCGGGAGCGCGTCCGCTCGGCGAGAACGAGATTCCCCTTTCGCTCGTAGAGCGCGAGCGCGCGCTCGAGCGCCTCGGAGGCCTGTTCGTGCTCGCCGACGAGGTCGAGCACCTCGGCGAGGTCTGCGTACGCGGTGGCGCACCAGTCCGTCTTGTCGGTCCCGTCGGCGATCGCGACTGCCTCGCGCGCCAGCCGCTCGGCGTCCACACGGTCGCCGCGCCGTGCGAGCACCTTGGCCTTCACCTGGCGCCACAGCATCTGCGTCGCGGCATCGTCGCTCCCCCCGAGCTCGACCGCCCTGCTCGCCCAGGCCTCTGCCTCGTCGAGCCGGTCGAGCGCGTAGAGCGCCTGACCGACGAAGCACGCGCTCGTCGAGAGGAGCCCCAGCTCTCCGGCCTCCTCGAGGATCGCGCAGCCCTCCTCGCCGAGCCTCGCCGCGGCCACGGGATCCCCGGCGAGCAGCTCGAGCGTGACGGCGTTCTGTGACGTGACGCCGCCGAGACGCGCGAGTGCTCCACGTTCGGCGTAGTCGCGGCGCAGCTCCGCGAGCAGGGCGCGCGCCTCGTCGAACCGGCCCGCGGGCGCGAGAGCGAGGGAGCGGTACGTCTTGTGCGTGACCACAGGCAGAACGCTCTCCCGCTCGTCGAGCCAGCGCAGCAGCTCGGGGATGGGGGTCGACCCGTAGAAGCGGGGGCCGACGAGCCAGCGGAAGGACTCCGCCTGAAGGTGGGGCAGACCGGAGCGGCAGGCATGAGCGTACGCCTGTTCGGCCGCCTCGAGCTGCTCGTCGTAGCGCAGCCGGCGCTGCGCGAGCCTGCAGCGCACCAGGTGGACGCGGTAGAGCGCGACGTCGTCTCCCGCCTCCCTGCAGCGCGGGAGCGCCTCGTCGGTGAGCGCGCCGACCGGCTGCATGGAGGCTTCCCGGTCGACGCTGAGCTTCAGCATCCCCTCCTCGAGACGCAGGCAGAGAGCGCCGATCGCGTCCCCGGCCGCTGTCGCTCGAGCGGCGGCCGCCGCGGCGGCCTCGCACGCCGCCTGGGCGCCGCCCGAGGAGTGCAGGGCATCGACGAGGTCGAGGTCGAGGGCGTAGTCCGTCGCCCCTGCCGGCATGAGCGCCTGCGCGCGCTCGAAGAAGTTCCGCGCCGCGGCGAAGTCCTGGCGCAGGAGCGCTCGGCGGCCGGCGTCCTTCAGCCTTCGCCGCGCGGCCGTTCGCAGCTCCTCGTCGAGGTCGAGCCCGAGCTCGTCGCGATAACGGCAAGCCTGTTCGAGGTGGTACGCGAGGATCTCGTCCAGCTCGACGATGCCGGCGCCACGCGCCGCGAGCCACTCGGCGAAGCGCACGTGCAACTCGGCGCGCGTCGTCTTCGGGAGCGCGTCGTACGCGGCGTCGCGGATGAGCAGATGGCGGAAGCGGAAGGCATCTTCGCT
Source organism: Gaiellaceae bacterium (assembly GCA_035764085.1). Taxonomy (GTDB): domain Bacteria; phylum Actinomycetota; class Thermoleophilia; order Gaiellales; family Gaiellaceae; genus Palsa-739. The sequence continues at coordinate 2,221 of DASTZY010000140.1, forward strand.
CGGCAGCCGCGGCTTGTCGGGCCGCACGAGCTCTTTCCGCACGAGCGCCGTCAGCCGCGCCGGCACGTGCGTGGCCGCGGAGCCGAGCGCCTGCACCGCGCCGCGGTGGAAGAGGCGTCCTTCGACGGCCCCGCGCTGCAGGACGTCGCGCTCCTCCGGGTCGAGCTGGTCGAGACGCGCCGCGAGCAAGGCCTGGATCGTCGGCGGCACGGCTACGTCGCCGTCGGAAGACTCGCTCAGCATCGCCACCATCTCCTCGACGAACAACGGATTGCCCTCGGAGGCCTCACGAATGCGCACCCTGATCGGCTCGTCGAGATCGGCGAGGCTCTCGAGCAGCATCTCCGTCTCGTCGTCTGCGAGCGGCTCGAGCAGGACCGTCGTCGAGTTCACCTTGCCGCCGCCCCAGGCGGGACGGCGGTCGAGCAGGTCGGGGCGGCCCATGCAGAGGAGCAGGATCGGCGCGTCTCTCGAGAGGTCGGCGACGTGCTCGACCAGGTCGAGGAACGTCTCCTCGCCCCAGTGCAGGTCGTCGAACACGCAGATGAGCGGCTGCTCGGCCGCGGTGGTCTCGAGCGCCTTGCGAAACGCCCAGGCGATCTCCTCGCTCGAGGTAGCGAGCTCTTCCTCGCCGAGCAGGGCGTGAATCGCTGCCGCCACGGGCTCCTCGACCGGCACCTCCGGCAGTTGCTTCAGCACCTCCACGACCGGCCAGTACGTGATTCCCTCGCCGTAGGAGAGGCACGAGCCCTGCACCACCGTCGCGTCCGTCGCGGTGGCCAGGAACTCCGAGCAGAGACGCGACTTCCCGACTCCCGCCGGGCCGAGGATCGTGAACAGGTGGCACGACCGCTCGGCGCGGACACGCTCCCAGGCGTCGGCAAGCAGTCGTTGCTCTCGCAGCCGGCCGACCAGCGGCGCTTCGTGGCGCCGAGGCGCGTCCGCTGCAACCGCGAGCAGCCGATACGCGACGACGGGAGCCTGCTTGCCCTTCAGCGTGAGCGGCGGGAGCTCCTCGACTTCGACCGCGTTGCGGACGAGCGCGAGCGTCGGCCCTCCGAGGACGACCTCGCCCGGCTGCGCCGCCTGCTCGAGCCGGGCCGCCACGTTCACCGCGTCCCCGGTCGCGAGCCGCTCCTCGGTGCCGGTGACGACTTCGCCGGTCATCACACCGATCCGGCCGGACACGCCGAGCTCGGCGAAGGCTTCGCGCATCTCCGCAGCCGCCCGCACCGCGCGAAGCGCATCGTCCTCGTGCACGACCGGGATGCCGAACACGGCCATCACCGCATCTCCGATGAACTTCTCGACACTGCCGCCGTGCTTCTCGACGATCGCCTTCATGCGCTCGAAGTAGCGCGCGAGGAGCGACCGCAACGTCTCCGGGTCGAGAGTCTCGCCGAGCTGCGTCGACCCCGTGACGTCGCAGAACAGCACCGTCACGGTCTTGCGTGCTTCCTGCGAGGTGGACCGGTTCTCGAGCGGCGCTGCGCAGTAGGGGCAGAAGCGGAAGTCCCCCGAGAGCTCCTTCCCGCAGCTCGCGCACATCGTCATACGAGAAAGCTTACGCGGCCGTTGCGCGCGTTCTCGTGGCGCCGGGCGGCATCTCGCTTGATCTGGCACGCGTGGCTCCGGGGCGTACTTAGGAAGACGGTGACTCGGCGCGAAGACCTGGATCCCTATGTCGTTCTGGGCGTGCGACGGCAGGCGTCGTCGGACGAGATCGCTCGCGCGTACAGAAGGGCCGCGCGGCTGACGCATCCGGACGGCGGAGGATCCGGAGCCGGCTCGGAGCGGTTCCGGGCGGTGAGTGAAGCCTATGAGGTGTTGCGCGATCCGGGACGTCGTGCCGGCTACGACCGGCAGCATCCGTTCTCCCGCCCGGAAGCGGAGGGCACGGCGCGATATGCGGGACCGGGCTCGCCCCACATCGTGCTCGGCTCGCAACCCTCGCGGCCGGCCGGGAGCCTCGGAGATGTCGAGGAGCTCTTGACCCTCGTTCGCTCGCTGCTGCTCGGCCTCTGATGTGGGCTTGAACGCCGGCGCGCGAGGCCTACTCGATTTCCCGACGAAAGCGAAATCATCGGACTGGAGGTGTGGAATGGCGAACCTGTTGATCCGTGATCCGTTTCTCGCCGCGCCGTTTCGCCTGATGGATGAGATGCTGCGTAGCAGTGGCAACGGCGGCCGGGCGACCGGCTTCTCGCCGCCGGTGGACGTGTACGAGACCGAGGACGAGTACCTGGTCAAGGTCGACTTGCCCGGCGTGAAATCCGAGGACATGAACATCGAAGTGAACGACAGCGTGCTCACGCTCTCCGGCTCGCGGGTCGTGGACGAGACCGGGGCTGCTCAGCTCGTCGAGCGGCCGTACGGCAGCTTCGCCCGCACGCTCACCCTCCCGCAGGGCGTCAACAGCGACTCGATCGAGGCGGACTACCGGGATGGAGTGCTCGAGCTGCGGATCCCGAAGCCGGCCGAGCGGAAGCCGAAGAAGATCACGATCGGCGCCGCCGGGAAGACGGCGATCGAGAAGTAGGCGCGGAGCACGCCATGGGGCCGCGGCAGCGCTCGCCGCCGCGGCCCCGATGTGCCGGGAGGCGAACCGGCGGAGCGGCCACGGCGGCCCACTACGACTGACACGACCCGGGCGGGGAACGGCGACCCGTCGCGGGCAGCCCTGTGGCACGATCGCGACGTGGCGGTGAGGCGGGAACTGGCCGGGCGCACCGGAGGCCGCGGGGGCGATGCCGCTGCGCGGGAGCTGTGGGACGAGGCCGAGCGTGCGCAGCCGGTCGCCGGTGACGAGGCAGACGTGCTCGCGCGGCGCGCGCAGGCGGGCGACGAGGCAGCGCGGGAGGAGTTGATCGGGCGGCTACTGCCGCTCGTCCACGCATCGGCACGCCGCTACCGGACGGAAGGGCTCGAGCAGGTCGATCTGCTCCAGGAGGGCATCGTCGGCCTGCTCCGTGCGCTGCAGCGGTTCGACCCTGAGCGCGGCGTCCCCTTCGCAGCCTTCGCCACCTGGTGGATCAGGCAGTCGCTGCAGGAGGCGCGCAGCGACTTCATGCGTCCGTTGCGGTTGCCGCCGAAGGCGCTGCGCCAGCTCTCTCAGCTGAAGTCCGAGCATCAGCGCATCTACGAGGACGAGCGCCGCTCCGCCATGGTCGGCGAGCTGGCCGAGCGGACGAACATCGAGCTGGGCCAGGCGGAGGCGCTGATGGCCGCCGACGCACGTGAGCGAAGCCTGGACGAGCCGATCGGCAGCATGGACACGGAGCTCGGGACGCTGGGCGACCTGCTCGAAGACCCGCTCTCGGCCGCAGCCTACGAGGACGTCGTCGACGCGGTCGCCGGCGAGCAGCTGCGCGCGCTGCTGTCGCGGTTGACCGATCGCGAGCGCGAGGTCGTGCGGGCACGCTTCGGCTTCGATGCGCCGGCCGAGAAGCTCTCCGAGGTCGGCGAACGGCTCGGCCTCAGCGCCGAGCGCGTCCGCCAGATCGAGGAGCGGGCGCTCGCGAAGCTCCGAAGCGCCGCATAGAGGGGTTGTGCGACGCCCGCCGGGGCCTATTTAGGCGGTGAGTCCGATAGACCGAGGCGCAGAGCCGGAGCGTTGCCGGGCGCGGCAGGTAGCGCGATTTCAACACGCTCGGCGCTCGCGAAACTCGGAGCGAAGCAGTCAACGGGGGGCGGCGGGGGCCGCCCTCCTCGCTACCGAGGAGTGAACGTCGCGGTGCGCTCCAGGTGCTTCGTCACATGCAGAGCCAGCCGCCGTCGACCGGCAGGTTGATGCCGTTCATGGCGCGGTTCTCGAGCAGGAAGCGAGACGCCTCGACGACTTCCTCCATCCGCACCAGGCGTCCGATCGGCGTCCGCTGCACGAGCGCCTGGTGACGCTCCTCGGGCATGTCGATCCACTGCGGGCTGTCGCCGACGATCGCCGGATGAAGCGCGTTGACGCGTCTCGGCGCGAGCTCGATGACCAGGGTGCGCACGAGCCCGGTGACCGCGCCGTTCACCGTGGTCACCGTGGTCGAGCCTGGATACGGCCGGTCTCGGGCGAGACCTCCGTAGATGAGGACCGCCGAGTCGTCGCCCATTCGCGGCAGCAGCGTGTGGATGACCTCGGTGAAGCCGACGATCTTCAGCGTGACGAGGCGCAGCGCCGAGGCGATGTCGTATTCCTTGACCGAGTTGGTGTCGCGATCGATCGCAGCGAGGACGAGGAACTCGACGTCTCCGACGTCCGCGAGCCGCTCCGCGATGGTCTCCGGCCGGGAGAGATCGAACCCGATCCCGCGGGTCGAGCCGCCGATCTCACCGGCGCACGCCTCTGCGGCGGCGGCCTCGCGGCCGGTGACGACGACGTCACGGCCCTGATCGGCGTAGAACTGCGCGAGCTCACGGCCCAGGCCGCGGGTACCGCCGACGACGACGACGCTTCTGCTCGACATTCTGCGCTGGCTCCTTTCGCGGCGGGGGACCGGCCCTCGAGCCGACCCCCGGATGAGACGGATCAGACGGCGGCGGCCGGCTCCGCGCACCAGTCGGGCAGGAGCCCGCCCTGCGAGAGGATGTGGTTACGCGACTCCTCGAGCCTGCGGATCACCGCCTTCACGTCGACGCCGACGAGCTCGCCGCCGCGCTTGAGGGCGCGGCCGGCGACGAAGACGGAGTCGACGTTGGAGGTGTCGGAGAAGGTGACGATCGTCCCGTGCGGGTCGAGCACCGGCGCGGTGTTGATCGCATCGGCGTTGAGGAGGACGACGTCGGCCTGCTTGCCCGGCGTGAGCGATCCGACCTTGTCCTCGAGCCCGATCGACCGCGCGCCGTCGATCGTCGCGAACTCGAGCACGTCGGTATGCGTGAGCTTCGGTGCGAAGGCGATGTCCGGGGTGTCCGTGAACTCGAGGATGCGGTCGTAGGCGAGCGCAGTTCGCATCTGCGTGAACATCTCGCCGGGGACGCTCGAGACGACGTCCACGCTGAGCGACGAGCGCACGCCGCGGGCGAGCAGCTTGCCGATCGGCGGGGGCCCGTGCCCCATCAGCATCTCGACGTACGGCGCGACCGAGGCCTTCCCGCCGGTCTCCGCGATCCAGTCGAGCTCCTCGTCGGTGAGGTCGGTCATGTGGATGTAACAGATGTCCGGGCCCATCAGCCCGAGGTCGTGCATGTCCTTCACCGGCTGGTAGTGCAGGGTGTGCAGGCGCATCCCGACGTGGACGCTGATCAGGATCCCGAGCTCGCGCGCGAGCGCCCAGTCGTGCTTCGCGACGTCGGGGGTCACGTTCCCCGGCTGGCGCGCCGCCATGGCGAGCGTGATCAGGCCGTCGTCCGACGAGAAGTAGGTCTCGCGGATGCGCCGGATGTCGTCGGGATGGGTCAGCTCGCTGTACGACCACCATTCGCCGCCGGTGGGCATCCCGTGCGCGTAGACAGCGCGGATGCCGGCCTCCTTGAGCCCCTGGATCGCGGCGTCGGAGTGGTCGGGGGTGTTGCTGATGTGCGACCAGTCGAGCAGGGTCGTCACGCCGGCGTTCAGCGCTTCGAGCGAGCCTGCCCAGTCTCCTATGTAGACGTCCTCGGGCCTGTAGAACCCGCCGACCTGACCGAGCATGACCGCGAAGTAGTGGTCGAGCGTGCACGACGGGAGAACGCCGCGGACGGGCGTCTGCCACGTATGTCGGTGCGTGTCGACGAAGCCGGGCATCACGATCATCCCGGTCGCGTCCACCTGCTCCGCGTCCGAGACCCCGAGATCCGTCCCGACCTCGACGATCTTGCCATCCTCGATGAAGACATCGCCGTGCGGCACGTCGCCGATGGCGGAGTCCATCGAGACAACGAAGCCGTTGCGGATCAATAGCCGCTGCGAGCTCATGTCTCTCTCCTTGGCCGACCGGACAGGAATGGATGCGGCGGCACGCTCGCGCCTCTCGAAGGAGTCGACCGGTTCGCGCGCCACCCCATGTACAGCGACCATAAACGGAAGGGCGCCGTCGCGTCAACGCGCGCGCTGGAATGCGGGTCGGTCGTCCAGCCATCATTGACACTGTTGGCCGTACCTGCTCAGAATGGAGCTCGTGGATGCGGCCAGCCCTCCATCGCCGCCTCGGTTCCGAGGATCGGCAGGTGAGTCCGGGCGAGCGCTGGCGACGAGTGCCCTCCACGGCGCGCGCTTCCTCCCCGTCTGGCTCGCAACCGGCGCGCTCGCGATCGCCGCGTGGATCGAGGCGCCGTCGGCCTTCGGCCACACCTCGTGGTCGTTCGTCCTCCCGCAGGCGACCGTGCTCGCGATCGCCGCTCTCGGTCAGATGCTCGTGGTCATGCAGGGCGGCATCGACCTCTCGACGCCGGGGGTCATCTCCTTCTGCGGCAACCTGATCGCCGGCATCTGCGCGGGCTCCGACCATCGGCTGATCCTGGCGATACCCGTCTGCCTCGGGGTCGGCATGCTCGTGGGTCTCGCGAACGGGATCTTCGTCGGTCTGCTGCGGCTGAACCCCCTGATCGTGACCCTTGCCGTAGGGCAGATCGTGCTTGCCTGGAGCAGCAAGTACTCGCGCGAGTCGGTCACCAACAACCCGAACGTGCCCAACGCGCTGTCGTCGTGGGCCACCAGCAAGCCGCTCGGGATCAGCGCCGTCTTCTGGACCGGGCTCGGGATCACGCTCGTCGTCGCCCTCGTGCTCCGGTACAGCACGGTCGGCCGGCACTTCCAGGCCGTCGGGGCGAACCAGCGCGCGGCCTGGATCGCGGGGCTCCGCGTCCGCACCCATGTCGTGCTCGCCTACACGGCGGCCGGAACGCTGTACGCGGTCGCCGCAATCCTGCTCGCGGGCGTGTCGTTCAGCATCGACCCGACCTTCGGCGCGGCGTACCTGCTCGCGCCGATCGCCGCCGTCGTCATCGCCGGCGCCGCCCTGTCCGGGGGGCTCGCCAGCGCATCCTCGACCTGGGTCGCCGCGCTCGCGCTCACGTTTCTCACCCAGATGCTGTTGATCGTCGGTCTCTCCGCGGCCATGCAGTACGTCGTATTCGGTGGGGCCATCCTCGTCGGGATGGTCATCTCCGGTGATCGGGTCGCGTCGTTGCTCGGCTGGTGGATGCGGCCCACCCGGTCGGCACCGCGCGCGGCGACAGGCGGGGACTAGAGGTGGTTCTCGAAAGGAGCGGTTCATGCTCGGAGGGAAGGAGTCAAGGATGAAAAGGAAGCGCCCGCTGTTCCTGGCGCTCGTCGTTCTGATCGCCGCGGCGCTCGTCGCCGTCGCGGTCGCGCAGGGCGCCTGGACCAGCACCGCCGGCCTGGGCTCGGGCCCGTCCGGTTACGTGGGTAAAGGCGGGAAGACGATCGGCAGCGGGCACGGCTTCGGCGAGGCCTTCAAGGCGCCCGCGTCGACGCTCTCACACGCCCTCTTCGCCGCGAATCTGATCCCCGCTGCGAAGCAGCCACGCAACATCGCGCTCGCCGGCCTCGGGCGCGCCACGAAGAAGGTGAACTACGCCCTGGCGCTGAAGTGCTGGAAGGACAACGTCTGCAAGACCGGCACGGGCGGGAAGCTCACGGTCGCGTACGTCGAGGGCTTCGGCGAGAACGTCTTCCGCCAGATGTCGAAGATGGAGTTCATCCTCCAGGCGCTCACGTATCCGCAGATCGGAAAGATCATCTACATGAGCGCCCATTCCGACCTGAGCCAGGCGATCGCGGACTTCAAGTCGGTGATCGCGCAGAAGGTGAGCGCGATCGTCACCTATCCGGACTTCGGCGATGCGATGATCCCGGTCTTCCAGCAGGCGACCAAGGCCGGCATCCCGGTCTCGACCTATGCCTGGGGCTACGTCACCGGGCCCGGCAAGAACTACACGACCGTCGTCGGCGAGGACACCTGCAAGCTGGGCAAGGCGTTCGCGAACGTGATGAACACGCAGGTCAAGTCCGGTGACATCGCGTTCATGGGCGGCTTCCCCGGCAACCCGCTCTCGGCAGGCTGGCAGCAGTGCGAGCAGGCGGCGCTGAACAAGTCGATCCACGTCATCGCCAACGACCCGACGAACTGGGATCCGTCGAAGGTGCAGGGGATCGTCGCCGGCATCCTCGCGAAGTACCCGAAGCTGAAGGGCCTGAGCTACGAGGACTCGGCGTTCATGGCGCAGGGCGGCTATGCGGCGTACAAGGCCGCCGGCATTCCGTATCAGGGCGTCTTCACGTACAGGACGGACGAGGACGCGCTCGGTTGCCTCGCGAAGAAGCTGAACAACCCGAAGCTGAAGATCTACTACTACACGTCCGGCAATCCCCAGATCCGGGTTGCGCTGACTGCGGACATGATGAAGCTGAAAGGGGCGAAGATCCCGCCCACGATCGTCTTCCCGATCAAGCTGCAGACGCAGGCCAAGCGCAGCATGTGCATCAAGGGTTATCCGCAGCAGGCGTCGGCGTCCTCGCTGATCCCGCTCTCACTCCTGCAGCGGATGTACCCCTGAGGAGGTAGGCGCGAGTAACTGATCCCGCAATGTCGACTCCCGGACCTGTTCCGAGTGCCGTGCTGTCGCTCCGCGGCGTCTCCAAGGCGTTCGGAGCGGTACAGGCCCTGAACGAGGTTAGCGTCGAGTGCCGGCCGGGTGAGATCCACGCACTCGTCGGTGAGAACGGGTCCGGGAAGTCGACCTTGCTCGGGATCGCCAGCGGCTTCCTCGCCGCGGACGGGGGCCTCGTCGAGATCGGCGGCACGCGCCTGAAGAACGCATCGCCCGCGCGCGCGCGGCGCCTCGGGCTCGGCATCGCCTACCAGGACTACTCGCACGTTCTCGACCTGACGGTTGCAGAGAACCTGTGCCTCGCCGTGCCGCGGGAAGCCCGCCCGTCCTATCGCCGGATGGAACGGTGGGCCAGGGAGAAGCTCGCGCTGTTCGACGTCGATGTCCCCGTCGGGGCGAGCGTCAGCGGCCTTTCGCTCGCCGAGCGCCAGCTGCTGGAAGTCGTGAAGGCGCTTCTGACGCGGCCGAAGGTGCTGCTGCTCGACGAGCCGACGACCGCGCTCGGCCCCGACGCGGTCGAGAAGTTGCAGGCCCTCGTCCTCGAACAGGCACGGGAGGGTGTCGCGATCGTGTACGTCAGCCACCGGCTCCCGGAGGTCCTGTCGGTCGCCGATCGGGTCACCGTCCTGCGAGACGGGGTGGCCCAGGGGACGTTCGAGGCAAAGTCGGTCTCGGAGGACGGCCTGGTCGCGCTGATGATCGGGCGGCCGCTCGAGGTGGCCTTCCCGGAGCGGCCCGCACCGGACGCGGGGGCCGAGGCGGCGCTTTCCGTGTCCGGCCTCTACGGAGACCGGTTCGGCCCCATCGACCTCGTCGTGCGCAAGGGCGAGATCGTCGGGCTCGCCGGGGCGGAGGGGAACGGGCAGGTGCAGTTCCTCCGCGCGCTCGCCGGCATCGAACGCGCCTCCGGCAGCACCTCGTGCGACGGCCGGGAGCTCGATCGGCGCTCGCCTCTGGGACCGCTTCGCGCCGGAGTCGTCCTCCTCAGCGGCGACCGGCGGGGAGAAGCGCTCTTCCCGATCCTCAGCGTGCGCGTGAACGCGACCGTGCAGGTTCTGCGCCGGCTGGCCCGGTTCGGGATCGTCAGCCGCCGGCGGGAGCGCGCGGCGATCGCCCCTCTGGCACGCCGTCTCCGCGTGCGCATGGCCTCCGCGGAGCAGCCCATCGTGTCGCTTTCCGGCGGCAACCAGCAGAAGGTGTCCCTCATGCGGCCGTTCCTGCGCGGGGACGTGAAGGTGATCCTGGCGGAGGAGCCGACGCAGGGGGTCGACGTCGGCGCCCGGTTCGACATCTACGAGGCGCTTCGCTCGAAGACGCAGGAGGGTGTCGCGGCGCTCGTGAAATCGAGCGATCCGATCGAACTCGCGGGTCTCTGCGACCGCGTGATCGTCATGTCGCGGGGGCGGATCGTCCAGGAGATCCCCGGCGAGGAGCTCGGTGAGAGACGGATCGTGGAGGCGATCGTCGGCTCGCGCAGCACGGCGACGAGGAGCGAAGGGAGCGTGGCGTGAAGCGCGGCTGGGTTCCGATCGCGCTGCTGGCCGCCCTGATCGTCGCGCTCGGGGCGTACACGCAGGCCCGTCACCCCGAGTTCCTCGGCAAGCTGAACCTCAACAGCCTCCTCCTCGAGTCGATGCCCCTCCTGCTCGTCTCGCTCGGGCAGCTCTGCGCCCTGCTGATCGGCGGCTTCGACGTCTCGGTGGGAGCGCTGATGACGGCGTGTGTCGTCACGGCCTCGTTCACCTTGACGCCGACGACGTCGGGCGCCGGGCTCGTGCTCGGCGTTCTCGCGGTCGTGGGGGTCGGGCTCGCGACCGGTGTCTTCAATGCGTTCCTGATCCGCGTCGTCCGGCTGCCCTCGATCCTGGCCACGCTCGGGACGCTCAGCATCCTGACCGGGGTCTCGCTGCTGTTGCGCTCCTACCCGGCCGGCCCGATCAACTTCGACGTCACGAGCAAGCTCACGGCCGGTGTGAGCTTCGTTCCCTACGCGTTCATCGGGGCCGTCGTCCTGGCGCTCGTCGCGGACCTCTGGCTCTACCGCAGCCGCGGAGGCCTCGCCCTGAGGGCGGCGGGTTTCGACGAGGCCTCGTCCCGACGCCTCGGGATGTCCGCCGGACGCATGATCTTCCTGGCCTTCGTGGCCTGCTCGCTCATGGCGGCGTTCGCGGGCTTCTACCTCGCGGCGGAGGTGCAGATCGGCTCCCCGATCGTCGGCAGCCAGGCCCTCGAGAGCATTGCCGCCGGCGTGCTCGGAGGCGCCAGCCTCGCGGGCGGCAGAGGCTCGTTCGTCGGCGCTCTCCTCGCGGCGTTCTTCCTGACGGAGATCGACAACGTGCTCCCGCTCTTCCACCAGCCGACGGAGTACGCGGACATGACGATCGGGGTGTTGATCCTCCTCGCGCTCGTCGTCTACCAGGCTCCGGAGCTGATCGCGCGGGCTCGCGCGGCTCGACGGCGGGTGCCGTCGGCGCCGGTCGCGGCCGGCGAGGCGTCGGCGGGCTAGCGCAGCGCGTCCCGGGTCACTCCGGAACGGCCGGCGAGACGGCCGTATCCACCTTCAGCCCGCGCGGGTCGGCTGCGCGGCCGATGACGACCCAGATTGCGTGCACGGGCTCGTCGCCCATCGTCCAGAGGCGGTGAGGCGACGACGAATCGAAGGCGATCGAGCCTCCGGGGGCGAGCACGTACTCGTCGAAGCCGACGCGGACTCCGAGGGTTCCACTCGACACGTAGCCGTACTCTCGGCCGCCGTGGGTGACGAGCGCATCCTGGGAGCACGACTCGGCGCCGACGGGATAGACGACGTAGAGGAACTCGACCTCCGGGTCGCTGTGCGCGGTGAGTCGCTCCCAGCGCACGCCCGAGGCGAGGTTGAGGACGCTACGCGTCTCGGGTGTCGCGACGAGCCCGTCGTCCTCGGGCCGCCGGCGGACGGCGCTGGGGCCGGGCTGCGTCCCGTCTCCGAAGACCTCGCTCATCGTCACTCCCAGCTCGGTGACGAGCGCGTAGAGCGTGCTCACGGACGGGTTGACCCGGTCGAGCTCGATCTGGGAGACGAGGCTCGGCGAGACACCGACGCGTCGCGCGAGCTCGCGCAAGCTGACGCCGCGCCGCTCGCGCTCCTCGCGCAGGCGGCTTCCGACCCTCGAGGGCTCGAGTCCGCGGTCGGTGGTCGTCACGAGCTCACCGTAGCCGCCTCCGGATGTCAGCGACGATCCGGTCCGCCCCGGGCAGGAACGCGTCTTCGAGCGGTGGGCTGTAGGGGATGGGAGTGTCCGGGGTGGCCATCCGCCAGGCGTCGTCGAGATGGCCGAGTCCTTCTTCGGTGACCCGGGCGAGGACCTCGCCGGCCCAGCCGCCGGTCAGCGGCCCCTCCTCGACGACGACGATCCGGTTCGTCTTCCGCACCGAGGCGAGCACGGTCTCCGTGTCGAGCGGGCGCAATGTGCGCAGGTCGATCACCTCGACCGAGATGCGTTCCTGCTCGAGCCGGTCCGCCGCGTCGAGCGCGTCGTGGACGCCCTTCATCGCGGTGACCAGGGTCACGTCCGTGCCCTCGCGCACGACCTTCGCCTCTCCGAGGCGCCCGACCTCGCCGTTCACCTCTCCCTCGAGGCCGTAGAGACGTTTGTGCTCGAAGAAGAGCACGGGATTGTCGTCGCGCACCGCCGCCTTGAGGAGGGCCTTCGCATCCGCGGGCGTCGAGGGGGAGACGATCTTCAGGCCCGGAACGCCCATGAACCAGGACGCCGGCAGCTGCGAGTGGATCGCGCCGAACCGGCCTCCCGCGCCGACGACCGAGCGGATGACGAGCGGGACGCCGATCTGCTCCTGCGTCAGGAACCAGTACTTCGAGGCCTGGTTCACGAGCATGTCCATGGCGAGCGTGAGGAAGTCGCCGAACATGATCTCGATCACCGGCCGCAGTCCGGTCACCGCCGAGCCGAAAGCGGCGCCGGCGAGCGCGAGCTCGGAGATCGGCGTGTCGAAGACGCGCTCGGCTCCGTACTTCTCGTAGAGGCCGGTCGTCGTGGCGAAGACCCCGCCGGCGACCGCGACGTCCTCGCCGAAGAAGATCACCCGCTCGTCGGCCGCCAGCTCCTCGTCGAGGGCGTCGCGTACCGCGGTGCGAAAGGCGATCGGCGCCATCAGAGAGCCAGGGCGAGCGGCTGTTCCAGCAGCTCGCAGAGTCGGGACAGGAACCGAGCGCCGTCGGCGCCGTAGACGACACGGTGATCGCAGCTCAGCGTCAGCGTCATCACGTCTCGGAAGGCGACGCCGCCGCCGGATCCTGCCTCGACGGCCTCTCGCCGGCTGCTGCCGACTGCGAGGATCGCCGCCTGCGGCGGATCCACGATCGCCGTGAACGAGCGCACGCCGAACATGCCGAGGTTGGAGACCGTGAACGTGCCGCCCTGAAGCTCCTCGGGCCGCAGGGTCCGCTGCCGTGCGGCCTCGGCGAGCCGGCGCGTCTCGGCGGCGATCTCGGCGAGCGTGCGGCTCGCGGCGTCGGCGATCACCGGCACGAGCAGGGCGTCGTCGGTGGCGACGGCGATGCCGACGTTCACGCCCGAATGGAGCGCGATCCGCCCGTCCAGCCACGACGCGTTGAAGCGCGGGAAGTCGCGCAGGGCGAGCGCCGCGGCCTTGACGATGAAGTCGTTGAGCGAGGGTCCTTCCCCGCTCGCGTTGCGGCGCTGGGCGACGATCTGGGAGACGTCCGCGTCCGCCGAGACGGTGAAGACCGGGATCGTCGCCGCCGACTCCGCCATGCGCCGGGCGATCGTCGCTTGCGTCGGGGTCGGCTCGACTACGGTGACCTCGCCGCGGGCGTCGGCGGGGGAGGACGGCGTAGGCGCTCCGGTTCCGGGCGCGGCGGCCCGCCGGACGTCGTCACCGGTGATCCGGCCACCGGGTCCGCTGCCGGCAACGTCGTGCAACGAGAGCCCGAGCTCGAGTGCCGTCCGGCGGGCGACGGGCGTCGCATTCGGTCGTGCGCCCGTCGAGGCCGCGCCGTTCGTCACGGGAGCAACGCTCGGAGCCGGCGGTTCGACGGTCGCCGCGGCGTCGGAGGTCGCGAGAGGCGCTCCGGCCGGCGCTGCGGTGCCGTCGCCTGCGAGGGTCGCAATCGCCTGCCCGACCGACGCCGTCCCACCTTCCGGCACGAGTATCGCCTCGAGCGTCCCGTCGGACTCGGCCTCGTAGACCACCGTCGCCTTGTCGGTCTCGACCTCGAGCAGCGCCTCGCCACGACGGAAGTCGTCGCCCGAAGCCTTCAGCCATTTGATGATGACCGCGTCGGCCATCGAGTCGGAGAGCTTGGGCATGGTCAGCTCGCCGGGCACCGCGCCTCAGTCCTTGAACTCGCTCGCGCTGAGCTCCGAGGGGAACGGCGCGGCGAGGCCGCGCTCGCGCATGGTCTCGAGCTCCTGGTCCACTTCGCGCACGAGCGCGTCCAGTGCCGAGCCGTCGGCCCCCTCCTCCTCGAGCCGGGAACGAAGGAGGACGATGGGGTCGCGCGCCCGCCACTCGTCGAGCTCGCCTTCGGGACGGTACGCGCCGGGATCACTGCGCGAATGTCCGACGTAGCGATACGTGAGCGCCTCGAGAAACGCGGGGCCCTCGCCCGAACGTGCGTGTTCGATCGCGCGCGCCGCGGCCTCGCGCACCGTCCACACGCTCATGCCGTCGACGGTCTCGGCCGGAACGCCCATCGACTCCGGCCTGCCCCGGATCTCGCCGGCCGTGACCGACTCGAAGGGCGTGTACTCGCCGTAGCGGTTGTTCTCGCAGACGAGGACGAGCGGCAGCTTCAGCACCTGGGCGAAGTTGAGGCACTCGAAGACGTAGCCCTGGTTCATCGCGCCGTCGCCGAAGTACGCGACCGCAACGCCGCCGGTGGTGCGCTGGAGCGCGAGCGCGGCTCCCGTGGCCGCGGCGATGCTGCCACCGACGATCCCGAAGGAGCCGATCAGCCGGTCGCCGGGCGAGTTCACGTTCATCGATCCCGCCCGTCCGCCGTTGATCCCGGTCGCGCGGCCCAGCATCTCGTCGAGGAGCGCCTGCGGGTCGACTCCGAGGGCGAGCGCGTGCCCGTGGCCGCGGTAGGTCGCCGCCACCCGGTCTCGCTCCTCGAGCAGGCCGGCGACGCCGGTCGCCACCGCTTCCTGTCCGGAGTAGAGGTGCGTGGTGCCGTAGACCTCTCCCTTGAGGAAGAGCGACTGCACCAGGTCCTCGAAGCCCCGGATGAGCCGCATCTGGCGGTAGATGCCGGTGTACAGCTCCAGGTCGTCGAGGACGCGCGTCGGGGTCTCGCTCATGCCGCCCCGATCCGGGTGGAGCCGGTCTGCTCGGCCAGATAGTCCCAGTCGCGCTCATGGCGGTAGGAGTGCCGCGGCGGCGGTCCCGGCGCCGAGGTCTCGAGCCAGCGCACCCGGCCCCCTTGCGTCTCGTAGAACGCGTGGACACAGCCGGTCGCCGTCCAGAAGAAGTCGCCCGGCCGCAGGGTGTAGCGATCGCCGTCCGCGACGACGTCGACCTCGCCTTCGAGCATGTAGTACGACTCCTCGAACGGGTGGTCGTGCGGGAGCGCGCACGCGCCGGGCTGGTAGTCGACCATGAAGATCGTGTGCAGCTGCGCGTCGAGCCGCGGGTCGACGAGCATCTTGACCGCGATCCCGCTGTAGGCGAGAACAGCGGTCGCCATGCTCGCGGAGACGGTGGGTGCCCCTTCCGTCGCGCCCCGCTTGAGGAGGTCCAGGTCCATCTCGCCGTCGCCGAGGAGGAACAGGTTCTTGTTGCGTGGATCGCGCACGTCGAGCCGCTCCGCCGGGGTGTCGGGCGTCGGGGCGATGAAGAACGTATCGCTCCTGTCCGGACGAGGACGCGGCGCGGCCATCTCGAGCCAGAGCCCGTCGCCGCTCGCCCGGAAGGCGTGCGGGACACCGACGGGGACGACGCCACAGGCCCCCGGCTGCAGCTCGACAGCGTGACCGTCGAGAAAGACCACGGGCGTGCCCTCGAGAACGTAGAACCCGGTCTCGAAGGAGTGGACGTGGGTGTCGACGTGGCCGGACGACAACGCGACGAGCGTCATCGCCATGTGCGTCGAGCCGAGGGAGCCGTCCACCAGGCGGCAGGTCCGCAGCCCACTCGCGTGGCCGGGCAGGGCCTCGGCCAGCTCGATGTCCTCTCGTCGCACGAGGCGGTACGACGGCAGGCCGTCGGAGAGCCGGCGGGTGCCGGAGTCGCCGCTCACGCCTCCGCGCCGCTCGCGACCACGGCGGAGGCGGCGACCGCGTCGGCCGTTCCGTCCCGGCCGGCCTCGCCGTCCCGGATCAGGTCGGCGCCCCGCACGTAGATGCGGCCGGCCACGAGCAACTCCTCGGCCGGGAAGCGGGTGATCACCTCGCAGCCCGTTGCAGTGACGACCACCTCTTCCTCGATCCGGGCGGCCGAACGCCCGTCGGTCGCCGCGCAGTAGGTCTCGAGGGCGAAGACCATCCCCTGCTCGATCTCGACGGGATGGTCGAGCGAATGCACGCGGGAGATCATCGGCGGCTCGTACAGGCCGACTCCGATCCCGTGCCCGAACTGCAGGCCGAAGCACGTCTCCTCGTCCGGGAAGCCCAGCTCGTCGGCGGTCGGCCAGACCTCCGCGATCCGGTCCGTCGTCATTCCCGGACGCACGAGCTCGATTGCGGCGTCGAGCCATTCGCGACATCGCTTGTAGGCGTCGAGCTGCGCCGGGCTCACGCCACCGACGTTGAACGTGCGGTAGTAGCACGTCCGGTAGCCCATGAACGAGTGGATGATGTCGAAGAAGGCCTGGTCTCCCGGCCGCAGCAGTCGATCCGAGAACACGTGCGGATGCGGGTTGCAGCGGTCGCCGGAGACGGCGTTGATCGCCTCCACCTGCTCGGAGCCCATCTCGAAGAGGAGCTGGTGAGCACGCGCGACGATCTCGTGCTCGTAGACGCCCGGACGGAGCATGCGGTAGATCTCCTCGTAGGCGGCGTCGACGAGGCCGGCCGACTGGTCGAGGAGCGCGATCTCCTCCGGAGTCTTGATCTTGCGCGCCTCGAGAACGACCCGCGAGCCGTCGGTGACCTCGACCCCGGCGCGCCCGAGCGCCTCGAGCGTGAGCAGGTCCGACATGTCCACGCCGAGCGGCTCGCCGGCGAGCCCGTGCTCGCGCAGCTCGTGCGCAATCCGCTCGCCGAGCCGATCCGGGATTCCCGTCTCGACGGGCATCGCGCCGCGCATCGGCGCGACTCCGGCGCGGAAGTTCTCCGGCGGGAGCCACGGGGCGAACAGCTGGTGGTGTCGGGCGGCCGAGCCGAAGTCCCAGAGGATCGGATCCGCGCCGCGGGGGAGGAGCGCGAAGCGCGCGTTCTTGTCGCGAGCCCACTCGCCGATGTGCGTGCTCGTCACGTAGCGGATGTTGTTCGGGTCGAAGAGGAGCAACGCGCCGAGGTCCGAGGCCTCGAGCGCCGCCTTTGCTCTCGCGAGCCGGTCCTTCCGCAGGCGTGAAAAGTCGGTGCGCTGCTCCCAGTCCACCGCCCGCGTCGCGTCGGGCGATCCGTTCGTCCTGTCGAGACGCGTCAACGCGAGACCGCCTCCGGCGAGCCGTCCCGCAGGTGGGGGAAGAGCGCCATGAAGTCGTCGTCGCCGTAGCCGGCATCGATCGCCGACCGGATCAGCGTCCTGACCTCGGCGGCGAGCGGCAGACGGACACCGGCATCCTCGGCGGCGGCCAGGACGAGGTCGAGGTCCTTCTCCATCAGTCTGGTCGTGAAGGTAGCCGAGTAGTCGTCCCGCAACAGCGGCTCCGTCTTGTACTTGACGAAGGGCGCGCCGGCGGCCGAGTCGCCCATCGTCTCGAGCAGCGCCGCGCGCGACACTCCGGATCCCTCACCGAGTACCAGCGCCTCCGCCATCAGCTCCGCCAGGCCGCCGATCACGAGGTTGACGGCCAGCTTCACGACGCGAGCCTGCTCTGCGTCGCCCACGTTGTGGATCGCGCGGCCGACCGTGAGCAGGATCGGCTCCGCCCGTTCGAGTGCCTCGGGCGGGCCGGAGGCGATGAAGGTCAGGTTCCCGGCACGAACGACCGACGGATTGCCGCTGACCGGCGCCCGCAGGTAGAGAAGCGAAGCCTCTTTCCCCAGGACGGCGACGCGTGCCGAGGCGGCCGGCGAGACGGTGCTCAGGTCGACGAGAAGGGTTCCGGGCCGGGCAGCGCCGGCGAGGTCTGCCGCAACCGATTCGAACGCCTCGTCGTCGGCGAGCGAGGTGAGCACGATGTCGACGGCCGTCGCGAGCTCCCCGACGGTCTCGGCTACCTGGGCGCCCTGTGCGCGGAGAGGCTCCGCCTTCTCGAGGCTTCGGTTGTGCACGACGAGCGCGCGGCCGGAGCCGAGAACGCGCTCGGCGACGGCCGTGCCCATGTTGCCGAGCCCGATCAAGCCCACGTCTGGGCGGGGGTCGCGCCCTCCACTCACTGTTCAGTATCAATAAACGACTTCGCCCGGCAGAGTCAAGCTCTGGGGCGCCCTGTACAGCGAGACAGGACGGCACGGCCCGAGCTCGAGAACGCTCGAGCTCACAGAAGCTGGCGTTCGATTCCTCCCGTGGAGCAGCCCTTTTGCTTGTCAGGGCCCCGTTGTGGGGAGGCGGAGGGTGAAGCTGGCTCCGG
Organism: Gaiellaceae bacterium; assembly: GCA_035764085.1. Taxonomy (GTDB): domain Bacteria; phylum Actinomycetota; class Thermoleophilia; order Gaiellales; family Gaiellaceae; genus Palsa-739. The sequence goes on from DASTZY010000140.1 coordinate 20,462, forward strand.
TCGCCGTGGGGTCGCAAGTGAGGTCGCCGTGGTGTTGCTGGGCGATGCGGCGGGCGATGGCGAGGCCTAGGCCGTGGCCGGGCTTGCTCGAGTCGAGTCGAACGAAGCGTTCGAAGATGCGTTGGCGCTGATCGTCGGGTACTCCGGGTCCGTCATCGGCGACGCGGGCCATGACGTGTCCGTTGCGCCGCTGAAGCCGCACCTCGATCAGGCCGGTGGGCCGGATGGCGGCGAGGGCGTTGTCGATGAGGTTGCGGAGCACGCGTTCGAGCGCGTCGGGGTCGCCGCTCACGGTGGTCTCGTCGTCGGCGCTGAGCGTGATCGCCGCACCGGGTGCACGGGTGTGTGCGTCTTCGACGAGTGGGCGCACGATCCTGGAGAGGTCGACGGAGGTACGGGTCGGGTGTGCCTCGAGGCGCGCGAGTCCGAGGAGGTCGTCGACGAGGCGGCCGAGCCGTTCGCCTTCGCGGGCGACGGCTGCTTCGAGGCGGTCGCGCTCGGGCCGTTCCGGCTGCTCGCGCAGGAGAGTCTCGACGGTTGCCTGGAGCGCGGCGATGGGGGTGCGGAGCTCGTGGGAAGCGTCCGCGAGGAAGCGTCGGGTCGCGGCGTCGCTGGCGCGGGCTTCCTCGATCGCTGCCGCGAGGGCGTCGACCATCCGGTCGAACGCGGCGGCGAGGCTGCCGAGCTCGGTGTCGGTGCGACTCGGCTCGAGCCGGAGCTTGGTGTCGCCGTGAGCGATCCGCGTGGCGGTCTCGATGACGGCTGCGAGCGGGCGGAGGGCAGTGCGAGTGGCGTGAAACACGAGGAGGGTGGCGACTGCGAACGCGGCGCCGGCGACCAGCAGCTCGACCAGAAGCAGATTTCCGACTGCGTGGTCGATGCTGGCGCGGCTTGCGCTGAAGGAGACCTGAGTCCCGTCCTGGAGCACCTCGTGGAGGACGAGCAGCGATCCGCGGGTCTGGAGCGTCGAGCCGGTCTTGGCCGTCGCCGTCGCCGGCTCACCCTCGCCCGGGGGAAGATTGATATGGGTGGCGATCCCTTCGAGAGCGAGGCCCGCCACGAGTGGCTTTATCTCGCTGGCGTGGACGCGTTGGACGGCAGCGCCTGCGTTCGTCAGCCGCTTGCGGAGGTCGCCGTTGAGCTTCGCTCGGTAGGCGAGCGTCGTCGCAGTCACGACCGCAGTCAGGACGATCGCGAGCACGGCGAGCGTCGTGACGATGACGCGGGCGCGGAGCGAGCCGGTCCTCATCGCGCGTCGAGTCGGTAGCCGAGGCCGCGGACGGTCTGAACGATGCGCGGGCCGTGCGCTTCGAGCTTGCGGCGAAGGGCGCTGACGTGCACTTCGACGACATTCGGGTCGTACGCGTCGTACCCCCAGACCTGGGTTAGCAGCTGATGCTTGGAGAGAACAAGGCCACGCTGCCGGACGAGATAGGCGAGCAGCCGTAACTCCGTCGGGGTCAGCTCGAGCGGCGAACCGGCGCGAGTGGCGAGGCCTGCCTGCTCGTCCACGACCACATCGCCGGCTTCGATCGCCGCGCCGAGCCGCCCGGTCCGCCGCAGCACGGCGCGCACGCGGGCGAGCAGCTCCTCGAGCGCGAAAGGCTTGACGAGATAATCGTCGGCGCCGAGCTCGAAGCCGTCCAGCCGATCCTCCACCGCGTCGCGGGCAGTCAGGAAGACGATCGGCAGATCACGGGCTGCGCGTAACTCTCGTGCGAGCTCGAACCCGTCGCCGCTCGGAAGCAGCACGTCCAGCACGGCCAGATCGGGGGCAGCTGCAAGGACTGGCTCGGGGCCCGGATAGTCGGCGAAGCCGGTGACGGTGACCCCTTCGCGCTCGAGCGCGCGCTCGACCGCCTCGCGGACGGACTCCTCGTCCTCGACGAGCACCACCCGTGGCGAGTGCGCGCTCATAGAGAGCAAGTATCGCCCCGAACCTGAGCAGTAGCTGAAGGCGGGCCCATCTTCAGGGTCAGTACAGGAACGACAGCGAGGCTGGCGGGGCGACGCGCGATCGGCTCGACAGAAAGGATGAGTCATGAATCGCAAGACAGCTCTCGTCATCGCAGGGGCCGCGTCCGCTGCGATCGCCCTGCTGACGACCGGTGCGTTCGCCGGGACGTCGGGCCGATCCGATCAGCCGGGCGTCGGTTCCGGCGACCTCGTTTCTTGCCTCGCGGCCCGCGGCGTGCAAGTGCCGACCAGCGACCCCGCCGGCGTGAAGCAGTGGCTGGGAGAGCACTCCCAGGACGACCCAGCGGTGCGGGCTGCGCTCAACGCGTGTGCAGGCCCCGACACGGGCGGGACGGACTCGACTCCGGCCGAGCTCATAGCCTGCCTCGAACAGCACCGTGTCGACGTTCCGAGCAACGTCACACAAGACCCGAGCGCGTTCAAGCAGTGGCTGGCCGGAGCCAATGACCAGCCGACTGTGCAGTCGGCCGTCGACGACTGCACGGGCGGTACCCCACCGAGTGGGCACACGAAATAGGGAAAGCGGGACGGGGCGGTGGTCAGTCACGCCGACCGGGCCGTACCGGCAGGGCGCGGCATCCGGCTGGTCTGGGTGGAAGCCGCGCTTGCCGCTGCCGCGTTCGCCGCGCTGTGCTTCCTGGTCCTGTCGGTCGCGCCTCGGGCCGCAGAGCCCGATGACGGCGCCTACCGCGCCTCGATCATCGCGATGACCGAAGGTCACTTCCTCACCTTGTCAACTGCTGAGGCAGAAGACCTGGCAAGAAAACTGGGGGACAATCCGGCCGCGCCCCCGAACCAGTGGGTCGAGCTGGCCGACGGGCGTTGGATCAGCGAGAAGGATCCCGGCTATCCGTTCCTCGCGGCCCCGTTCGAGGCGCTCGGATTCATCCGCTTGGCGCCGCTGTTCTACGGGTTACTTGCGTGCCTCGGGTTGTTCATCGGGGCCCGGCGTTGGCTCGGGCGCTTCGGCGGCTTCGCGGCGGTGGGCCTGTTCTGCTCCTCCGGAGCGGCCCTTGCGTTCGCCTGGCGCGACTACATGCCGACCTTCACGGATGCCTCTCTGGTTGCGGCAGGCTCCGGCGCCTTGCTGTGGGCGGTGCTCGCAACGGACACCAGCCCCCGGCGACGCACGTGGGTCGGCGTCGCCGGGTTCGCCGCCATCGAGCTCGCGACCTTCGTCCGCTACACCAACATCGTGATCCTGGGCTGCGCCGTCGTAGGCGTGATCGCAGCATGGCGAGTGCGAGGCGCGAGGCTGCCGCTCCGCACGGTGTGCTGGTGGCTTACCTCGGTGGCCGTCTTCGGCGCCGGGGTGGCCATCTTCGATGACCAGGTCTACGGCGGCCCGCTGACAACCGGATACCGGCCCGGCGAAGTGGCGTTCAGTCTCGGTGCGATCGGGCCGAACCTGCGACTGATCCCCGCCCGCCTGTTGCAAGCCATGCCGATGCTGACGCTGGGACTGGTCGCGCTGGCGTGGATCGTCGTGCAGTGGCTCGTACTGCACCGCCGTGGCAGAGAGGCCGGCGCAGCGGCGGGTCGGGATCTAGCCGTCGCCGTCGCCCTCGCCGCGTCGTGGTTTGCGGTCTGGGGCCTCTACTCCGCGTACACCTGGACGACCGACCCGACCAGCGTCACCGTGCAGGTCGTCAGGTTCTACCTCCCGGCGATCGGTGCGATCTCACTGCTCGGCGCCTGGCTTGTGACCAGAATTCCGGGGCGGCCATGGCCCGTCGGCGTGATCTCGACCGCCGTTCTCGTCGGGCTGTTCGGCCTGGGCGTATGGAAATTCCATGCCATGTACGCAGCGTTCGGCGTCCCGCTAAGCGGCTAGGCATCGGTTCACAAGGGAACTCTCGGCGCAAACCGCGATGAGTCTCGCCGTGTGTTCCGGTCTGAGCCACGACCGATCAACGGACTCGAGGAGGTCATCCATGAGCGCCACCTACACCTTCGACGTCTTCTCCAGCCTCGACGGCTTCGGCTCAGTCAGCGGCGGCGACTGGGGCGGGTACTGGGGCAAGCAGGGCCCTGAGCTGCTCGAGCACCGCCTCGGCTTGTACAGCGGGGAGCAGCGGATGGTCTTCGGCGCCAACACCTACCGGCTGTTCGCACAGATGTTGGCCACCAGTACCGAGGACTCCGAGGTGCGGGATCCGTGGGTCACCCGAATGGTGAATCAGCCGGCGATCGTGGTGTCGACCACGCTCGAAGGCCCTCTCGACTGGCCCGACGGGACCGTGGTGAGCGGCGACGCGGTCGATGTCGTCGCCCGGCTCAAGGAGGAGTCCGCGGTGCCGCTGCGCTCGCACGGCAGCCTGTCGATGAACCGGGCGCTGATGGCCGCCGGCCTGGTCGACCGCGTCCAGGTGACGCTGTTTCCTGTGATCACCGGCGAGAACGGCTCCGCTGCGATCTTCGAGGGAGCGGCCGACTTCGACCTCGAGCTGCTCGAGAGTCGAACGCTCGACGGCAACATCCAGGAGCTCACCTACCGGCCCACCCTGCATGTCCATGCTTGAGCAGGGGCGGGAGCGACGGGACTCCGACCCGCGACCTCCTGCGTGCGTGCCGGGGCCGCCGTTCCATACGGGGTTCGGTACCCGGCGTTGCGTCCGCCGAGCTTATGGAAAAAGCCGCCTGTGCGGCGGATTTCCAAAGCGGGAGCGACGGGACTCGAACCCGC
>DASTZY010000141.1:0-1512 GCA_035764085.1 Gaiellaceae bacterium
CGACGAGGACTGGCTGGAGAGCGAGATCCTCGCCGGGCGCGGAGATGCCGTCCTGCTCGAGCCGCACGAGCTGCGGGGGACGATCGCGGCACGCGCCAGGACGCTGGCGAAGGAGCTCGGCGTCGAGCGCATGCGCGTGCGCGCCTGAGTCTCGACCCCATTTCGGGATGAAGCGGTCCCCGAGCCGGACGTTGCCGCCGCGCAGGATCTGGGCGAGGATTCGGCCGTGGAGGAGATCGACATCCGCTATGCGCGGAGCGGGGGGCGTCGCGATCGCCTACCAGGTGGTCGGCGACGGCGAAACCGACCTCGTCTACGTCTCCGACTACGTCTCCAACCTCGTCTACAACTGGACGTGGCGGTACTACCGGGAGTTCTACGAGCGGCTCGCGCAGTCGTTCCGGCTGATCCTGTTCGACAAGCGCGGCACCGGGCTCTCCGACCACGGTGGGCAGTTCGCCGCGCTCGAGACGCGGATGGACGACCTGCGCGCCGTGCTCGACGACGTCGGCTCGACGAGCGCCGTCGTCTTCGGGTCGCACGAGGGCAGCGCGATGGCCGCGCTGTACGCCGCGACCTACCCGGAGCGGGTGCGCGCGCTCGTTCTCTTCCACCCCGGCGCCGACGTCCAGAACTACAGCCCCGACGTCGAGCGCGAGCTGGCCGACCTGCGCGACCGCTGGGGCACGCGCGCCTACTGCGACGAGCTGCTGCGAAACGGCTGCCCGACGCTGTACGAGCGCGAGGAGGACCGCGAGTGGTTCGCGAACGAGCTGCGTATGGGCGCAAGCCCGGCGGTCGCGTATGCCCTGAATCGAGCCTTCGTCGAAACCGACCTCGGCGAGGTGTTGCCCGCGATCAGGGCGCCGACCCTGGTGCTGTACCGCGCCGGCACTCTCGGAGAAGGCCCCGCGCGCGAGGTTGCAGACCAGATCGCCGGTGCGCGCTTCGTTCCGGTCTCCGGCACGGATTACTTCGGGGTCTTTCTCTCCTTCGACATCGCCGACGAGATCGAGCGCTTCGTCGCCGGCGAGGAGCCGTCGGACGTTCCGGACACGGTCCTCGCCACGGTGCTCTTCACCGACATCGTCGGCTCGACGGAGCGGTCAGCCGAGCTCGGCGACCGGGCGTGGCGCGACGTGCTCGAACGCCACCACGCCCTCGTGCGCAGGGAGCTGAGCCGCTTCCGCGGAGAAGAACAGGACACTGCGGGAGACGGCTTCTTCGCGACCTTCGACGGACCGGCCCGGGCCATCCGCTGCGCGCAGGCGGTCGTCGACGGCATGCGCGGGATCGGCCTCGACGTGCGCGCCGGCGTCCACACGGGAGAGTGCGAGCTCCACGACGGCAAGGTCGCCGGGCTCGCCGTCGCGATCGGCGCCCGGGTCGCCGCCGCCGCCGGGGCGGGCGAGGTGCTCGTCTCGCAGACGGTCAAGGATCTCGTAGCCGGCACCGGGCTCGCCCTCGAGGACCGCGGCGAGCGAGAGCTGAAGGGAGTCCCCGGCACCTGGC
>DASTZY010000142.1:0-7805 GCA_035764085.1 Gaiellaceae bacterium
GTGGCGGCGGACGCCGCGCTCCGCGTAGTAGGCCGCCCGCTGGTGCGGGTTCTCGCCGTACGCGAGGTCGAGCACCTTGTCGAGCGAGACGACGAGCGCGTCGGGGACCTCCTCGCGGGCGGTGAACCACGTCGCGATCGCTGCTTCGTAGGCGGCGGTGTGCGCGAACGCCTCGGCGGCGAGCCGGCGGCGAGTCTCGAGCGAGAGCTCGCGCGCGAGCGAGCGGGCCGCCGAGAAGTCGTTGAGGTTGTTGAACGAGAGCTCCTTGCCGTGGAGCTGCTCGACGCGCGAGAGGAGGTGGCGGCGGACCCCGCGCTCGGCGTAGTAGGCGGCGCGCTGGTGCGGGTTCTCGCCGTACGCGAGGTCGAGCACCTTGTCGAGCGAGATCACGAGCGAGTCGGGGAACTCCTCGCGCGCGTTGAACCACGTCGCGATTGCCGCTTCGTAGGCGGCGGTGTGCGCGAACGCCTCCGCCGCCAGGCGCCGCCGGGTCTCGAGCGACAGCCCGCCGTCGGTGTGCAGCTCCTCGAGCACGCCGTGGTACTGCTCGGGCCGGCAGACCGGCGCGCAATGGGCGAAGTTCTTCGCCGCACCGCGGAGCATCGACGGGCCACCGATGTCGATCGTCTCGACCGCCTCCTCCTCGGTCGCTCCCTTCCGGCCCACGACCTCCTCGAACGGATAGAGGTTGACGCAGACGAGGTCGAACGGCTCGATCCCGTGCTCCTGGAGGGTGGCGACGTCCTCCTCCATGTCGCGGCGGGCGAGGATGCCTGCGTGGACGCGCGGGTGCAGCGTCTTGACGCGCCCGCCGAGCATCTCCGGCGACTCCGTGACGGCCTCGACGTGCTCCACCGGGAGGCCGATCGCCTCGAGTGCGGCCGCAGTGTTGCCGCTCGCCACGAGGCGCCAGCCGAGCGAGACGAGCCCGCGCGCGAACGTGTCCAGTCCGGACTTGTCCCAGGTGGAGATCAGCGCGCGCACAGCTCTCTCACCACCTCGGGCAGCAGCCGGTGCTCGACCTGCTGGACGCGCGCGCGGAGCGTGTCGACCGTGTCGCCGGGGAGGACGGGGACGCGCTCGGCGGCGATCACCGGACCCGTGTCGATCCCCTCGTCGACGTAATGGACGGTCGCCGCCGTCTCGTCGACGCCGGCCGCGAGCACGTCCTCGATCGGATGCGCGCCGGGGAAGTCGGGCAGCGGCGCGGAGTGCGTGTTCACGATCCGGCCGCCGTAGCGGTCGAAGAACGGCCGGCGGAAGAGGTGCATGTAGCCGGCGCAGACGACGAGCTCGACTCCCTGTGCCTGCAGCCATTCCGCGAGCGCGACGTCGCGCTCCTCGCGGCTCCCGTAGTCGTGGGCGTCGAAGACGGACGTCGCGATGCCCGCCGCCTCGGCCCGCTCGAGCGCGCGCACGCCGGGCCTGTTCGAGGCGACGGCGACGATCGGGAGACCGGCGTCGATCAGCGCCTGGAGGTTCGACCCCTCGCCGCTGACGAGCACGCCGATCACACGATCCGCCCGATCACGAGCTCGCCCGGCTCGGCCTCGCGGACGACCGCGCACCAGCCGACGCCGAGGTTGAACACACGGCGCAGCTCCTCCTCCTCGACGTGGCGCGCGAGCCAGCGGAAAACGAGCGGGCGCTCCCAGGCGTCCCAGTCGATCTCGGCCCGGAGGCCGGCGGGGAGGACGCGCTCGAGGTTGCCGGCGAGGCCTCCGCCCGTCACGTGGGCGAAGGCGAGCGCGCGGCCGCGCAGGCTGCGGGCGGCCTCGAGGTAGAGCCGCGTCGGGGCGAGCAGATCGGGGCCGTTGTAGTCCTCCTCCTCGAGCACCCGGCGGACGAGTGTGAAGCCGTTCGCGTGCACGCCTGCGGAATGGAAGCCGAGCACGACGTCGCCGGCCTCGATCGCGGAGCCGTCGAGCGGCTCGTCGACGATGCCCACGCAGGTCCCGGCGAAGTCGAGCTCGCCGTCGCGGTAGATGCCCGGCAGCTCGGCGGTCTCGCCCCCGACGAGCGCGACGCCGGCGGTTCGGCAGACCTCCGCGGCCCCCTCGACGAGCTCCGCCACCTCCTCGAGCTCGATCTGCGCCGCGGCGACGTAGTCGAGCAGGATCAGCGGCTCGGCGCCGCACGTGATCACGTCGTTGATGCAGTGGGCGGCGAGGTCGGCCCCGCACGCCCGGAGCGCCCCGCGCTGCCGGGCGAGGATCAGCTTCGTGCCGACGCTGTCGGTCGAGGCGGCGAGAAAGCGGCCGTCCCCGAGGGGATGCAGGGCCGCGAACTGCCCGAACCCGCTCGCGCCCGTCGACTCGGCCGCCGCGCGCAGCCGCTCGACGACCGCATCGGCCGTGGCGAGCGAGACGCCGGCCGCGTCGTACGTCCGTCCCTCCTCGCTCACGGGCCGAGTCTACGGCCGCCACCCGACGTCCGTTCCGGACACGGCCGGAACCCACACGGCCGGAACCTGGTTCCCGGACGGGTCCTAGACGAACAGCTCGCCGTAGAGCTCCGGCCGGCCCTGGGGGCCGCCGCGGACGAAGCGGACGACCGTCTCGCCGACCTCCACGCTGGCGCCGTCCCGCTCGGTTCCGAGGATCCCCGCGAGCGCCTTCGCCTTGCCCGACGGATCGTCGGCCTTCAGGTGCAGCTCGGACAGCCGCAGGTCGTCGCCCTGGGCAAGGAGGTCCTCGATCCACTCGCGCGGTGGATGGAGCTCGAGGCGGTAGCCCGCGTTCGTGGAGACGAACGTGCGGCGGCCGCCGTGCTCCTGGATCCGGAGCTCGTTCCGCTCGGCGCGCTCCAGCGCGCTCTCGAACTCGTCCTCGTCCAGCACGAAGCCGAGGTGGTCGACGCGCGGCGTCGCCCACTGGCCCGGCTGGACGACGACGTTGACCGCGCCTTTCTCGAGCTCGGTCAGCCGCAGCTTGAAGCCCATCGCGTCGAGCTCGCCCCACGCGACGCCCGGCTCGTAGGACGTGAGCTCCTCCCCGATCCGGCCGTGGCGTGCGACCAGGTCGAACGCGAGCTTGCCGATGTAGCGCGCCTCGACCTCGCGGACGCGGCTCGTGACGAGGTGGTAGTGGAAGAGCTGCACCAAAGCGCATCGTGCCAACGCGCGGGACTCAGCCGCGCAACCAGGCGACGTCCGGCTCCCAGCCGTCGATCGTCGCAGCGTGGCCGTGCGCTCGGGCCAGCGCCTCCGTCTCGCGGAAGAGCGCCTGCTGGTCCTCGAGCGCGCCGGTCCGACCGATGCGCTCGAGCCGGGCGAGGTCGATCTCCACCGGCAGCGGATGCTCGCGCAGCTCCCACTCGAGCCACTTGTTGTAGGGCCGCAGACGGCCGTGCAGCGCGAAGACGAACTCGAGGTAGTGCGGGATCGACTCCAGCGCGTCGAGCAGCGAGCCCAGGGCGAGATCGTGCCGGGCGTTCTTCGCCGAGCGGTAGTACGAGTTGACGTACGCGTCGAGCGGCTGCGCGGCCGTCGCCGGGTCGACCAGGACTGCTGCCCGCATCGCGGCGGCGACCTCCCCCGTCTTGTCGAGGTGCGGCTCGAGCCACGCCAGGTGGTAGCGGTCGCCTGCCGCCCCGCCGAGCTCCTCGAGCGTCAGCTCGATCGTCTCGACACGGTCGCCGTGCCTGAACGGCCGATCGCCACGCACCTCGCGCACGACGACGTAGACGTCCCAGTCGCTCCGTTCGTCGACGAAGACGCCTCTTCCACGCGAGCCGAAGAGGACGACCCCGATGACGTTCTCGTCGTGCCGGGCCTCCTCGAGGAGCGCCTCAAGCACGCGCAGGCTCGAAGCGCAGCTTCGCAGCCTCGGCGGGAACCTCGGTCGGGTACTCGCCGGTGAGGCACGCGCGGCAGAGGGCTGAAGCCGGCCGCCGCGTCGCCTCGACGAGGCCGTCGTGGGAGAGATAGGCGAGGGAGGTGGCGCCGACGTGCTCGCGCACCTCCTCGACCGTCCGCGTCGAGGCGATCATCTCCGACGGGTCGGCGAGGTCGATCCCGTAGAAGCACTGCCCGATCACCGGCGGCGACGAGACGCGCAGGTGCACCTCGGCGGCGCCCGCGTCGAACAGCATCCGCACGATCTCGCGGGTCGTGTTGCCGCGGACGATCGAGTCGTCCACCGCCACGACGCGCTTGCCGGCGACCTCGGCAACGGGGTGGTACTTGAGCTTGATGCCCTGCCGCCGCAGCTCCTGGTCGGGCTGGATGAAGGTGCGCTGGACGTAGCGGTTCTTGATCAGCCCCTCGCTGAACGGCAGGCCGAGAGCCCGGGCGAAGCCGATCGCCGCAGGCGTCCCCGAATCGGGGATCGGCAGGACGAGGTCGGCCTCGACCGGCGCCTCCGCGGCGAGCCGCTCACCCATCCGCACCCGTGCGTTGTGCACCTCGATCCCCTCGAGCCGGCTGTCCGGGCGCGCGAGGTAGAAGAACTCCCAGATGCACAGCGCGCCGCCGTCGTCGCGCTCCAGCACGCGCATCGTGTGGAGGCCGTCGGCGTCGGCGACGACGAGCTCGCCGGGCGAGACTTCGCGGACGAGCTCCGCGCCGACCAGGTCGAGCGCGCACGTCTCGGAGGCGAAGACCCAGTCCTCCTGGATCCGCCCGATCACGAGCGGCCGGAAGCCGTGTGCGTCGCGGAACGCCACGAGCCTCCCCTCCGACAGGGCGACGATGGAGTAGGCGCCGTCGAGCCTGCGCATCGCGTTCGCGACCGCTTCCTCGAGCGGCGCCGTGTCGTTCGCGATCAGCGCGGCGATCAGCTCGCTGTCGGAGGTCGTGCCGAGCGGAACGCCGTCCTCGCGCAGCGCCTCGCGGAGCTCGCCGACGTTGATCAGGTTGCCGTTGTGGCCGAGCGCCACCGTCCGAGCCCGGCCGTGCTGGACGAGCGGCTGCGCGTTGGCCCACTGTGACGAGCCGGTGGTGGAGTAGCGGTTGTGGCCGATCGCGACCTGGCCGCGCAGGCCGCCGAGCTTCTGCTCGTCGAAGACCTGCGAGACGAGTCCGAGGTCGCGCAGCGCGGTCAGCCGGCCCTGCTCCGAGACTGCGATGCCGGCCGACTCCTGGCCGCGGTGCTGGAGCGCGAAGAGGCCGAAGTACGTGAGCCGCGCGACGTCGCGGTCGGGCGCGTAGACGCCGAAGACGCCGCACATCGCTACCGCACCTGCCCGATCTGGACGAAGCCGCGTGAGCCGAGGCGCCGGACGCGCGCGGGGGCGCAGGCGAGGACGGCCGCGCCGCGCCGCGAGTCGTAGCCGGCCGGGAGCACGACGTCCGCCGCGAGGCCCCCGCTCCACGCCGCAGCCTCGGCGAGCGCAGCCTCGATCCCGCCCGAGCCGACGTCGTGGGCGAGGCTCAGGTGCGGCGCAGCCTTCCAGAGGAAGCGGATCAGCGCCGCCTCGGCGGCGAGCGAGCCGTCGGGCGAGGTCGCGAGGAGGACGGCGTCGCCGCTTCGCCACTCGCCCGGCGCCTTCCGCACGTCGGGCACCAGCCCGACGCAGCCGACGACCGGCGTCGGCGGGATCGAGGCGCCGTCGGCGTCGTTGTAGAGCGAGACGTTGCCGGAGACGACGGGGATCCCGAGGGCCTCCGCAGCCTGGGCGATGCCTTCGATCGCCTGCGCGAGCTCGTGGGCGATCTCCGGCTTCTCGGGGTTGCCGAAGTTGAGGCAGTCGGTGAGGCCGATCGGCTCGCCGCCGGCGCAGGCGACGTTGCGCGCGGCGCCGAGCGTCGCCTGGACGCCCGCGCGGAAGCCGTCGGTCTCGCCGGGCGCCGGTCCCTGCAGCGCGACCGCGAGACCCCGCAGCGACGGGCGCAGTCGCAGCACCGCGGCGTCGAGGCCCGGCCGCCGCACCGTCCGCGAGCCGACGAGGTGGTCGTACTGCTCGATCACCTCGCCCACGTCGAACGGGGCCCGCTCCGGCCGTCTCGGCGAGCGCTCCTCTGCCTGCTGCTCGACCTCGTAGCGCGGGCACTCGTCCGTCAGCAGGGCCGCGGGGATGTCGCCAACGACGTCGCCGTCGTGCAGCGCACGCAGCGCGCCGGTGTCCGTCACCTCGCCGATCGCCGTGCAAGGCAGCTCCCAGCGGTCGCACACGGCGCGCACCGCGTCGAGCATCTCCGGCCGTACCACCGCGACCATCCGCTCCTGGGACTCCGAGATCATGATCTCCCACGGCTCCATGCCCTCCTCGCGGAGCGGCACGCGGTCGAGATGGACGTCGATGCCGGAACCTCCGGAGGCCATCTCGGAGAGCGCCGACGCGAGTCCCGCCGCGCCGCAGTCCTGCAGGGACTCGACGAGGCCCGACTCGACGAGCTCGAGCGACACCTCGATCAGCTTCTTGCCGGTGAACGGATCGCCGACCTGGACGGACGGGCGCTTGTCGGCGTCGTCCTCGCTGAGCTCGGCGCTCGCGAGCACGGACGCGCCGCCGATGCCGTCGCGCCCGGTCGTCGCGCCGTAGAGGACGACGAGCCGTCCCGGACCGCTCGCCTTGGCCGAGCGCAGCCGGCCGGTCTCGAGCAGCCCCACGCACATCGCGTTGACGAGGCAGTTCGACGCATAGGCGGGATCGAAGACGGTCTGGCCGCCGACCGTCGGCACCCCGACGCAGTTGCCGTAGTGGCCGATGCCGGCGACGGCCTGCTGGAACCGGAAGCCGGGCTCGCCGAACCAGAGCCCGTCGAGCAGTGCGATCGGCCGCGCGCCCATCGCGATCACGTCGCGGAGGATCCCGCCGATCCCCGTGGCCGCGCCCTGGAACGGCTCGACGGCCGACGGGTGGTTGTGCGACTCGACCTTGAACGCGACGGCCGTCCCGTCCCCGAGGTCGAGCACGCCCGCGTTCTCGCCCGGCCCCTGTAGCACCCGCTCGCCCGCTGAGGGGAGCCGCTTCAGCAGCGGGGCGGAGTGCTTGTAGCCGCAGTGCTCCGACCAGAGGAGGGAGAAGACCGCGAACTCGAAATGGTTCGGCTCGCGCCGGAGCAGCTCCCGGATACGACCTGCTTCCCAGTCCGTGAGACCAAGGGCACGGTGGAGCGGCTGGGCGGCGACCTCCGACAGGTGATTCAGTCTAACCGGGGCTTCGGAGGCGGCGGAATCTCACGCCACCGGGCCTCGTTGCGTTTCACTTGGGAGATGCGTCGGCCGTCCGTCATCCTCACGCTGCTCGCGCTCATCTGGGGCGCGTCCTTCATGTTGATCAAGATCGCCGACCGCGAGCTCGCGCCGGCGACCCTGATCCTCGGCCGGCTCGCCTCCGCGACCCTGCTCCTGGCCGCGATCGCGGTCGTGCAGCTGGGCCCCCGCGCGACGCTCGACCACATGCGCGGCGCGTGGCGCTGGCTCGTCGTCGTGGGACTCGTGAACACGGCGCTCCCCTTCTGGCTCCTCTCCTGGGGCGAGACGCGGATCGACTCGGGGCTCGCCTCGATCATCCAGGGAGCGGTGCCGATCTTCAACGCGCTCCTCGCCTTCGCGTTCTTCCGCGAGGCGCGGGTTACGGGAGTGCGGCTGCTCGGCCTCGCGATCGGCTTCGTCGGGGTGGCGCTGCTCGTCGGCGCACAGCCGCACGGGAAGCTGCTCGCCGCGCTGGCCGTCGTGGCCATGGCCCTCTGTTACGCGATCGGGACGCTGCTCGCGGGCCGCCACCTGCGCGGCACGCCGCCGCTGGTCGTCGCGCTCGCCTCGACCGGGGTCTCGACGCTCGCCGCGCTTCCCGCCGGGATCGCCCAGGCGCCGTCCGGGATGTGGCACGGGGAGACGATCATGGCGATCCTCGTCCTC
>DASTZY010000143.1:0-9440 GCA_035764085.1 Gaiellaceae bacterium
ACGACGTTCGGTTGTCAGATGAACGCCCACGACTCCGAGCGGATCAAGGGACTGCTGGAGGAGCTGGGGCTCGGCGAGGCGCCGGCGCAGGGCGAGGCCGACGTGATCGTGCTCAACACCTGCACGATCCGCGAGAAGCCCGACACGCGCTTCGCGGCGCACATGGGCAACGCGGCCAAGCTCAAGCGCGAGCGGCCGGACACCGTGATCGCCGTCGGCGGCTGCTATGCCGAAGCCCAGCGGGAGCGGCTGTTCGCGCTCTACCCGGCCGTGGACGTTGCCTTCGGGCCCGGCACGATCTCGCACCTCGGCGACTGGCTGGGCGCCGGCGGCGAGGGGGTGGCGCGCGGCTCGTTCGGCACTGCCGAGGAGCGCGCCTTCGCGGCGGCGCTCCCGGCCCGGCGCGAACGCCGCTTCCAGGCGTGGGTGCAGGTCTCCATGGGCTGCAACTCGGTCTGCTCCTACTGCATCGTCCCCGCCGTCCGCGGCCGCGAGACCTCCCGTCGGCCCGGCGAGATCCTCGCCGAGGTGGAGCGGCTCGCCGGGGACGGGGTTCGCGAGGTGACGCTGCTCGGCCAGAACGTCAATTCCTACGGCCGCGACATCGGCTCGAGCTTCGCCGAGCTCCTGCGCGCGGTCGACGCGGTTCCGGGCATCGAGCGGATCCGCTTCACGAGCCCGCACCCGAAGGACTTTCGCCCGGACGTGATCGCCGCGATGGCCGAGTGTGCGAGCGTCTGTGAGCACGCGCACCTGCCGCTGCAGTCCGGGTCGAGTCGCGTCCTCAAGGCGATGCGGCGGACGTACTCGCGCGAGCGGTATCTGCGGCTGGTCGGCGAGCTCCGGGACGCGATCCCGGACCTCGCGCTGACGACGGACGTGATCGTCGGCTTCCCGGGCGAGACGGACGACGACTTCCGCGAGACGCTCGAGGTCGTCGAGGAGGTCTGCTTCGACGGCGCCTTCACGTTCGTCTACTCGCCGCGGGCGGGCACGGAGGCCGCCGCGATGCCGGACCAGGTCCCCGACGAGGTGAAGCGCGACCGCATCGAGCGGCTGGTGGAGGTCGTGCAGCGGGTCGCGGCGGAGCGAAACGCGCTGCGGGTGGGGATGGTCGAGGAAGTGCTGGTCGAGGGCCCGAGCCGCACCGAGCCCGAGCTCCTGCGCGGGCGCACGCGCCGCAACACGACCGTCAACTTCGGCGGCGACACCGCTCCCGGCGAGCTCGTCCCGGTCGAGATCGCGGAGGCGACCTCGACGACGCTCCGCGGTACCCACCTTGCGGCAGCTGCAGCCTAGAGACCTCGTCTGGGACGGCTGTCTCAACGTCCGCGATCTCGGCGGGCTGCCGACGCGGGACGGCGGCGAGACGCGCTTCGGCGCGATCGTGCGGGCCGACAGCGTCCGGCAGCTGAGCGACGAGGGATGGCAGGCGCTCGTCGATCACGGCATCCGCACCGTGATCGACCTGCGCGGAGACCACGAGCTCGCAGAGGATCCGCCCGCCGAGCTGCCGGTCGATCTCGTGCATGTTCCCTTCATGGAGGCCGACGACGCCGAATGGGAGGAGATAGGGCCCGAGCTCGACGCGGCGGTCGCGGCGGCGCCGGACGTGGCGGCGGCGACACGCGACGTGTACCTGATCTTCCTCGAGCGGTTCCGGTCGAACGCGGCTGCGGCCGTGCGCGCCGTCGCCGCTGCGCCGGAGGGCGGCATCGTCATCCACTGCGCCGGCGGCAAGGACCGCACCGGGCTGCTGTCGGCGTTTCTCCTCCATCTCGCCGGCGTGCCCGCCGACGAGATCGCAGCGGATTACGCCCTGAGCGAGGAGCGACTGCGTCCCCGGCACGAGAAGTGGTTCGCGGCCGCCGAGACCGAGGAGGAGCTCGAGCGGCTCCGGCGGATCTCCCAGACTCCGGCGGCCTCGATGGTCGGCGTGTTCGACGAGCTGGAACGACGCTACGGCGGCGTGGAGCCGTACCTCCGCGGCGCCGGCGTGACGGACGAGGAGCTCGAGCTCGTTCGCGCGCGCCTCCGTGGCTGAGGAGGTCATCGGGGTCTTCGGGCCGACCGCGAGCGGGAAATCGGACCTCGCGGCCGCGCTGACGGAGCTGATCCCCGCCGAGGTCGTCTCGGCCGATGCGATGCAGGTCTACGACGGCCTGCCGATCCTCACCAATCGTTCGCCTCATCCTGAGCGGCTGGTGGGCATGTGGCCGCTCTCGCACCGCGCGTCGGTCGGCGAGTACGCTCCGCTCGCCCACGCGGCGATCGACGAGATCCTCGCCGCCGGGCGCACGCCGCTGGTCGTCGGCGGAACGGGCCTGTACTTCCGTGCCGCGCTGGCGGAGCTCGAGCTGCCGCCCGCGCCGACGCCTGTGTCGCGGGAGCGTTGGGAGCGTTTCTACGACGAGGCCGGCGCGATGGCGACGCATGCGCGGCTCGAAGAGCTCGACCCGGCGGCCGCGACCCGGATCCACCCCAACGACCGGCGCCGCGTCATTCGCGGGCTGGAGCTTGCGGAGGCGGGGCGGTCGCTCGTACCCCGCAGGGAGAGCCTCTTCGGCGGAGCCTGGCGACACCCGACGCTCGTCGTCGGCCTCGAGGTGCCGAAGCCGGAGCTCGACCGGCGGATCGCGGAGCGGACGCGGGGGATGTTCGAGGCGGGCGTCGAGGAGGAGGTGCGGGCGGCGCTCGACCTCGAGCTCTCCGCAACCGCACAGAAGGTGATCGGCCTCCGCGAAGTGGCGACGCTGCCGCGCGAGGAGGCAATCGAGGCGCTGACCGGACGGACGCGGCGCTACGCCGCATACCAGCGCAAGTGGCTGCGCCGCCTGGAGGGGCTCGTTATGGTCGCGGCCGACCGGCCGCCGGAGGAGACAGCCGCTGAGATCGTCGCGCTGGCACGCACACGGGAACGTCTACCTCGTCCTTGACGGGACGGCGGACGGCCTCGACCTGGCCGGAACGGACGGCGCGGTCGAGGTGCTCTCCGTCGAGGGGGACGACGTGACGATCGGCATCGTCAACCCGGACGGCTCGCGGGCGGAGATGTCGGGCAACGGCACCCGCATCGCAGCCGCGTGGCTGATGAGTCGGACGGGCTCGACGGCGGCGCGCGTGCACGTAGGGACTCGAACCGTCGAGGTGCGCCGGACAGCCGACGGTCTCTACGAATCGGAGCTGGGGCCGGTGGAGGTGGGGGAGCCGGAGCTCGTCGACGGGATCGAAGTGGTGCCAGTCTCCGTCGGCAATCCCCATGCCGTCGTCGTGGGCGATCCCGGCCTGATCGGAGAGCTGGGGCCGCGACTCGAGCCGCATCGACGCTTCCCGGAGCGAACGAACGTGCAGGTGGCGCACGTCGAGCGGCCCGGCGAGGTGACGGCGCGCGTCTGGGAGCGCGGCGTGGGGGAGACGGCGGCCTCCGGGACGAGTGCGGTCGCGGTCGCCGCAGCGACCCACGGCGACGGCGAGGTCGTGGTGCACTTCCCCGGCGGGGACCTGCGAGTGCGGCTCGCCGGCGGTCGCGCATGGCTCACGGGGCCGGCGGAGCCGCTCGATCCGTAGACGAGCGCTGCCTCAGCCGCGCGACGCAGACGCCCGGCTCGACGAAGGGCTCGAGCCGATCGACCGTCTGTCCGGAGCCGGCCTCGTCGAGCACGCCGTCGATGAGGCCGTGGTGCAGGGTGCAGATCACCTGTGGCGAGCCCTCTGCGAGCGCATAGAAGGGGCAGCGGCGCATCTCGATCTCGTCGCCCTGCTGCTCGGCTGCGAATCCTTCTCCGTCGAGAAGGTGGACGAGGCTGGCGTCGGGCTCCGCCTGCCGGAGGTGCCGGCCCCAGCGGACGCCGGCCTCGTACGCGTGTGTCGCGCCGTCCCCGTCGGCGGCGACAACGTCCGTGAGCATCGTCGCGAGCAGCCGGTACTCGTCGCGGCCGCGGGCGACGCCCTCGCCGGTCAGCCGGTGGACGATGCTGGGGCGCCCACGTCGATGCCGCCGTTCCGGAGTCGCCTGAACGAGGCCGGCGTGCTCGAGACGGCCGAGGTGCCAACGGATCGTGTTCGGGTGCAGGTCGAGGCGTTCGGCCAGCTGATTCGTATCGAGGCCGCCTCCCTCGCCTCTCAGGGCCTCGAGGATCGCTTGCCGCTGCCGCTCCCCGTCCATGGGCTCATCGTGCCTGCGAACTTCCCACTACGACACTCGTAAAAAATACGGATTCGCACCGAACGGCCTCGTCTTACGGTGCCTCCGAGAAGTCGAAACCAGGAGGCGTCATGAGCACGTATTCGGCAAGCCACTCCGAATCCGGGACCGGGATCGGCTGGAGGGTGTTCGCGGTCGTCGCGGGTTTCCTGATCCCCTTCGTCATCGCGATCGGGGCCTGGCTCGCCGTCTCCGCGCACGACGCCAGCACCGACGCCCAGCGCGCTGCCGCTTCCGCGCAAGCGGCCGGCACGAGCTCGTCGGCGACGGGAATGTCGGCGTCTTCGGCGGCCGCCGCCGGCGCGGGCTCCGTAGCGACACCGAGCTTCGCCGGCATCGCACCGCCGAACGCCGACGTGCTCGCGATGCGGCACGCCGCCGTTCCCGCGACGCTGCCTGCCGCCGCGAGCGGCCCCGTCGCTCACGTCCACCTTTCGATCGCCGACCGCGTCGTGTCGGTGGCGCCCGGCATCCGCTACGAGGCCTGGACGTTCGGAGCCACCGCTCCCGGCCCCGTGATCCACGTGCGACAAGGCCAGACGGTCGCCGTCACGCTCACGAACGGCGGCGCGATGCCGCACTCGGTCGACTTCCACGCGGCTCAGGTGGCGCCGAACGTCGCCTTTGGAGACGTCGCGCCGGGAGCCTCGAAGACGTTCAGATTCGTGGCGTCCGTCCCCGGCGTCTTCATGTACCACTGCGGCACGGCGCCGGCCTTCATGCACATCGCGAACGGCATGTACGGGGCGATCGTCGTCGAGCCGAAGAACCTGCCGCCGGTGCAGCGACAGTACGTTCTTGTCTCGAGCGAGTGGTATCTGAACTCACCCGGCACCGCGAAGCCCGCCGGTCTCGACGTGACGAAGGCCGAGCAGATGACGCCGGACTGGGTGACCTTCAACGGCTATGCGGCGCAGTACAAGACGCATCCGCTCACGGCGATGCCCGGGCAGACCGTACGCTTCTGGGTCGTCGACGCAGGCCCCTCGCTCAACACGGAGTTCCACGTCGTCGGGACGATTCTCAGGCGAGCCTGGATCAACGCGGATCTCGTCGACCCGCCGCAGCACGACATCCAGACGGCGGTCGTCCCGGCCGGAGGCGGGGGAGTATTCGACGTCACGATCCCCAGGGCCGGGATCTACCCCTTCGTCTCGCACAGCTTCGCCAGCGTCATGCTCGGCGAGGTCGGCCTCCTCAACGTCGGGAACGTTGCCGGGACGATGAGCCACTGATGGACATCGCCAGGGCGCACGGATCGAGGAGCGCCGCAGTACTCGCGCTGCTCCTGATCCAGGTCTGCATCGGATACGAGTGGCTGGTCTCCGGCCTCACGAAGATCGTGCGCGGCGACTTTCCGGCCGGGCTGGCGGCGGAGCTTCGGGACATGTCGCACGCGGCTCCGGCCTGGTATCGCGGCGTACTCGACAGCGCCGTCGTCCCGCACGCGGTCGCATTCGGCTACGCGATCGAGATCGCCGAGCTGGCGGTGGGCATCGTGCTGATCGTGGGCGTCCTGCGCCTGCCCGGGCGAATCGCGCGGTATGCGCCCGCGGCGACCCTCGCGGCACTGCTCGTCGGGCTCGTGCTCGCCCTGGACTTCGCCCTCGCCAACGGCTCAACGTTCGGGATGGGGCTCGCACAGGACAGCTTCGACGAGGGAATCGACCTCGACACGATGCTCGTCGGGCTCCAGCTCGCGCTGTTCGTCTACGCGCTGGCCGGAGTCCGGCGGCGACGTCAGGTCCCGACCTCGAACTCGCGGAGCACGTCGTTCAGCGACATCCGGTTGTGGGACTCGTCCCGCCAGCCGACGATCAGCGGCGTCGGCAAGCCGTAGCTGCCGGCAGGAAATTCGCGTTCTCGCACGCCGGGAACGACGACCGCGCGCGCCGGGACGTGGCCACGGTGCTCGACGGGCTCCGAGCCTGTGACGTCGATGATCGGCACCGACGCGGTGATCACGACACCGGCGCCGAGGATCGCGCTCTCCCCGACGATGCAGCCCTCCGTGACGATGCTCCGCGAGCCGATGAAGGCACCGTCCTCGACGATCACGGGCCGTGCGTTGACCGGCTCGAGCACGCCGCCGATCCCGACACCGCCCGCGAGATGGACGTCGGCCCCGATCTGCGCGCACGATCCGACCGTGGCCCACGTGTCGACCATCGTGTTCGCGCCGACCCACGCGCCGATGTTCACGTAGCTCGGCATCAGGATCACGCCTGGCGAGAGGAACGAGCCGTACCGGGCGGTCGCCGGCGGCACGACGCGCACGCCGCGCTCCGCGTGGTCGTGCTTGAGCGGGATCTTGTCCAGGTACTCGAACGGGCCGACCTCGATCGGCTCGACCGTCCGCACGCGGAAGTACTCGAGGATCGCCGCCTTCGCCTCCTCGTTGACGCGCCAGTCGCCGTCGACCTTCTCCGCGACCCGCACCTCACCGCGGTCGAGCGCCGCGATCGTGGCTTCGACGTCCATCAGGACTCCTCCCGCAGGATCTCTGCCGCCCGCTCGCACTCGGCGAGCGTGGGGACGAGCGCGAAGCGGACGTAACCCGCGCCGCTCGGCCCGAACATCTCGCCCGGCGAGACGATGATCCCGCGCTCGAGCAGCTCGGCCGGGTCCGGGCCGACGACCCAGAGGTACATCGTCGCCTCGCTCGCCACGATCTCCCAGCCGCGGCTCTCGATCGCCGGGATCAGCACCTCCCGCTTCGCGCGGTACCGGGCGCGCGTCTCCTCGACGTGGCGCTCGTCGTTCCACGCGACGACCGAAGCCCGCTGGACGAACTCCTGCGGCGCCGTTCCCACCGTGGGTCGGTACGCCTTCAGGGCCGCGACGATCGCCGGCGGCCCCGCCACGAACCCCGAGCGGTACCCGGTCATCGAGGAGCGCTTGCTCAGCGTCTGGAAGACGACGAGGCGCGAGCGATCGCCCGCCTGGAGCGCGGACGCCGGCGGCTCGTCGAACCAGAGCTCCGTGTACGCCTCGTCGGACCCCACCACGAAGTCGTGGCGCTCGGCCGCCTCCGCGAGCCGGTCGTAGAACTCGCGCGGCGCCACCGCGCCTGTCGGGTTGTGCGGGTAGTTGACCCAGACGAGCGCGACGTCGCCGTCCAGCTCGTCGAGGTCGGGGAGGAAGCCGTTCTCGCGCCGCAGCGGCAGGGTCTGCACCCGCCCGCCGGCGAACAGGGCCCCGCGCTCGTAGACAGGGTACGCCGGCTCCCCGAAAGCGACGACCCGGCCTCCCGTTCCCAGGACCTGCGCGAGCGAGAAGATCGCCTCCTTGGAGCCGTACGTCGGCACGATCTCGAGATCGGGATCGACGGAGACGCCGAAGCGCTGCTCGAGCCAGCCCGCCGCGGCCTCCCGCAGCTCCGGCAAGCCCTGCGCGAGCGGATACGGCGCCCGCTCGGGGAGCGCCTCGACGAGCGCCCGGCGGATCGCCGGGTCGGTCGGCTCGTTCGGGTCGCCCTTGCCGAAGTCGATCACGTCGACGCCCGCCGCCAGAAGTCGCCGTCGCTCCTCCTCGAGCCGCGTGAACGGGTAGACGGCCATCTCCGCCAGCACCGGATTGATCATGCGAGGAACCTAGCCAGCGTCTCGTACACGGCGTGCAGGTTCGCGATGGGGATCTGCTCGTCCTGCCGGTGTGCGAACACCGTCGCGCCCGGGCCGTAGTTGATCGCGTCGATTCCCTGCTCGGCGAACTGGGCGACGGGCGTCCAGGCCTGCTTCGGCGCGACGTCGGGCACGAGCTCGCGCAGCCGGGCCACGAGCGGGTTCCCGAGCGCCGGCGGCGCGGACGGCGAGTTGTGGAGGACGCGCAGCTCGCCCGACGGGACGAGCTCGCGCAGCCGGGCCGCCGCCTCGTCGCGCGAGCGGCCCGGCGCGAAGCGGAAGTTGAGCTCCGCCTCGGCCCGCGCCGGCACCACGTTCGCCGCGATCCCGCCTTCCACGCGCACCACGCTCACCACCTCCCGGTACACCAGCCCGTCGAGCTCGACCTCGAACGGATCGAGCTGCGCCAGCGGGGCCAGCGCCTCCGCGAGCGCGTGGATCGCATTGCTGCCCGTCCACGGGCGCGCCGAATGAGCGCTCTCGCCCTGGAACTCGACCTGCGCCTGCACGTTCCCCAGGCAGCCGGCGTGGAGGATCCCGTCCGTGGGCTCGAGGACGACGGCGAGCTCGGCGCCCGCGAGCACCCCGGCCGCGAAGACGGCCGGCAGCGGGCTCTCCTCGAGCGCCACCTCCTCCCGCGTGAAGAAGACGTATCGAGCCGGAAGCCCGTCGCGCGCGAGCTCGAGCATGACCGCGACGCCGCCCTTCATGTCGCTCGCCCCGAGGCCGTGCACGGTGCCGTCGGCGATCGACCCCGGAATGTTCTCCTGCGCCGGCACGGTGTCGAGATGGCCCGCGAGCAGGATCGGCGCCGCAGGGTCTCCCCACACGATCGCCTCGCCGTCGTCGTAGAGCGGCTCGCCCGGCAGGAGGCGGCGGACGAGATCCATCGCGGCTGCTTCACGACGGCTTTCGGAGGGAACATCGATGAGCTCCAGCGTGCGGGCCGCGAGATCGGAAACGGGCATAGCAGGAGTCATAATGACCGCCGGATGGCGGTGAGACAGCCCGATCGCTCCTGGGCGGCCGAGCCCGAGCGCGGGCTCGTCCTCGCCGTGCTCGTGCCCGGAGCCGACGGGGCCGACGAGCTCGAGGAGCTCGAGGAGCTGGCGCGAACGGCCCGCGTCGAGCCGGTCGCCCGCGTCGTCCAGCACCGGCGGCTTCCCGACCGGCGCACCTACGTCGGCAAGGGGAAGCTCGAGGAGCTGAAGGAGGCCTACGGCGAGGCCGGCGCGGAGGTGCTTCTCGTCGACGACGAGCTCACCCCGCCGCAGCAGCGGACGCTCGAGAACGAGCTCCAGGCGCGGGTCGTCGACCGGACGCAGCTGATCCTCGACATCTTCGCGCAGCACGCAGTCAGCGCCGAGGGAAAGCTCCAGGTCGAGCTCGCGCAGCTCGAGTACAACCTGCCGCGGATGCGGGGGATGTGGCAGCACCTCGAGCGTCTCGGCGGCGGCACGGGCGGCCTCGGCGCCGGCGTCGGGACGCGCGGCCCGGGCGAGTCGCAGCTCGAGACCGACCGCCGCCTCGCGCGCCGTCGTATCACGCAGCTTCGGGCACGGCTCCGCAAGCTGAGTCGCCAGCGCGACGTCCGACGCAAGGAGCGCCGCCGC
>DASTZY010000144.1:0-3656 GCA_035764085.1 Gaiellaceae bacterium
CAGGAGGTACGGCTCGTAGACGTACTCGATCGTGTCCGGCTCCTCGCCGAGCGCCGCGGCGAGCGTGTTGAGCCCGACGGGGCCTCCCTCGTACTTCTCGACGATCGAGCGCAGGAGCTCGCGGTCGAGCCGCTCGAGGCCGGCCTCGTCCACCTCCAGCAGCTCGAGCGCCTCGCGCGCGATCGCGGTCGTGATCGCTCCCTCGTGGCGCACCTGGGCGACGTCCCGCACACGACGCAGGATCCGGTTGCCCACGCGGGGCGTGCCGCGGGCACGGCCGGCGATCTCGTCGGCGGCGTCACCGGCGATCTCGACGCCGAGGATCCCGGCCGAGCGCCGGACGATCGCCGCCAGCTCGTCGTGCTCGTAGTAGTCCAACCGGAAGGTGATCCCGAAGCGGTCGCGCAGCGGCGAGGTGAGGAGGCCCGTGCGCGTCGTCGCGCCCACGAGCGTGAACGGGGGCAGGTCGAGCGTGAGCGTGCGTGCGGCCGTCCCCTGGCCCATGACGATGTCGAGGCGGAAGTCCTCGAGCGCCGGGTAGAGGATCTCCTCGGCGGCGCGGCTGAGCCGGTGGATCTCGTCGACGAAGACGACGTCGCGCGCCTCGACCGCGGTGAGGATCGCCGCCACGTCCTTGCGCTCGAGGGCAGGGCCGGCCACGGAACGGATGCCCACGCCCAGCTCCTCGCGGATGATGTGCGCGAGGCTCGTCTTGCCGAGCCCCGGCGGTCCGACGAGGAGCACATGGTCGAGTGCGTCGCCGCGTCCCTTCGCGGCATCGAGCGCGATCGAGAGCTGCTCCTTCATCTTCGCCTGCCCGACGAACTCGTCCAGGCGGCGTGGCCGGAGGCTCTGCTCGACCTCCTCCTCGTCGTCGCGGAGGGCCGGCGCGAGAAACTGTGTGCTCACGCGGCCTTCTTCAACGCGAGCCGGACGCGTTCCTCCGGCGGCAGCTCCGGATCGACCTCGGCGAGCGCGCGCTCGGCGTCGAGCAGCGCCCAGCCGAGCTCGACGAGCGCGTCGCGCGCGACAAGGTGGTGTTCGCCGGAGCCGTCGGCGGCCGGTGCGAGCGCCGGGTCGCCGAGCTTCTCCTTCAGCTCGAGCACGATCCGCTCCGCCGTCTTCTTCCCGATCCCGGGGATCGCCTGGAAGCGCGCGGCGTCGCCGCGGGCGATGGCGTTGCGCAGCTCGGCGACGGGCGAGCCGGAGACGATCGCGAGCGCGACCTTCGGCCCGACTCCGCTCACCGCGAGGAGCTGGACGAACAGCTCCCGCTCGCTCCGGTCGGCGAACCCGTAGAGCTGCAGCGCGTCCTCTCGCACGTGGAGGTACGTCTCGACCGTGATCTCGTCCGCCGATTCGCCCTTCCGGACGGCGGTGGGCGTCGCGTGGACGAGGTAGCCGACGCCGTTCACGTCGAGCACGAGCCCTTCCGGCGTGTTGGCGGCGGGCTTGCCGCGGAGGCGCGCGATCATGCGAGGAGCGTACGCGCGGGAACGGACGTTCCCCTCAGCCGGCGGCCGCGCGCAGGAGCGGCGGCGAGAGGGCGTGGCAGATCGCGACGGCGAGCGCGTCGGCGGCGTGGTTCGGGGTGGGGAGCTCCTGCAGCGAGAGGATCATCTTGACCATGCGCTGCATCTGCGCCTTCTCGGCGCGGCCGTAGCCGCAGATCGCCTGCTTGATGCTGGCCGGGGCGTACTCGCGGCAGGCGACCCCCGCGTTGGCGGCCGCGACGAGCACGACGCCGCGTGCCTGGCCGACGGAGAGCGCGGTGCGGGCGTCGGCGCCGACGTACGACTCCTCGAGCGCCACCGCATCCGGAGCGTGCGCGGCAATGAGCTCCGCCACCGCGTCGTGGATCGTCTTCAAACGGATGACGGTGTCCTGCCCGGCCGGGGTCGACCAGCAGCCGTGCGCCACCTCCCTGAGGCGGCCGTCGCTTTCTTGGACGATTCCGTACCCGCACGAAGCGATCCCCGGGTCGATGCCTACGACCTTCACGACAGAAAGCTACGGACACGACCGGACGAATCCTGTTCGCACCGTGACAGGATGCGGGCACCCGCGAGCGGCGCGCCAGGCGTACCCACATCGATGGAATCCCCGATCTCCCGCGCGCCGTTTCTCCAGAGAGAGATACTGGCCCAGGGGACAACGGATGGCCGACACCCCCAAGAACCCAGACGAGCCGGACCGCGCGTCGCTCGCGCGAGAGACGAACGGGCACATTCGCGCTCTCGCCCTGAGCTTTCGTGACGAGAGAGAGGTCGGGTTCTTCTGCGAGTGCGGCTGCATGGGCATCGTCCTCGTCACCATCGCCGAGTACGACGCCGCAGGCGGCGCGTGGCTGCCCGCTCACAAGCCCGAGATTCCGAGCTGAGCCACTACCCGGTCCCGAAATTGACAGGGTCTTTACGTCTAAGCCGCGTGCTCTTTGCCCGACGCGGAAAAGCCTCCGTCAAGCGAGATTGGAGGAATCAGGATGAAGAAGCCCATAATCCTCGCCGCTGCGGGGGTCGCTGCGCTGGCGCTCGCCGGAACGGCGGCGGCCGCGCTCGTGCCGTGGACATTCGTCGGCGCCGGCGCGGTCTGTTCGCCGACGTCGACGTTCAGCGGCGGCGTACTGCACCTCTCGAAGCCGTGTACGACCGACACGAACGCTTCGGCCGGCGCCACGATCACCGGAGTGAGCGGGCAGACGTTCACGTCCGCATCGTTCACCCTCGCGAGCACGGCGCAGTGCCAGGGCGGCTCGCCGCGCTTCAACGTGGTCACGACGGACGGCACGTTCTTCCTCGGCTGCAACAACGTCACGCCGACCATCAACGGCGACGGCACCGCGACGTACACGTTCACCGCGGCCACGATCGCGGCAGCCGGGAATCAGGTGCCCGTTCCCACCGGCACGATCACGTCGGTCGACGTGCTGATCGACGTCCAAGGGACGGCCGACCTGAGCCAGATCACCTTCAACGGCCAGACGCAGGTGCCCGTCGCGGGCAGCCCGACGTCGAAGGCCCAGTGCAAGCACGGCGGGTGGAAGACGTTCACCTCGCCGTCCTTCAAGAATCAAGGCCAGTGCGTCAGCTGGGTCGAGCACCACGTGCTGCACCACGGCAAGGGCAAGGGCCACTAACTCGGTACTCGGCGCTGAGGGAGCACGCGCGCGCGTGCTCCCTCACTGCGCTCCGCAGAGCCTTCCGGACGACGGCGAGCCCGCGTACTCTGAGATCGTGCGAGCTGCCGTCCCCTTGCTCCGGCACACCGTCCGCGCGATCAGGATCGCCGCGACGGACGAGCGAATCCCGAAGCCGCTCAGGTGGCTCGCGGCTCTTGGCCTCCTTCCGATCCCGGGGCCGCTCGACGAAGCCGTCCTGATCCTCGTATCCGTGCCACTCGCGTTGTTCTATCGTCGCCCCCTCGCCGAAGCGTGGGTGAGAGCCGGCGACGCCGAGTTCGGTTCCGCGGAGCGTGGACGGCGCTAGCCGGCCACGCTTTCGAGGACGCGTTCGGGAATGTCGAAGTTCGCGTAGACCTCCTGCACGTCGTCGTTCTCCTCGAGCTGGTCGATCAGGCGCAGGATCTTCTTCGCCTCGCTCTCGTCCTCGACGGCGACGGTCGTCTTCGGCAGCATCGTCAGCTCGGCCGACTCGATC
>DASTZY010000145.1:0-2236 GCA_035764085.1 Gaiellaceae bacterium
CGACCAGATGCTCGCCCAGATGGCCGCCGTCGGGCTCCCGAGCCCGGATCCGGACCTCTCCGACCGGCTCTTCACCCGCCACAAGGTCGAGATCCCCGTCGACGACGACAGGAATCTCCTGCGGCTGTCCGTCGCCGCCTACACGACGCGTGACGAGATCGACCGGCTCCTAGCCGCCCTCGTTCGGGAGCTTCACCCCGAGCACGGTCAGCAGGACGATTAGGCCGATGCCGAGCAGCCAGTAGGCGAGCACGCGCCGCGGGTGGCGGGACTCCCGCAGCGAGCTGGCGGCCACCTTCCCCCACAGGAGGACAAGGCCGACGGCGGCCGCCCCTCCGACCACGATCACCGGCGCGAGAAAGACCGCCTTCTCGAACGGCCACGACAGCGCCCACGCCGTCACGGCGACCAGCACGAGCACGGCAGCGAGCGCCGCGAGATAGCGGAGTACCCGCATCGCACCAGGGTACGCTTCGCCCGTGGAGGCGGCCGGCAACTACCACTCCGGCGACGACTACATAGTCGAGTTCCTCGGCTACCGCTTCTCCTTCAGCAGCCTCGACTTCGAGGAGCGCGTCACGGCCGCCGCCGTGCGGCTCGGCCTCGTCGCCGGCCCCGAGCTCGACGAGGACGAGACCGCCGATCTCGTGGAGCTCGTGGAGCGCGACGCGATCGACACGCCCCGCAGCGCGCTCGGGGAGTACCTCGTCCGCCACTGGGACTCACTCGCCCTCGTCCGCGGCGAGTCGCTCGTCTACTGGCTGAAGAAGCTCGTCTTCCGCGGAGCGTGGCTCGACCACCGCGTCAAGGAAGGGCTGCTCGAGGTCGGCTGGGACGACGACCGGCAGGACTTCACGTTCGCCGACACGAACGGCGGCCGCGCGCTGGTCGACCTCCTCCCCACGCCGAGCTGGCACGAGCTCCAGTACCGCAGGTGATCGTCCCTCGCCGGTACGCGATCGTGCTCCCCGCCTACCTGGCGGCGCTCCTCGCACTCGACACTCAGGTCTCCTATCGGGGACAGCTCGCGCTCGGCGCGCTTACCTTCGCCGTCCTTGCGGTCGCCCTCCTGCCGCTCGCGCCGCTCCTGCGGGCCCAGACCGTCGGAGTCGTGCTCTTCGCGACGGTCGGCGAGGTCACGGGATCCCTCCTCTGGGGTGTCTACCACTACCGGCTGCACAACCTGCCGCTCTTCATCCCGCCCGCCCACGGGCTCGTCTACCTGAGCGGCGTCGCGCTGAGCCGCAGCCTGCGCGCCCGCGCGGTCGTCTGGGCCGCCGCCCTCGGCGCCGCGATCTGGGGGATCGCCGGAGTGACGATGCTCCCGCGGCCGGACGTCGCCGGCGCCGTCGGCGTGCCCCTGCTGCTCCTCTTCCTCTGGCGGTCGCGCGCGCGGACCACCTACGCGGGCGTCTTCCTCGTCGTCGCGGCGCTCGAGCTGTACGGGACGTCGATCGGGACGTGGCGCTGGGCGACCGCGCTTCCCGGGCTCGGAATCCCCGACGGCAACCCGCCGAGCGGGGTCGCGAGCGGCTACGTCTGGTTCGACGTGATGGCGCTGCTCGTCGCGCCGTGGCTCGTCTACGTCGCGGGCGGGACACTGAACCCGAAGCGCTGGACCCGCTCCTCGGGCGCCTTGCTCAACTCGATCCGGCGCACGGAGCCGATCGGGACGATGAGGGCGTCCGGCGCGTCGTCGCGCGCGTCCGTCACGTAGAGCGTCACCATCCCGAAGCCGGGCTCTGGATCGATCCGCTCGAGGACGAAACGCGACGTGTCGGCGAGCTCGACCTCGACGACCGGCTTCACGACGCCGGCGGCCTCGGCGAACGACGCGATCGCCTTGTGCAGCCGGTCGACGAACGCCTCGTGCGGCATCTCGGGGACCGGTGTCCAGAGATCCGGCACGGCTCTGACACTAGCCGTTCCCGATTTCGACGAGTCGCCCCACGAGCCGCCGGAGACGGCCCCAGCCCGCGGCGGGCTAGAAGAGCCGGGCGTCCGTCTCGGGCTCGGCCGGCGGCGCGCCGAGATGCGCGCGGCCGAGCGCGGTGATCGTGCGCCCGCGCGGCGTGCGCTGGATGAAGCCGAGCTGCAGGAGGTACGGCTCGTAGACGTACTCGATCGTGTCCGGCTCCTCGCCGAGCGCCGCGGCGAGCGTGTTGAGCCCGACGGGGCCTCCCTCGTACTTCTCGACGATCGAGCGCAGGAGCTCGCGGTCGAGCCGCTCGAGGCC
>DASTZY010000146.1:0-6615 GCA_035764085.1 Gaiellaceae bacterium
GCTCTTCATCGCCGGCTTCATCTTCATGTTCGTCGCCGGCGGGCTGACCGGGATCATGTTCCTCGCGGTGCCGTTCGACCAGCAGGTGACGGACACCTACTTCGTCATCGCGCACTTCCACTACATCATCTTCGGGGCCGCAGTCTTCCCGATCTTCGGCGGCATGTACTTCTGGTTCCCGAAGGTGACCGGGAAGCTGTACTTCGAGCTGCCGGGTCAGATCAGCTTCTGGACCATCTTCGTCGGGACGAACCTCCTCTTCTTCCCGATGCACATCGTCGGGCTGGAGGGGATGCCCCGGCGCAACTACACGTACCCGTCCGGGCTCGGCTGGGGGCCGGGCAACCTGGCGGAGACGATCGGCTCGTACATCACGACCATCGGGATCGTCGTGCTGCTCGCGAACCTCATCGTGAGCTACTTCCGCGGCCCGGTCGCCGGCCCCGACCCGTGGCACGGGGCGACGCTCGAATGGACGATCTCGTCGCCGCCGCCCGAGTACAACTTCGCGGTCATCCCCAAGGTCTCGAGCGCGTATGCCAACTGGGACTACGCCGACCGCGAGGAGGACCGGCGCAAGCTCGCCGAGGGCGTGATGGTGCTCGAGCAGGGGCACGAGCAGCCGGTGAGCTCCCCCGTGGACGGCTGGTGGGCCGAGATCGTCGAGATGCCGCACGACTCGCCGTGGCCGATCCTGCTCGCCCTGGCGATGTCGATCGTGTTCGTCCTCCTGCTCCTCCAGCTCTGGCTGGGCGCGCTGTTCGCGCTGGCGGGAGTCGGGCTCGCGCTGCTCGGCTGGCACGGCGGCGAGCCGCAGGAGAGCGACGTATGAGCGTAGGCTTGACGGAGCTCATCAAGGAGCGGAGGCGCCGACATGGGCGGCGCAGGAGCGGGAGATGAGCGATTACGTCGCAGGTGGAGTGCCGGAGCGGCTCGTCCCGCGGACGACGGACGCTCGCGGATCGGCCGACCTGAGACTTGCCGCCGGACGTCGTCGGGGGCCGAGCCTCGCCTTCTGGGGGATGGCGATGCTCGTCGCGAGCGAGGCCACGCTCTTCGGCACCTTCATCGGCAGCTACTACTACCTCCGCTTCGGCTCTCCGCACTGGCCGCCGCTCGGGACGCCGGAGCCGCGTGTCGTCGTGCCGCTGATCATGGTCGGCGTCCTCGCCGCGACGAGCCTGCCGATGCAGCGCGCGGCGAGCACGGCCCGGCGCGGACGACTCGGGACGACGCGGTTCCTGCTCTTGCTCGCGCTCGGGATCCAGTGCGGCTACTTCGTCTGGGCGGTGCACGACTTCCTCCACCAGCTGCAGAGCTCGACGCCCCAGGACAACGCGTACAGCTCCATCTACTACGTGCTGCTCGGCGCCGACCACGCGCACGTCGGGGTCGGGATCCTCCTCGTGGTCTGGCTCCTGTGGAAGCTCCTCCGCGGCCTGACGATGTACCGGCTGAACGCCGTCCAGGCGGTCGCCTTCTACTGGCACGCGGTCAACGTCCTGACCCTGATCGTGACCGGGGTCCTCCTCACGGCGACGATATGAGCCAGGCTCGCGACATCGTCCCCGCCCGCCGCGAGACGCTTCTCGCCCCGTCGCCGCGCGAGCGCGTCGGCCGCTTCACGCTGGAGCAGCTGAGCGTCGTGCAGTGGGTCGGAGTCGTGGTGGCGCCGCTCGCCTGGACCGGCCAGCACGTCGTCGGCTACGGCGTCGGCGAGGCGCGGTGCCGGGTGGCCGGCCTGCAGTGGGGCATCGGCTACGACACGTGGCAACTGGCGATCCTCGCGGTGGCCGCCCTCCTCGTCCTGATCTCGGAGGCCGCGGCCGTCGCCGTCTTCCTCGCCACGCGCGAGACGAACTACGGCGACGGGCCCCCCGGAGAGGGCCGCTGGGCGGGCGCCGTCCCCTACAGCCGCCTCCACTTCTTCGCCACGGCGGCGATGGTCGCCAACGTCCTCTTCCTCGCCGTCATCCTCATGGACGGCCTCGCCGCGACCTTCGACTCGCTATGCGTGCAGTCCTGACGCTCGCCGGGCTCGCCGCGGCCGCGCTCGTCGCAGCGGGCGCCGCCGGCGCGAGCACGCCGAAGGACCCACTCGCCGCCTACGGCTCCCACCTCTACGGCGAGTACTGCCTCGGCTGCCACGGCCCGAACGCCTCCGGGCGGGTCAACCAGCCGCCGGGTGCGACCGGGGCCGGTCCGGGGCGCGAACAGGGGCAGCAGGCCGGGATCGCGCCCTCCCTGCAGGGCGTCGGCGCGCTCGCGGCGGACTTCTACCTCCGCACCGGCTACATGCCGTTGCGCCACGTCGGCCTGGAGCCCCGGCGGCAGCGCGTCATCTTCGGCGAGCACCAGATCCGGGCCCTCGTCGCGTACGTCGCGAGCTTCGGCGGCCCCCCGATCCCGAAGCCGAGGCCGGAGCTGGGCAACCTCTCGCAGGGGCTGGCGCTCTTCACCGAGCACTGCTCCGGCTGCCACCAGGTCGTCGCCCAGGGCGGCTACGTGACCGGCGCGCTGCCGCCGCCGCTCAGCCGGGCGACCCCGGTGCAGGTCGCGGAGGCGGTGCGCATCGGGCCGTACGTGATGCCGAAGTTCACGCGGCGGGCGATCAGCGACCGGCAGCTCGACTCGATCGTCCGCTACGTCGAGTTCACGCACCGCCCGTACCGGCCGGGCGGCTGGGGGCTCGGCTTCATCGGCCCGGTCCCCGAAGGGCTCGTGACGGGGTTCATCGCGATTCCGGCGCTGCTCGTCCTCTGCCTGCTGCTCGGGAGGAGGCTGCGCTCGTGAGCGTAGGCTCGACGGAGCTCACCGAGGAGCGGAGGCGTCGGCTTTGCCGGCGCCGGGAGCGGAAATCGTGAGCCGCGTCCGCAATGCGATCGTCTCGGCGCTCGTGCTCGTCGTCGGCCGCCGCCGGCGGCGCCCGCAGCCCGAGGAGACGCGCATCGTGACCGCCGCGCCCCCGGCGAGCCTCGGCGCGGAGCTCGGCGTCCTGCTTCTGCTGGGCCTCACGTCGCTCGCCGCGCTCGGCTTCATCCTCATCTACGCCTTCGGGGACTCGCTGCCCGACGAGACGCAGCTGCTGGGCGCGGCGCTGGGGCTCGCACTGCTTTTCCTCGCCGCGGCGTTGATCGTCCTCGGCCTGAAGCTCGTTCCGTCGGAGGAGGTCGCGGAGGAGTACCCGCCACACGAGCATCCCGGCGAGCAGCAGGTGATCGCGGAGGTCGTCGACGAGAGCGGCACGCGCTTCACGCGGTCGCGGTTCTTCAAGCTCGGCCTGCTGGGGGCGGGCGGCACGCTCGGCCTCGCGCTGCTCACGCCGGCCGTCTCGTTCGGCCCGCTGTTCCGGGTTGGGGACTTCCTCACCACGCCGTGGCGGCGCGGGCGGCGGCTCGTGGACGAGCACGGCCGGCCGCTCAAGGCCGCGGACGTCCAGGAGAACAACTTCTATCTCGCCTTCCCGGAGGGCGTCGGCGAGCAGGGCAAGGAGCAGATGGCGGCGTCGCTCGTCGTGATCCGGCTGCCGCCGGACGAGCTCGACCTGCCGGCGCACCTGAAGGGCTACGACGCAGGCGGGATCCTCGCCTACTCGCGCATCTGCACCCATGCCGGCTGCGCGATCACGCTTTACCGCGCGCCGCTCTTCCAGCCCGACGAGCCGAAGCCGGCGCTCGTCTGTCCTTGTCACTACTCGACCTTCGACCCCGCCACCGGCGGCACGGTCACCTTCGGGCCCGCCGGGCGGGACCTGCCGCTGCTCCCGGTCTACGTGGACTCGAGCGGCTACCTGCGCGCGAAGGGCAACTTCGACGGGCCGGTCGGCCCGTCCTGGTGGGGCGTCCGCCTCTGGAAGGCGCAGCCGTGACCGCTTCGCGCGGAGCGCCGATTACGCGGCGCGCAGTCCGCTGGGTCGACCAGCGCACCGCGACCGCCCCGTACCTGCGCAAGGCGCTGCGGTACCTCTTCCCCGACCACTGGTCGTTCCTGCTCGGCGAGGTCGCGCTCTACGCGTTCATCGTCCTCGTCGCGACGGGGATCTACCTGACGTTCTTCTTCGTCGACTCAACGAAGGAAATCGTCTTCCACGAGCCGTACGCGCCGCTCTACGGCCAGAAGATGAGCGAGGCGTATGCGTCGGTCGTGCACCTCTCGCTCTTCGTCAAGGCCGGTCTGCTGATCCGGCAGACGCATCACTGGGCGGCGAACGTGTTCATCGCGGCGATCGTCCTCCACCTCTTCCGCATCTTCTTCACCGGGGCGTACCGGAAGCCGCGCGAGCTGACCTACTGGCTCGGAGTGACGATGCTCATTCTCTCGCTGCTCGAGGCGTACCTCGGCTACTCGCTCGTCGACGACCTCCTGTCGGGGATGGGCCTGGTGATCGGCTACTCGGTCGGTCTCTCGCTGCCGTTCGTCGGCCAGAACCTCATGAACTGGCTGTTCGACGGGATGTTCCCCGGCAGCGAGAAGCTCTGGCCGCGGATGTACATCGCCCACGTCCTGATCTTCCCGATCCTGATCGGGTTGCTCCTCGGTGCGCATCTGCTGCTCGTGGCGATGCGGCACCACACGCAGTTCCGGCGGAAGAAGACGCAGACCGAACGCACGATCGTCGGCGTGCCCGCCTTTCCGGGTCAGGCGCCGCGGTCGCTGGGCCTGATGGTCGGGACGGCAGGCCTCCTCTTCCTGCTCGGCGGCCTCGTCCAGATCAACCCCATCTGGCTCTGGGGGCCGTACCACACCTACTCCTCCACGAACGGCGCCCAGCCGGACTGGTACCTCGGCTGGCTGATCGGCGCCCTTCGCCTCGTCCCGAGCTTCGACCTCACGATCGGCGGCTACACCCTCGTACCCAATCCGTTCTGGGGCGGAGCCGCCTTCCCGCTCCTCGTCTTCGGCTTCCTCTACTTCTGGCCGTGGCTCGAGCGCAAGTTCACCGGCGACCAGGCGTTCCACAACCTCCTCGACCGGCCGCGCGACGCGCCGGTGCGCACCGGGATCGGAACCGGGATCGTCAGCTGGATCTTCCTCGTCTTCCTCGCGGGATCCTCCGACCGCGTCAACGTCACCTTCGGACTCGCCTACGAGTCGCAGATCTGGTTCTACCGCGTCGCCGTCTGGGTGCTGCCGGTCGTCTTCGGCGTCATCGCGTGGTGGGTCTGCAGGGAGCTGCAGGAGGGCGACCGCGTCGTCGGCGAGCGCCACCACGCGGAGGCGAAGGCGCGCCTCGCGCGTCTACGCCGATCGGGCGAAGAGCTGCGCTCTTCGCCCGAGGGCTAAGGTCCGGCCCGCGGAGTTCCTCGATCCTCAGGCGCCCAAGAGGCGTCTGAGGACGAACTGGAGGATGCCGCCGTGGCGGAAGTACTCGCGCTCGCGCGGAGTGTCGAGCCTCAGGCGGGCGCGGAACTCCTTGTCGTCCGCGCGCACCGTCACCTCGTCGGCGTCGCCACCCTCGAGGCCCGAGATCGAGAACTCCTCGCGGCCGGTCAGTCCGAGCGACTCGGCGTTCTCGCCCGGCATGAACTGCAGCGGCGCGATGCCCATCATGAGGAGGTTCGAGCGGTGGATCCGCTCGTACGAGTCGGCGATCGCGGCGCGCACGCCCAGCAGGTTCGGCCCCTTGGCAGCCCAGTCGCGCGACGACCCCGAGCCGTACTCCTTGCCCGCGATCACGATCGTCGGCACGCCGTCGGCGCGGTAGCGCTCGGCCACCTCGAAGATCGTTCCCTCCTCGCCGTCCGGCAGGTGCACCGTCCACGTGCCCTCGCTGCCCGGCACGAGGAGGTTCTTGAGCCGGACGTTGGCGAACGTGCCGCGCACCATCACCTCGTGGTTGCCGCGGCGCGCGCCGTAGGAGTTGAACTCGCGCCGCTCGACGCCGTGCCCGGTGAGGTACTGCCCCGCCGGCGAGTCCGGCCGGATCGCGCCGGCAGGCGAGATGTGGTCGGTGGTGACCGAGTCGCCGAGCATGACGAGACAGCGCGCTCCCTCGACGTCCGCAACCCGCTCGGGCTCGCGCGGCATCCCGTCGAAGTACGGCGGCAGTCGCACGTACGTCGACGCGTCGTCCCACGCGTACAGCTCGCCCTCCGGCGTCTCGAGCGCGCGCCAGCGCTCGTCGCCGGTGAAGACGTCGGCGTACGTGGACGAGAACATCTCGCCCCTGACCGACTTCCCGATCACCGCGTCGATCTCGTCGCGGCTCGGCCAGAGGTCGCGGAGGAAGACGTCCTCGCCGTCGGAGCCTTGGCCGAGCGGCTCGTTCACGAGGTCGACGTCCATCCGCCCGGCGAGCGCGTAGGCGACGACGAGCGGCGGCGACGCGAGATAGTTCGCCTTCACCTCGCCGTGAATGCGCGCCTCGAAGTTGCGGTTGCCGGAGAGGACGGCGCAGACCACGAGGTCGCCGTCCGCGACGGCGGCGCTGATCGGCTCCGGCAGCGGGCCCGAGTTCCCGATGCAGGTCGTGCAGCCGTAGCCGACGGTGTTGAAGCCCAGCTGGTCGAGGTAGGTGTCGAGGCCGGATGCCCGGTAGTACTCGCTCACGACCTTCGAGCCCGGCGCGAGAGACGACTTGACCCAGGGGCGCCGCTCGAGCCCGTGCTCGACCGC
>DASTZY010000147.1:0-5135 GCA_035764085.1 Gaiellaceae bacterium
GAACGCTGCAGACCAGGCATGAGCTGTCGACGGTCCGGCACACGGCAGACCGGCTCATCGTCCACGCGCCGACGAGCCGCGATGCATCCGAGCTCGTCCGCTGGCGGTGCGCAGAGCTGACGTGCCGTGCACAGCGCGACCGTCTCGCGCGCGGAGTGCAGTCGACGATCAACGCGCTCGACCCGCGGCGCCTGCCGTCGGCGTCGCCGCTCCGCCGGCCGGACGCGCGCGGCGCTCAGCCGCTGCTCGAGCAACTGCACGCGCGACTCGCCGACGAGCGGCCCATCGCCGCGCGCGGGATCATTCTCACGCAGATCCTGCTCCAGGACGCCGCCAGCCCGCTCTACTCGGAAGGCCCGGAGCAGAACCTCGCCCGAACGCTGCGCCGCGTGCTCGGCGCGCTCGAGCCGTGACGGAGGCCGTCGAGCCACTTCGTCGCGTCCGGCGCTTCGTCGTCGGACGTCCGATGCGCACCGGTCAGATGGAGGAGACGCTCCTCCCGAAGACGCTTGCGCTGCCGATCTTTGCGTCCGACCCGCTGTCGTCCGTTGCGTACGCGACGGAGTCGGCGCTCGTCGTGCTCGTCGCCGTATCGGCGACCTCGGCGCATCTCGTCTTCCCGATCTCGATCGGGATCGCGTGCCTGCTGGCGATCGTCATCCTTTCCTACCGGCAGACGGTGCGCGTCTACGAGACGAGCGGCGGCGCGTACGTCGTCGCCCGCGAGAACCTCGGCACCACGCCGAGCCTCGTCGCGGCGGCGGCGCTCCTCACCGACTACGTCCTCACCGTCGCCGTCTCGATCTCGGCCGGGATCTACGCGATCACCTCGTTCGTCCCCTCGCTCGCCTCGCACAAGGTCGGGCTCTCGCTCGCCTGCCTCGTCCTGATCGTGCTCGCGAACCTCCGCGGCGTGCGCGAATCGGGGATGCTCTTCGCGCTTCCGACGTACGCGTTCGTGACCTCCGTCCTCGTGCTCGTCGCGGTCGGCCTCGGCCAGGTGGTCACCGGGAACATCCACCACGCGGAGGTGCCGAACGCGCTTCCCGCCGGCGCCGGTGCGGTCAGTGTCTTCGTGCTGCTGCGCGCGTTCTCCTCCGGATCGACGGCCCTCACCGGCGTGGAGGCGATCGCGAACGGCGTCAGCGCGTTTCGGCACCCGCAGGGGAAGAACGCCGCGACCACGCTCGCCGTGCTCGGGGCAATCGCGATCACGATGTTCCTCGGCGTCTCCTACCTCGCGGTGCAGGTCCACGCGATGCCGAGCTCGACCGACTCGGTCGTGTCCCAGATCGCCCGGACCGTGTTCCCGACCGGTTCCGCCGGCGCCTTCATGTACTACGCCGTCCAGGGGACCACACTCCTCGTCCTCGTCCTCGCGGCGAACACGTCGTTCCAGGGCTTCCCGCGGCTCTCGGCGCTCCTCGCGCGCGACCGCTTCGCGCCGCGCCAGTTCTCGAATCTCGGCGATCGGCTGGTCTTCTCGAACGGGATGCTCGTGCTCGCCGCGCTCGCCGCTGCGCTCCTCGTCATCTACCGGGCGAACACCAACAGCCTGATCCACCTCTACGTGATCGGCGTCTTCACCGCGTTCACGCTGTCGCAGGCGGGGATGGTGCGCTACTGGCGGCGGACGCGGACGCCGGGCTGGCACGGCCGCGCGGCCGTCAACGCGGTCGGCGCGAGCGCGACAGGGCTCGTCGCAGCGATCGTGATCTGGACGAAGTTCGCGGAGGGCGCCTGGCTCGTCACGGTTGCGATCCCGATTTTCGTCCTCGCGATGTTCGGCGTGCGCCGCCACTACCGCCGCGTCGCGCGGCGGCTGAGCGCGGGCGCGGCGGCAGTGGCCTCCGCTCCGGGTGCGCGCAACCGAACCCTGCTCGTCGTCCAAGACCTCGACCCGGCGGCCGAGCGCGCCCTCGCCTTCGCCCGCACGATCGCGCCCGACGGGCTCCGCGCGATCCACGTCCCGCGCCGCGGCAGCGACCCCGGGATCGGCCCGCGCTGGTTCCACCTCGCCGGAGGCGAGCCGCTCCTGGAGACGCTCGACCCGCACGGCGGCACGGTGGACGCCGTCCTCGAGCAGGTCTGGCGGCTGCCGCGCGGCGAGTCCGACTTCGTCACGGTCGTCGTGCCCGAGCAGTTCGGCCGCCGTTCGCTCGCCGAGGAGGCGCGGCATCCCTTCGAGTTCGCGCTCAAGCTCCGGCTCCTGACCGAGCCGGGCGTCGTCGTCGCGGACGTGCCGACCGTGGACGAGGGCCCGGGAGACAGGCCGCTCGCCGTGCGGATCTTCGTCTCGGGCGCGAACGCCGCCTCGATGCGGGCCCTGAACTGGGGGGAGGCGGTCGGCCTGCCGGACACGCGGGCCGTGAACTTCGCCTTCGACGAGATCGAGGCCGCCGGGATCCGGCGCAAGTGGTTGGCGGAGGACGCTCGCGTGCCGCTCGAGGTGCTCGCCGCACCGTACCGGGACATCGGCGACCCGCTGCTCGCGTATCTCCGCGGGCTCACGGGCGGCGGTCACGACGTCCTCGTCGTGCTGCCGGAGCTCATCCTCCGCGGCTGGGCGCGGCTCCTGCACAACCAGCGCGCGCTCTACGTGAAGCGCCTGCTGCTCGTCGAGCCCCACGTGATCCTTGCCTCGGTCCCGTATCCGCTGCTGCGATGAGGCTGCCCGACGTCAGGTTGCTCCATCGTCGAGCTCGGCACTTCGCGCGCTGGACCGGCTCGATCGCCTACCGGAGCATCGTCGTGCCGCTGCTCGAGCAGGAGGAGACCGAGCACGCGCTCGATCTCGCCTGCCGGCTCGCCGCCGACCGCAGGGCGAACGTCGTCCTCGTCGCCCCGCTCGTCGTCGAGCGCGAGTTGCCGCTTGACGCCCATTTCGACCGTGAGCTCGCAGGGCTGAGGGAGCGGCTCGACTGCGCCGCCGCGGTGGCGGGGGCGTACGGCGTCGGCCTGCGGCGGGAGATCGTCCGCACGCGCCCCGGCCGCCTGGGAGAGGACGTCGCGCGCGTCGCCGCGGAGCGGCGGGCCGAGCTCGTCGTCGTCGGCGCACCGGTCCAGTCGCGGCGCGGCTTCCATCGCGCGTTCCCCCGCGAGGTGCTCCTGCTCGTCGCGCACGCACCCTGCCGCGTGATGATCGCGAGTGGAGCGACCGTGCCGCGCACTACAGTCCCGCCGTGGAACGACGGCGCCGCCAGGCGCAGCAACTCGAGCGCGTCCTCGGGACGAACGCGCTCTTCGCGACCGCCTACGGAAACGTCGGCTCGTCGATCTACTACGCGCTCGGCCTCGTAGCGGTCTACGCGCTCGGCCTGACGCCGATCGTCTTCATCATCGCGGGCCTCATCTTCGCGTGCACCGCGGCGACCTACGCCGAAGGGACGGTGCGCTTCCCGGAGGCGGGCGGCTCGTCGAGCTTCGCCCGGCACGCCTTCAACGAGCTCATCTCGTTCGAGGCGGCGTGGGCGCAGATGCTCAACTACATCGCGACGATCGCCGTCTCGGCGTTCTTCGTCCCGCACTACCTCTCGGTCTTCTGGGCGCCGCTCCGCTCGAACCCGTGGGACATCGTGGGCGGGATCGTCGTGATCGCGGCGCTGGTCCTCGTCAACATCGTCGGCGTCCAGGAGTCCGCCAAGCTGAACGTCGTCCTCGCAGTGACGGACTTCGCGACGCAGCTGCTGCTCGTGCTACTCGGGTTCGTCCTCGTCTTCTCGCCGCATGTCCTCGTCTCGAACATCCATCTGGGGGTCGCGCCCACGTGGAGCGACTTCTTCCTCTCGATCCCGATCGCGATGCTCGCCTACACCGGCATCGAGACCGTCTCGAACATGTCGGAGGAGGCGCGCGATCCGCTGCGGACGGTGCCTCGCGCCGTGTTGTTCGTCGCGATCGCCGTCTTCGCCATCTACTTCACGCTGCCGTGGGTGGCGCTCTCGGCGATGCCGGTCGTCCACGCGGCGGACGGCTCGTACAAGACCCTCCTCGCGCTGACGCCGAGCGAGACCCTGCACGGACAGCACGGCTACCAGAACGACCCGGTGCTCGGGCTCGTCAACAACCTCGGGATCACCTCGGCGACCATCACCCACGGCCTCCGTGTCTACCTCGGGATCCTCGCCTCCACGATCCTCTTCATCGGAGCGAACGCCGGCGTGATCGGCGCCTCGCGGATCACGTACGCGATGGCCGGCTACCGGCAGCTGCCGCTCGTCTTCCGCAAGATCCACCCGCGCTTCAAGACGCCGTGGCTCGCGCTCGCGTTCTTCGCCGGCGCGATCCCGATCCTGCTCACCCTGACCGGCAAGACGGCGTTCCTCGGCGCGGTCTACTCCTTCGGAGCCACGTTCTCGTTCACCGTCGCCCACGCCTCGGTGATCCGCCTGAGGATGAAGCTGCGCGACCGCGACGAGGTCTCGTTCAAGCCGAAGCCGAACCTGCGCTGGCGGGGAGTGACGTGGCCGATCTTCGCGATCGTCGGCGGGCTCGGCACCGGCCTCTCGTGGCTCGTGATCGTGATCACGACGCCGTCGGTCCGGTACGCAGGGATCGCCTGGCTCGTGATCGGATTCGGCTTCTACGTCCTCTACCGGCGGCGGATGGTGCACGCGCCCCTCGCGGAGACGATCCGGGCGCCGGTCGAGTTCGGGCCGGCCGCGGTGCTCGAGTTCCGGAGCATCCTCGTTCCGATCGCCCCGGGCTATCCGTCGGACGAGGCGATGGACTTCGCGTGCAGGCTCGCCGCCGAGCGGCGCGCATCGATCGTCGCCTTCACCGCGATCGCCGTGCCGCTCGACCTGCCGCTCGACGCCGACCTGCCGGAGGACGTGCGGGAGGCGAACCAGCAGCTCGACGAGGCGCGCGCGATCGGCGACTCCTACGGCGTTCGCGTGATCGGCCGCATCGCGCGGACGCGGAACATCGGCCGCGCGATCGTCGACGAGGCCGTGCGGCGCGACACGGAGATCATCGTCATGGCCGGGCCGCGCCGCGTTCGGCTGCAGCGCGGGCGCCGCCAGATCTTCGGCGACGCGGTCGACTTCGTCCTCCGCCACGCGCCCTGCCGCGTCATGGTCTCGACGCCGCGCGAGCGGGCGGCGTGAGCGGCTTCTACAAGCGCTCCGTCCTCG
>DASTZY010000148.1:0-1828 GCA_035764085.1 Gaiellaceae bacterium
GCGCTGGTAGATCTCGAGCGCATCCGCCTGGCGGCCGGAGCGATAGAGCGCGACCATCAACTGACCGCGTAGACGTTCCCGCAGCGGATTGGCCTCGACGAGGTGATCGAGATCGGCGACGAGCTCCGAGTCGTGGCCTTCAGCGAGGCGCGCGTCGAACAGATCCTCGAGTGTCGCCAGGCGGAGCTCGTCGAGCCGTGCGATCTCCGGCTGGGCGAACGTCTCGTACGCGAAGTCCTGCAGTGGCCGCCCACGCCACAGCGAGAGCGCTCGATCGAGCGCCTCTGCAGCTTGCGCGAAATCTCCCGCCACGAGTAGGCGTCGGCCTTCGGCTCGGAGCGAGTCGAAGCGGTCGAGATCGAGCTCTTCCGGGCCGACCCTGATCAGATAGCCGCTGCCCCGCGTGACGAGGATCTGGGGCGAACCGTCCGAGCGCTCGGGCTCGAGCGCCTTCCGGAGCTGCGATACGTACACGCGGACGACTTGCCCGGCCGTCTTCGGCGGTCGCTCGGGCCAGAGCTCGTCGACGATCCGGTCGAGCATGAGCACCTCGTTCCGGTGCAGCAGCAGGAGGGCGAGCAGCGCGCGGGCACGGACAGAAATGGAGTGGCCGTCGAGGTCGGCCTCGAGCGGGCCGAGCAGCCTGAAATCCATGGCTGCTTGTACCACGGTGCAGCGGCGAAGGCCAGGCGTTTAGCGGCCCTTTATCTCCTGTTGATGCGCAGTGGCGACCGTCGGCGCACGTTCCCACGGAGGAGGCGAAATGAACTGGCGAAGGCCGACCCTCATCCTGGTCTTGTTCGCCGGCGTGCTCACGGCGTTCCTCGTGCCGGCGCTCTCACGGGCGACCCCGCCGGGCCGGAACGGCCGCATTGCGTACATGGTCAAGGACCGAGCCGGTCGCTATCAGGTCTGGGTTGCGAACCCTGACCTCTCGGGAGCGAAGAAGCTGACACATGGCCGCTCTGACGGCGGCTGGGCGGTGTGGTCGCCGAACGGCAAGCGGCTCGCGTTCCAAAGCGACTACCAAGGCGGTCGAGCCAATCGCCTGCCGAAGCACTCGACGAATCTCTTCGTGATGAATCCGGACGGATCCAACCTGAAGAGGCTGACTGACTCCACCGGCGTGAGCGGAGATGCCGCCTGGTCGCCGAACGGCCGTTTGATCGCCTTCGACTCGGACCGCGGAAGCCGCAGACGGTTCAGCGCCATCTACGTCATGCGCGCGACCGGCGGGAAGCTGCGGAGGGTCACGAGGCCCCGGCGTCCGTTGAGCGACTACAAGCCTCGCTTCTCGCCGGACGGGACCCACCTCCTCTTCGTGCGTGCGCGGGGGACCGCCGAGACCGCACCGGCAGCTCTTTTCTCGGTCCGCCTCGATGGAAGCGACCTCCACCGGCTCACCTCGTACTTGCCGCGGGTGGACGATTCGGACTGGTCGCCCGACGGCAAGCAGATCGTCTTCGAGGCGTATCCGCACGGTCCGTACGGAGACATCTACGTCGTCCCCGCCACAGGCGGTCGCCCGGTCGATCTGACGCCCGACTCCTACGGTCAGGCGGATCCTGTCTGGTCGCCCGACGGACGGAAGATCCTCTTCCTCGACAACGGATACGTGAACGGCATCGGCAGAACCGGTCTGGCGACGATGAACCCGGACGGCTCCGCGATCCACTTCCTCTCGAGTAAGAACCTCGAGGCGCACCAGCCCGATTGGGAAGCGATTTCGCCCGGCACGAAGCTGAAGGTGCGGAACGGTCCGCTCACGCTCCTCCTTGCTCCGGTGAACGGTGTCGCGCGCATCGTGAGCGTGCGCGGCCGCAAGGAG
>DASTZY010000149.1:0-8351 GCA_035764085.1 Gaiellaceae bacterium
CCCAGAGCGAGCCGAACGAGGCGGAGAAGGTGAAGACGCCGACGGCGACGAGTCCGAGCGCCTGCACGCCGAGCTGGTACGGCGACCCCGTGTAGAGCAGCCCGCCGCGGCCGACGCCGACGGTCGCCGCGAGCGCGGGTACCGCGAAGAGGCCGGTGGCGAGCGTCCCCCAGACACCGGCGAGGCCGTGCACTGCGACGGCGCCGATCGGGTCGTCGATCCCGAGCCGCTCGACGAGCGGCACCGCCACGACGGCGACGGTCGCGGCGACGAAGCCGATCACGACGGCGGCCCAGGGCGCGACGAAGCCGCACGCCGCCGTGATCGCGACGAGCGCGGCGAGGACGCCGTTCAGCATCATCGAGACGTCCGGCTTGCGCAGCACGAGCCAGGCGACGCAGATCCCGCCGAGCCCGCCCGCCGCCGCGGCGAGGTTCGTCGTCAGCGCGACGTAGCCGAAGAAGCCGACGTGGCCGCCGGTCGCGACACCGAGCGTCGAGCCGGGATTGAAGCCGAACCAGCCGAACCAGAGGATCAGCGTCCCGAGCACGGCGTACGGCATGTTGTGGCCGGGAATCGCGTTGGCGCGCCCGTCGTGGCCGAACTTGCCGATCCGCGGGCCGAGCAGCAGCGCCCCTGCGAGCGCCGCGAGCGCGCCCTGGTAGTGGACGACGGTCGAGCCGGCGAAGTCCTGCATCCCGAACCGCTGCAGCCAACCCCCCGGGGCCCAGATCCAGTGCGAGACGAGCGAGTAGACGACGGTGAAGATCGCGCCGAAGGCGAAGTAGACCCAGAGCTTCGCGCGCTCGGCCATCGCCCCCCAGACGATCGCCAGCGAGACACCCGCGAAGACGACCTCGAAGAGCCAGCCGGCCGCGCCCGGGATTCCGGTGAACGCCGCGTACGGCGCCTTCCCCACCGCGAGCAGCGAGTCCACCGACGGCGCGAAGCCGTGCGTGCCCACGAAGCCGTTCCCGTCTCCGAACGCAAGCCCGAAGCCGACGAGCCAGTAGACGAGCGAGGCGACGCCGAAGACGAGGACGTTCTTGCCGGCGATGTGGGCGGCGTTCTTCATCCGCGTCAACCCGGCCTCGAGGAAGGCGAAGCCGGCCTGCATGAACATCACGAGGACGGCCGCGACGACGACCCAGAGGGTGTTGGCGGCGATCAGCAGCTGGTGGTGGGTCATCCGAGACGCTCCCCTGTGCGGTGGTGGACGACGGCGGACACGGGCGACGTCCAGCAGAGGCCGTCGCCGGAGGAATGGCCGGTGCGGGCGGCGTCGGCGATCGCGGAGACGACCCGCTCGGCGAGCGAGTCGTCGACCAAGAAGGTGAGGAGCGCCTTGGGCAGGAACCGCGACTCGAACGTGCGCCCCCGGTACTCGTGCGTGACCCCGCGCTCGCGACCGTGGCCGATCGCCTCCACGACCGTGACGCCGACGTGGCCGGTCTCCTCCTCGACTGCGTCGATCACGGTCTCGACCCGCTCCCGCACGACCGCCGCCTCGACCTTGACCATCGCCCTCCCTTCGCCGGACCAACAAAAAAGCCCCGCGACCGCCCGGGTCGCGAGGCTCCTTCGCCCCGGCGGCCGCCTGCTCCGGCGTACCGCCTGCGCCCGAAGCTAGCACCCCCGTCGGGCGGCGCCGGCCAAAGCGCCCGCTCAGGCGGAACATTTGACGCGGGCGCTGCGAGCACCTAGCCTGCTTGGGCCATGTTGCTCGAGAACGTGAAGAACCGGATCCCGGTGGGCGGTAGCGGTCGCCCGGCCGGAGTCCGCGGCGCCCTTTAGGTCCGCGGGCCGCCCGACGGGCGGCGATCCGTTCTCCGTTCCACTTCTTCCGAAGGAGCAGCATGAACACCCTGGCACCATCCACATCCGATTTCGCCGCACGTCCGGACCGCGGGGCTCCCGCAGTCGAGGTACGCGACCTGCGGAAGGCGTTCAAGCGCCGCGACCGCAAAGCGGGCCGCTTCGCTCGCAAGCGTCCGTGGCCGGCGCTCGACGACGTCACCT
This sequence comes from Gaiellaceae bacterium, assembly GCA_035764085.1. Classification (GTDB taxonomy): domain Bacteria; phylum Actinomycetota; class Thermoleophilia; order Gaiellales; family Gaiellaceae; genus Palsa-739. The sequence continues at coordinate 2,020 of DASTZY010000149.1, forward strand.
TCACGATCGTGCGCGGCGAGTGCGTCACCATCCTCGGCCAGAACGGATCGGGGAAGTCGACGCTCGTCCGCCTGCTCTCGACGCTGTTGCTGAACGACGGCGGCGAGGCGCGGGTCTTCGGCCACGACGTGGACCGTGAGGCGTCGACGATCCGCCGGCTCGTCAACCGCGTCTCGGTCGAGGCGAGCTTCTTCAAGAAGATGTCCGCCGCCGAGAACCTCTCGTACGCGGCGCGCTTCTACGGGATGACGCCGCACCAGACGCGTAAGGCAATCCCCGAGATCCTCACCAAGGTCGGTTTCCCGCCGGACCGGCGCGGCGAGGCGATGGAGAACCTGTCGCGCGGCATGCAGCAGAAGGTCGCCCTCGCGCGGGCGCTGCTGACCTCGCCCGTCCTGCTCCTGCTCGACGAGCCGACGACGGGGCTCGACCCGCGCTCGAAGCTCGAGGTGCAGGACTTCATCCGCCAGGTGCGGACGGAGCACGACGCGACGATCCTGCTCTGCACCCACGACATGGCCGAGGCGGAGGCGCTCTCGGACCGGGTCGGGATCCTCGATCGCGGCCGGCTGCTCTTCCTCGAGCCGGTCGAGGACGTGAAGCGGCGCTTCGGTGTCGAGACGCTCGAGGAGGCGTTCTTCGCGGCGACCGGACGCGAGTTCGAGGCCGAGCACGACGACGAAGACGACGAGTACAGGGAGGTGTTCGCATGAGCGCCTATGCAGTAGAGATGCGCAACCAGCTCGTCGGCCTGTTCGGGATCGTCGAGCGCAACATCTATCTCACGAAGCGGTACTTCCTGTGGGACATCGCGTTCATGGTGTGGACGATCGCGAACACGCTCACGATCGTCTACATCGCCCGGGCGACGCCTGTCTCGCTGGAGAAGCAGAACACGCTCGCCACCGCGTTCCTCGTGGGCGCGACGATCTGGGCGTTCCTCGGGATCATCTTCGAGTTCATGACGGAGACCGTCGCCTGGGAGCGCTGGGAGGGGACGATCGAGTACACGTTCATGGCGCCGCTGTCGCGCCTCGTCCACCTTTTCGGGCAGGGCGCGTTCGCGGTGCTGTACGGGCTGATCCGCGCGACGATCCTCTTCTTCGCAGTCGCCGCGCTCATCGGCATCCACGCACCGAACGCGAACTACGCAGCTGCGCTCGGGCTGCTCGCGCTCGCGTCCCTCTCGTTCATCGGCGTCGGGATCATGACCTCGGTGCTGCCGCTGATCTCGCCGGAGAAGGGCGCGCAGCTCGGCTTCGTCGCGCAGGGCGTCATGCTCGTGGTCTCGGGCGTCTACTACTCGGTCAGCGTCCTGCCGGAGTGGATGCAGTGGATCGCGAAGATCTCGCCGGCGACGTACGCGCTGCGCGGCTGCCGCAACTCGATCATCCACGGCACCGGCATGGCCTGGGCGGACGTCTGGCCGCTGCTGATCATCGCCGTCCTCGCCACGCCGATCGGGCTCGCGATCTTCCGCGTCGGCGAGCGGCACGCGAAGCGGCACGGGAAGCTGAAGCGGTCCGGATGATCGAGCTGCGCGTCGCGGAGACGGACGACGAGGTGGAGCTTTGGCGCAGCGTGCGCACGGCGCTCCTGCCGAACGAGCGGACCTCGTCGGTCGCCGAGCTCCGCGAGGGGGGCAACTTCCTGCTGCTCGCGTACCGCGACTCCGAGCTGGCCGGCTCCGGGAGCGCCTCGAAGAGCGACACCGGCGGCGGGGCGATCTTCCCGCGTGTGCTGCCGGCGCACCGCCGGCACGGTGTCGGCGGGGCGCTGCTCGAGCGGCTCGCGCTCCAGGCCCAGGCGAGCGGCTACGACGAGGTGGGCTCGCTGGTCGAGGACGCGGGCTCGCTCGCCTTCGCGCAGCGCTTCGGCTTCGTCGAGACGGGCCGCCAGGTCGAGCAGGTTCGCGCAGTCGGCCGCGACGAGCCGTGGCCGGTCCTGCCCGACGGCATCTCGGTGATCTCGGTCGCCGAGCGCCCCGAGCTCCTGCGGCGCCTCTACGACGAGCTCGCGCTGGAGGCGTTCGAGGACATGCCGACCCCGCGCAAGGTCGAGATCGCGCCCGAGCAGTGGGAGACGGAGTGGCTGAACTGGCCGGAGGCGACGTTCGCCGCCCTGGCCGGGGACGAGATCGTGGGGATGGCGGGGCTGGCCCGCGACGACGACCGGCCGGAGCGCGCCGAGAACGCGCTCACGACCGTGCGCCGCGACCGGCGCGGACGGGGCCTCGCCCGCGCTCTCAAGGAGCATGTGATCGCCTGGGCGTCGGAGCGCGGCATCCGCGAGATCTACACGTGGACGCAGACCGGCAACGAGAACATGCGCGCCGTCAACGAGCGGCTCGGCTACGTCACCCGTGACATCTCGATCAGCGTGCGGCGGAGGCTGCCGCTGTGAAGGACTGGTTCGCAGGTCCCATCGCCGATCGGTACGACGAGGACACCGCCGACATGCCGGTCGAGCCGGTGCTCGATTTCCTCGAGCCGCTCGCCGGCGGCGGCGCTCTCGAGCTCGCGATCGGCACCGGCCGGATCGCAGTTCCGCTGGCCGCTCGCGGAGTCCGCGTCGCGGGCATCGACCTCTCGCCCGACATGGTCGCGCAGCTCCGCAAGAAGACGGACGCGATTCCGGTCGAGATCGGGGACTACGCGACGACGCGCGTGGACGGGTCGTTCTCAGTCGCCTACATCGTCTTCAACTCGATCAGCAACCAGACGACGCAGGAGGGCCAGGTCGCGACGTTCGCGAACGCCGCGTCCCACCTCGAGCCCGGCGGCTGCTTCGTGATCGAGGTGGGGATCCCGCACATCGCCCGCGTCGAGGTGTTCGACCTGGGCGACGCGCACGTCGGGATCGACGAGTACGAGCCGGGGACGCAGCACTTCGTCTCGCACCACTTCTCGCTCGTGGACGGCGCCTGGGTGCGGAACTCGGTGCCCTTCCGCTCGGCCTCGCCCGGCGAGTACGACCTCATGGCGCGGCTCGCCGGTCTCGAGCTGCGCGAGCGCTGGGCCGACTGGGACCGCTCGCCCTTCACGGCGGAGAGCACGGAGCACGTCTCGGTCTGGGAGAAGCCGGCATGAAGGTCACGTTCGTCAAGACGGGGGCTCGGCGGTACAGCGTCCGTGTCAGCCGCGACCGCTATCCCGACCTCTGGTGCGGGTCGATCGGCTACGACGACCAGCTGCCGCACGACGTCCTCCACTTCGTCGCCGAGGTGGAGTACGGGCTCGACGGCGGCATATTCGGAGATCTCGCCGCGGGCGGCAATGCGCGGATCTTCCAGTCCTACGACCAGGACCTGACCACCAAGCTGTGGCGGAAGCAGCGGATCCGGCGCACTCGACTTCCGGACGGCCGACGCTCCGAGGACCTCGCGTGGGAGCTGGAGCAGTGCTGGCGGATACGGGCCCTTCCGCCCGACGTCCAACAGAAGCTGGACGATCTCGCCGCCCGGTGGAACGCGCTACAGGTCGGCGGCTCGCTGACGCTCGAGTGGCCGCGGCCGGAGCGGCGGAGGCGGCATCCGCGGCGCAACCGTCGACGGCCCGCGACGGCTCGCCGGCGTTAGCGTTCGCGCGTGCCTGCGCGCGCCCGCCGCTCCTGCCTGACGGTGCCCGCCTCGAGTGAGCGGATGCTCGCGAAGGCGCCCTCGCTGCCGGCCGACGAGGTGATCGTCGATCTCGAGGACGCGGTCGCGCCCGCAGACAAGGAGGAGGCGCGGCGACTCGCGGTCGCCGCCCTGCGGCGCGGTCCGCTGGGCCGGACGACGGCGCTCCGGGTCAACGGTCGCTCGACGCCGTGGTGGGAGGACGACCTGCGCGCGGCGGCGGAGGCGCGACCCGACGTGGTCGTACTCCCGAAGGTCGAGTCCCCGGAGGACGTGTCCGCCGCGGCCGAGCTGCTGCCGGAAGGCACCGGCCTCGAGGCGCAGATCGAGACGGCGCGCGGGCTCGTCGAGGCCGAGCGGATCGCGGAGGCGGGGCACGGACTCGAGGCGCTGGTCTTCGGCCCGGCCGACCTGGCAGCGTCGCTCGGCGTGCCGGTGCTGGCGATCGGCGCCGGGGTCTCGGACAGCGCGCTCGCCCGCGTGGTCGCGGCCGCGCGCGCCTCGGGGCTGCAGGCGCTCGACGGGCCGTACGCACGGCTCGGCGACGACCTCGGCCTCGTCCTTTCCGCGAGGCGCGCTCTCGAGCACGGCTACGACGGGAAGTGGGTGATCCACCCGAGCCAGATCGAGCCTGTGAACCGCATCTTCACGCCGTCGCCTGCCGACCTCGAGCGTGCGCGAAGGATCCTCGAGACCGGAGGCGGAGCGGAGCGCTTCGAGGGCGAGCTCGTGGACGAGGCGACCCGCAAGCTCGCGGAGTCCCTGCTCAGGCGCGCCGAACCGCTCTCGTAGCCGGCCGCCCGCGATGCTTGCCACCTTGGCGCAAGGGGTACTTCCGCGCCATGACCGGGCACCGAGAGCTCTGGGAGGTCCAGCGCTTCCCAGGACGCAGGCGCGGCTTCCAGCCGCAGTGCGACTGCTACCGCACCGACGACCCGCCGGCGCTGCACCTCGTCCTCGAGCTGCCCGGCGTCGACCCGGACGCCGTCCACATCGTCGCCTCGGGCACCACGCTCGTCGTCTCGGGCGTGCGCGAGCGGCCGCACCCGGCCGCCGCCCGCTACCACCAGGTCGAGATCGAGTACGGCCCCTTCGAGCGGCGGATCGAGCTCGCCGAGGACGTCGAAGCGGACGGAACGTCGGCGACGTACGAAGCGGGGATGCTGCGGCTCGAGGTGCCGCTCACGCGTTGAGCGAGATCGACTTCACCGAGACGCAGGCGGCCGAGGTCGACGAGATCCCGGCCGAGCTGCCGGTGCTGCCGCTGAAGGACACGGTCGTCTTCCCCGACTCGATGACGCCGCTCGCGATCGGGCAGGAGCGCTCCATCCGCCTCGTGGACGACGTGGTGGGCGGCGAGCGCCTGCTCGCGCTCGTCACGGTGCGCGACGCCGAGATCGAGACGCCCGGTTGGAACGACCTCTACGAGATCGGGACGGCGGCAGTCGTGCACAAGATGATCCGCGTCCCCGACGGCACGCTGCGGATCCTCGTCCAGGGCGTGCGTCGGATCCGGCTCGAGGAGCCGCTCGACGAGGACCCGTACCTCGTCGCGCGCTTCTCCCCGGTCCCGGACGAGGCCGAGGAGACCCCCGAGCTCGAGGCGCTCCTGCGGAACGCGCAGGGCCTCTTCGGGCGCATCATCGGCCTCGCGCCGTACCTGCCCGAGGAGCTGCAGATCGCGGCTGCGAACGTCGAGGACGCGAGCAGCCTCTGCAACCTCGTGGCCTCGACCCTCCGGCTCAAGACCGAGGAGAAGCAGCTGGTCCTCGAGCTCGCCGACACGGAGGAGCGGCTCCGCGAGGTCTCCAAGATCCTCAACCGCGAGCTCGAGGTGTTCGAGCTCGGGACGAAGATCCAGTCGCAGGTGCAGTCGGAGCTCGAGAAGGGCCAGCGCGAGTTCTTCCTCCGCCAGCAGCTGAAGGCGATCCAGGAGGAGCTCGGCGAGGACGATCCCGAGCAGGCCGACGTGAACGAGCTGCGCGAGCGGCTCGACGCGCTCGATCTGCCGGAGGACGTGCGCAAGGCTGCCGACCGCGAGCTCGCGCGGCTGGAGCGACTGCCCGCGGCGGCTGCGGAGTACGGCGTGATCCGCTCGTACCTCGACTGGCTCGCAACGCTGCCGTGGAGCGTGACGACCTCCGACGACCTCGACCTCGACCGGGCCCGCCAGATCCTCGACGCGGACCACTACGACCTCGACAAGGTGAAGGAGCGGATCGTGGAGCACCTCGCCGTCTCGAAGCTGAAGCAGGATCCGGCCGGCCAGATCCTCTGCTTCGTCGGGCCGCCCGGCGTCGGCAAGACCTCGCTCGGACAGTCGATCGCGCGCACGCTCGGGCGGAAGTTCGCGCGGCTCTCGGTCGGAGGCGTCCGCGACGAGGCGGAGATCCGCGGGCACCGGCGCACGTACATCGGCGCGATGCCCGGCTCGATCATCCGCGCCCTGCGCGACGCCGAGTCGATGAACCCTGTGCTCCTGATCGACGAGATCGACAAGATGGGCTCCGACGTGCGGGGCGACCCGGCGAGCGCGATGCTCGAGGTGATCGACCCGGCGCAAAACAACAGCTTCCGTGACCACTACCTCGACCTCCCGTTCGACCTCTCGAAGACGCTCTTCATCTGCACCGCGAACACCGTGGACACGATCCCGTCGGCCCTGCTCGACCGGATGGACGTGATCCAGCTCTCGGGCTACACCGAGGAGGAGAAG
>DASTZY010000150.1:0-11438 GCA_035764085.1 Gaiellaceae bacterium
GTGCCGCTCGCGGTCGACGGCGTCGGCGAGCAGCGAGGCCAGCGCCGGCAGGAGGCGCCGGCGCGCGCTTGCGTCGACGGCGCCGCCCTCGAGCCGGATCGTCCCGAGGTGCTTCCCGCCGGCCGCGAGCTCGAACCCCGCCCCGGCCCCGTCGCCGAGCACGATCTCCGCGCGCTCGGCGCGCAGCGCCCGCGCCGCGTCGCTCGAGATCCGCTCGAGCTCGGCCGCCACCGTGCCGTGCTCGAGCAGCGACGTTGCGACGCCGGCAAGCAACTCGGCCTCCCGGGCCCGCCGCCGCGACCTGGTCGCGAGCTCCGACACGACCACCGACGTGACCACGAAGACGACGAGCGCGAACCAGTTGCGGGAGTCCGCGAGCGTGAACGTGTGCACCGGCTCGAGGAAGAAGACGTTGAACGCGAGCATGCTCGCGACCGAGACGCCCAGCGAGTAGGCGATCCCCCACACGACGGCCACGGGCAGCACGGCGAACAGGTAGAGCACGCCGAGGCTGAGCACGGGGATCCAGTTGTCGAGGAGGGCAATCAGCGCCGTGACGGCGCCGACCACCGCCACGCAGGCGGCCACACGTGCCGGGTGCCGCCAGCGATCGAGCGTCAGGGGAGGCATTCCCTCCCCATCATCGTCTACCCGATTGCGACCATGCGGTCGATCGCGCCGCGGGCGCGCTCCGCGATCTCAGGCTCGACCGTGACCACGTGCTTCAGGTCCCGCAGCGAGTCGCGCGCCTTCTCGAGCGTGATCATCTTCATGAACCGGCAGACGGCCGCCTCGCGCGCCGCGAGGAACTCCTTCTCGGGGACCTCCTTGCTCAGCCGGTGGAGGATGCCGGTCTCGGTCGCGACGACGAACTTCTGCTTCTCCGACCGGCGGGCGAAGTCGACCATGCCCTCGGTCGAGAGGATCCGCGTCCGGTCGTTGGCGAACGCCATCGCCTGGCTCGCGCAGCCGCACTCCGGGTGCACGAGCAGGTCGGCGTCGGGCGCCTCGCCCTGCCAGCGCTCGATGTCGGCCGGCCGGATCCCCGCGTGGACGTGGCACTCGCCGAGCCAGATCGTCAGCTTGCGGCCGGTCACCTTCTCGAGCCAGAGGCCGAGGTACATGTCCGGGAGGAAGAGGATCTCCTGCTCGGCCGGGATCGCCTCGATCACGGCCTTCGCGTTCCCCGACGTGCAGCAGTAGTCGCTCTCCGCCTTCACTGCTGCTGTCGTGTTGACGTAGGAGACCACCACAGCGCCCGGATGCTGCGCCTTCCACTCGCGCAGCTGCTCGGCGTCGATCGAGGCGGCGAGCGAGCAGCCCGCGCCGAGGTCGGGGAGGAGGAGGGTCTTCTCCGGACTGAGGATCACCGCCGTCTCGGCCATGAAGTGGACGCCGCAGAAGACGATCGTCTCCGCCTCGGTCGCGGCCGCCTGGCGCGAGAGGCCGAGCGAGTCGCCCACGTAGTCCGCGACGTCCTGCACCTCCGGGCGCTGGTAGTTGTGGGCGAGGATCACCGCGTTCCGCTCGGCGGCGAGCGCGCGCACCTCCGCGTGGAGCTCTGTCAGTGGCGGGGCGACGGTCATAGGACCTCCAGGGAGACGCGGAGTGAGCGGGCGGAATGGGTGAGGGCGCCGACGGAGACGAAGTCGACGCCGGTCTCGGCGTAGGCGCGGACGGTGGCGAGCGAGACGCCGCCGGAGGCCTCGAGCTCGGCGCGGCCGGCCGTGAGCTCGACCGCCTCGCGCACCTCCTCCGGGCTCATGTTGTCGAGCAGGATCCTCGGCGCTCCGCCGTCGAGCGCTTCGCGCACCTGCGCGAGCGTCTCGGCCTCGACCTCGACCCGCAGTCCGTCGACGCGCCCGGCGAGAGCGGCCAGCGCGGCGCCGACGCCGCCGGCGACGCGCAGGTGGTTCTCCTTCACGAGCACGCCGTCGTAGAGGCCGGCGCGATGGTTGCGGCCGCCGCCGCAGCGCACGGCGTACTTCTCGAGCGCGCGCAGGCCCGGCGTCGTCTTGCGCGTGTCGAGGACGGTGGTACGCGTTCCCTCCGTCAGCTCGACGAAGCGGCGCGTGAGGGAGGCGATCCCGCAGAGCCTGGCCACGAGGTTGAGCGCGACGCGCTCGCCGCTGAGGACCGCGCGGGCCGGGCCCTCGAGCTCGGCGATCACGGCGGAGACGTCGGAGACCGCCGTGCCCTCCTCGAGCCCGGCCTCGACATGGACCGACGGGTCGAGCGCGCGGAAGACGGCCGCCGCGACCGGCACGCCGCAGACGACGCCGGGCTCCTCCAGCAGCAGCTCGGCCCGGCAGCGCGCGTCCTCGGGCACGAGCGCGAGCGTGGTCGCGTCGCCGGAGCCGACGTCCTCGGCCAGGGCGGCGTCGACGACGCGGTCGATGTCCTCCCGCGTCAGCTCCATCGCTCCAGCTCCGGCTCGCGGCCGGGACGCACGACGAGGTGCCCGGCCAGCTCCTGGCTCTCGACCGGGAAGTCCTCGCGGAAATGGACGCCGCGGCTCTCCTCGCGCGCGAGGCCGCAGGCGGCGATCTCGCGGACGAGCGGGTGCGGCGAGCCGAGCAGGCGGCCCAGCCCATCGACGCTGCGGATCAAGCCCGCGTCGCGCCAGAGCGCCGCGCCGGGAGCGGACAGCGGCTCGAGCGGCGGCGCGTCGGCGTCGAAGCGCGGCCCCTCGAGCGCGGCGAGCCCCGCGCGGCGGCCGAACACGAGGCACTCGAGCAGCGAGTTCGAGGCGAGCCGGTTCGCCCCGTGGACGCCGGTGCAGGCGCACTCGCCGGCGGCATAGAGCCCCGCCACGGAGGTCCGGCCGTCGAGATCGGTGACGATGCCGCCGATCGCGTAGTGGGCGGCGGGGGAGACGGGGACCGGCTCGTCCGCCGGGCGGTAGCCGGCGTGCTCGAGCGTCGCCATCAGGGTCGGGTAGCGGTCACGCTCGATCTCCCGCAGGTCGAGCTGCGCGCCGGAACGCGACGCGATCGCCCGCGCCACGACGTCGCGCGGCGCCAGCTCGTCGACGAAGCGCTCGCCGCTCCGGTCGAGCAGCGTCGCGCCCGCACCGCGGAGTGCCTCGGAGAGGAGGAAGCCGTCGTGGCCGTTTCCGTCCCGCAGCGCCGTCGGGTGGAACTGGACGAGCTCGAGGTCGGCGAGTGCCGCGCCCGCAGCGTGGGCGAGCAGCAGGCCGTCTCCGACCGAGCCGCGCGGGTTCGTCGTCCGGCCCCAGAGGGCCGCATACCCGCCGGTGGCCAGGACGATCGGCGATCCACGGTGCGCCGCGAGGGTCGTCGCGCGCGCGCCCTCGACGAGGCGGATCCGGGGATGCGCGCGCGCCGCGGCGGTCAGCACCTCCGCGACGTGACGTCCCGTGTCGGCTCCGCCGGCATGCACGACGCGCGCGCGGGAATGGCCGCCCTCGAGGCCGAGACCGTCGTCGAAGCGGACGCCGAGGCGGCGCAGCTCCTCGATCCGGGTCGGGGCCTCCTCCGCGAGCAGCCGCACCGCGCTGGGCCGGCAGAGGCCGCGGCCCGCGGCGAGCGTGTCGTCCGCATGCAGCGCCGGATCGTCGTCGAGGCCCACCGCGGCGGCGATCCCGCCCTGCGCCGCGTAGCTGTTCGAGCTCCGATGGGAGGCCTTGGCAAGCACCTGCACCGACGCGCCGCGGTCGGCTGCGGCGAGAGCCGCAGAGAGGCCGGCGACTCCGGCTCCGACGACGAGGACGTCGCGAGTCTCGCGTTTTTGCCTCACAATCGATAACCTCGAAGCCGAGTGTACATGGTTGACGACTCCCAGGCGAAAACTGCCGCGCACGCGGTCCTCGCCGCCGTGCTCCAGGTGCGTGACGGACGGCTGCAGGCGCTGCTCTGGCAGCGGGGACGCGATCCGTTCGCCGGCTGCTGGGCGCTCCCGGGCGGGGCGCTGGCGCCGGACGAGACGCTGGAGGAGTCGATGCGCCGGCACCTGGCCGAGAAGGTGGACGTGCGGGAGCTCTCGCACCTCGAGCAGCTGGAGACGCGGAGCGACCCGGACCGGAACCCCGTGCGGCGCGAGCTCGCAACCGGCTATCTCGGGCTCGTCCCGAGCGGGCTCGATCCCAGCGTGCCCGACGACACGCGCTGGCATCCGCTCGACGAGCTCCCCGAGCTCGCCTACGACCACGAGGAGATCCTGCTCAGCGCGCGCGAACGGCTGCGCGGCAAGCTCTCGTACACGAATCTCGGCTTCGCGCTGGCGCCGCCGAGCTTCACGCTCGCCGAGCTCCGCGACCTCTACGCCGCCGCGCTCGGCCATCCCGTCAGCGCCACCAACCTCCAGCGCGTCCTCCTCCGGCGCCGGCTGCTCGAGGACACCGGGGAGCTGCGGCAATCCGGGCGCGGGGGAGGGCGCCCGGCGACGATCTACCGCTTCCGGAGCCGGGAGCTCGCGATTACCGACCAGTTCGCCGTCCTGCGTCCGCCTACAATGGCTCCCTAGCTTGGCCGTCCGGACCCAGACACTCGTGCAGGCGAGACGCCCGAACCACCGCGCCTGGCTCGCCTTCCTCTTCGGCCTGCTCGCCGCGGTCGTCATCCCCGTCGCGATCGAGCTGACGCGGAAGGTCCCGGGTGCAGTGCTGCTCGACGCCGTCTGGGCGATCCCGGTCGCGGCCGGCGCCGCGATCGTGTCGCTGCTCTTCGCGCGCGGCGCGCGCGGCGCGATCAGCCGGACGCTCGAGCGGGCGGGAGGCTCGGGGTGGATCCGGCTCGCGCGGATCCTCGCAATCGCCGGTATCTGCTTCACGCTCTCCGCGTCGATCGCAGTCGGGTTGTACGAGCTTCTGCTCCGCCTCGAGCACTAGGGCTTTTAGACTCCCGCTCGTGTTCGAGATCGGCCACAGCCTGCGTGAGGCGCGCGAGCGGCAGGAGCTCGGCTATCCCGAGATCGAGTCGGCGACCAAGATCCGCGCCAAGTACATCCGCGCGCTCGAGGAGGAGGACTTCACGGCGATCCCGGGCGACGCGTACATCCGCGGTTTCCTGAGGACGTACGCCGAGTACCTCGGCCTCGACGGGGACGTCTACGTGGACGAGTACGCCTCGCGGTTCCTCACCAGCTGGCGCGACGAGATTCCGCCCCGGCGCGAGCGACCCCGGGTACGACGGCGCGAGCGCATGCTCGAGCGGCGCGTGGTTCTCCTCGTGCTGACCGGCATCGCCGCCGTGACCGCGCTCACGTTCGCGGCGTGGCGCTACGGCGGATCATCCGCGAACGTGCCGCCGGTGACGACGACGCAGACGAAGCAGCATCCGGCGGCGACGCCCCGGCTCGTCCTGCGCGGCGTCGGCCGGGGGACGTACGTCGAGGTGCGCCGCAACGGGGCGTCCGGCAAGCTCGGGCTCTCGGGGACGGTGGCGGCCGGGGAGACCGACACGATCCCGGGCAGCCGCTTCTACCTTCTCGTGCGCGCCCCGGCCGGCCTGCGGGTCACGCTCAACGGCCGGGCGGTGGCGCTACCGGGAAGGCACAACCTCCAGGTCCGGGTCACGCCGCAGAGCACGACGCTCCTGCACGGGTGACGCCGCGGCCGCGGGCCGTCGTCGTCGTCACGGGCAGCGAGCTCGTGCGCGGCGAGCGCACCGACCGGAACGGGCCCTTCCTCGCCGCCGAGGCGCTGAGCCACGGGCTCGAGCCCGCCCGCATCACGATCGTGGGCGACGCGCCGGCCGAGCTCGAGGCGGCGTTCCGGGAGGGGCTGGAGGCCGACGCGTGCCTCGTCTCCGGCGGTCTGGGGCCGACTCACGACGACCGCACCGTCGAGCTGGTCGCGCGAGCCGCCGGGATCGAGCTCGTCGTGGACGAGGAGCTCGAGCGGGAGATCGGATCGATCTCCCGCTCGGTCGCGGAGCGCCTCCGCAGGCCGTACGCGGACTTCGCGCCCGGCGTGACGAAGCAGGCGACGCGGCCGGTCTCGGCGGTCCCGATCGGGCTCGCCGGCACCGCGCCCGGGCTCGTCTTCCGCGCGGCGACGGGCTGCGTCTTGGTCGTCCTCCCGGGCCCGCCCGGCGAGCTGCGGCGGCTCTGGCCGAACGCGCTGGCGAGCGAGCCGATGCGCGAGTTGCTGGCGCGGACGCAGGCGCCCGGGCGGCGCGTGCTGCGGCTCTTCGGCGTCAGCGAGTCGGCGGTCGCGCGGGCGCTCGAGGAGGCCGGCGGTGACGGCGACGGTGTCGAGGCGACCATCTGCGCCCGCGAGTTCGAGATCCACGTCGACCTCGTCGTCGAGCCCGGTGCGGAGGAGCGGGCAGAAGCGCTCGACGGAGCCCTCGTGGAGCGGCTCGAAGAGTTCCTCTTCGCGCGCGACGAGCGGCGCGTCGAGGAGCTCGTGCTCTCGCTCGCCGAGGCGCGCGGGCTGCGGCTTGCGACGGCCGAGTCCTGCACCGGCGGCCTGGTCGCGGCACGGCTCACCGGCGTCCCAGGCTCGAGCGCGGCCGTCGTCGGCGGGGTCGTCTCGTATGCCGACGAGGTGAAGCGCGACGAGCTCGGCGTCCCGGAGGAGCTGCTGGCCGAGCACGGGGCGGTATCCGCCGAGGTCGCGGCCGCGATGGCGGAAGGAGCGCGCAGCAGGCTCGGCGCGGACGTCGCCGTCTCGGTGACCGGGGTGGCGGGCCCCGGCGGCGGGACGCCCGAGAAGCCCGTGGGGCGCGTCCATCTCCACGCCGCCGGCTCCGACGGATCCTTGGCGCGCGTCCTCGACCTGCCCGGCGAGCGCGAGCAGATCCGCGTCCGCGCGACCGTCACCGCCCTGCATCTCCTGCGTGCGCTTCTGTCGGGAACTCGCGACGAAGGCGCATGACCTCCGCCGGTAGCGTGGGCGGCGATGATCGGCTCCGGCTCTTCCTCGCGCTCCGCCTGCCGGACGACGTGCTCGACGAGATCGAGGCGTGGCAGCTCGAGCACCTGCGCGGTGTTCGCATCGTGCCGCGCGAGCACCTGCACGTCACGCTCGCGTTCCTCGGCCGCCGCCCGGTGGGCGAGCTCCAGGCGATCGTCGGAGCGCTGCGGGATGCGGCCGCCAGGGCAGGAGAGATCCGGCTCACGCCGAGCCGCTACCGCGAGACGCGGAGCGTCGGCATGCTCGTGCTCGACGACGCGGCGGATGTCGCAGCCCGCCTCGCAGGCCGCCTGCAGGAGCGGCTCGAGGCGCTGGGCGTCTACCGGCGAGAGAACCGATCCTGGTTGCCCCATCTCACGGTCGCACGCTGGCGCGAGCGCCCGCGACTGCGGCCCGATCCGCCGCCGCGTCGAACATTCGTTCCGTCCGACGCGGCTGCTTACCTATCCCGGCTGCACCCCGGCGGGGCGCGGTACGAAGTCTTGGAATCTGTCGCTTTAGGAGGCTGAGAGGTGGACAGGCAGGAAGCACTCGACGTCGCGCTCGGCCAGATCGAGCGCCAGTTCGGCAAGGGATCGGTCATGAAGATGAGCGACCGCGCGGCCGTCTCGGTCGGCGCCGTCTCCACGGGCTCGCTCGCCCTCGATCTCGCCCTCGGCATCGGAGGCCTGCCGCGCGGGCGCATCGTCGAGATCTTCGGACCGGAGTCGTCCGGTAAGACGACGCTCGTCTACCACGTGATCGCCGAGGCCCAGCGGCGCGGCGGCATCTGCGCCTTCATCGACGCGGAGCATGCGATGGACCCGACCTACGCGAAGCGGATCGGCGTGGACATCGACAATCTCCTCGTCTCGCAGCCGGACACGGGTGAGCAGGCACTCGAGATCGCCGAGCTCCTCATCCGCTCCGGCGCTCTCGACGTCGTCGCGGTCGACTCGGTCGCGGCCCTGACGCCGAAGGCCGAGATCGAAGGCGAGATGGGGGACACCCACGTCGGCCTCCAGGCGCGCCTCATGAGCCAGGCCCTGCGCAAGCTCGCCGGCACCCTAAACCGCACCGACACGATCTGCATCTTCACGAACCAGCTCCGCGAGAAGATCGGCGTCATGTTCGGCAACCCCGAGACGACGCCGGGCGGCCGCGCGCTCAAGTTCTACTCGTCCGTGCGGCTCGACATCCGCCGGATCGAGACGCTGAAGGAAGGCGTCGAGGCGTTCGGGAACCGCGTCCGCGTCAAGGTCGTGAAGAACAAGGTGGCGCCGCCGTTCAAGCAGGCCGAGTTCGACATCATCTACGGCTCCGGCATCTCGTGGGAGGGCACCGTTCTCGACTCGGCGCTCGAGCGGAAGATCGTGACGAAGTCCGGGTCGTACTACAGCTTCGGCGACGAGCGGCTGGGCCAGGGCCGTCAGAACGCGACCGCCTTCCTGCGCGAGCATCCCGACGTCACGCAGCAGGTCCTGCAGCAGATCCAGGTGGAGCTCGGGGCGGATCAGGTCGCCTCCGCGCGTCTCCTGCCGACCCTCGACGAGGAATCCGCGAAGAGCAACGGCAAGGCGGAGGTGGCGGCGGAAGCGCTCGCGGCGGCCGAAGCCGACGCGTGACGTGACGCCGACCGTCACCGCGCTACGCGTACGGAAGCGTGGCCGGATAGCCGTCGAGCTCGACGGCGAGGCGTGGCGCGTCCTGCCGGCGGACGCGGTCGTGCGGGCCGGACTCGCGCCCGGGAGACGCCTCGACCGCCCGGCGGCGCGGGAGCTCGCGCGCGAGGTGCGAAGAGCGAAGGCGCTCGCCGCGGCGACCAGATCTCTTGCGGCGAGCGATCAGTCCCAGCAGGCCCTCGAGGAGCGGCTGACGCGCGCCGGCCATTCCACCGCTGCCCGCGAGGACGCCCTGGCGGCGCTCGATCGCGCCGGACTCCTCGACGACGCCCGGCTCGCGCAAGGCCGCGCAGAGCTGCTCGCGCGGCGCGGCTACGGCGACGCTGCAATCCGCGCCGATCTCAGGCGGCGCCTGATCCCGGTCGAGGCGGCCGCCCACGCGGTCGCCGGCCTCGAGCCCGAGCTCGATCGCACGCGCCGGCTGCTGGAGAGCAAAAGCCTCACTCCGGCGCTTCTGCGGCGTCTCGCCGGCCGGGGCTTCTCCCGCGACACGCTCGACGAGCTCGCCTCCGCGTTTGCGCACGAGGCGTGAGAAGCGGTACGATCCCTGAGCATTCCATTTGACGTTTTGCCTGCAAAAGCAGCTTTTCCGAAACCACATCCGATGACCGACCACTCACGTCCGACGACTCGGAGGTTGCGCTCGAGATAGCGCGACGACTTCCGGCGGGCCTGCCTGCCGGAGAAGGCTTCTCGGATAGCTGCCGGTCAGGCCCGGCGCCCGATGGATGTGCCGCCCCAACGGCGGCTGGATCACCGACCGAGGAGCCTGCTCTTGATCGGGATCGGAATTGCCATCGGGATCGCCGGAGGCGTCGCCCTTGCCCTACTGGCCGTGTCCGTCTTCGGCACGACGGGGGTGTCGAAGGCCCGCCGCATCCGCGACCAGCTGCTCGAGGACGCACGGCGCGAAGGCGACGCGGTGCGGCGCGAGGCCCAGGTCGAGGCGCGCGAACAGGCCGTTCGCCTGCGAAGCGAGATCGATGCGGAGCTCGCCGACCGGCGCGCGCAGGTGATGAAGATCGAGGAACGGGTCCTCGCGAAGGAGCTCGAGATCGAGCAGAAGCTCGATGAGCTCTCGCGGCGCCAACAGGGGCTCGCCGACCGCGAGGAGCACGTCCGCGCATTGCAGGAGGAGCTCAAGGGGACGAAGGCCGCGCAGCTCGCCGCGCTCGAGCACGTGGCCGGGCTGACCCAGGCCGAGGCGCGGTCGCTGCTGCTCGAGCGCGGGGAGGAGCAGGCACGGCACGAGCTGGCGCGCCGGGTGCGCACGCTCGAGGACGAGGCGCGCGCCGAGTCGAAGCGCCGCGCCCGCAACCTCGTCGCCGACGCGCTGCAGCGGGTCGCGGCGAGCCACACGGCCGACACCACGGTCACCGTCGTCGAGCTCCCGTCCGACGACATGAAGGGCCGGATCATCGGCCGGGAGGGGCGCAACATCCGGGCGCTCGAGCACCTCACCGGCGTCGACTTCATCATCGACGACACCCCGCACGCGGTCGTGCTCTCGTCCTTCGACGGCCTGCGCCGCGAGATCGCCCGGCTGACGGTGACGAAGCTGCTCGAGGACGGCCGGATCCACCCGGCGCGCATCGAGGAGACCTACTACGAGTCCAAGGCCGAGGTGGAGGAGGTCGTCCGCCAGGCCGGGGAGCAGGCCGTGTTCGAGGCGAATTGCGGCCCATTCAACGACGAGCTCGTCCAGATCCTCGGCCGGCTCCGCTTCCGGACGAGCTACGGCCAGAACGTGCTCAAGCACACGCTCGAGGTCGTGCACCTCGCGGGGATCATGGCGACGGAGCTCGAGGCGAGCGTCCAGACTGCGAGGCGCGCCGCGATGCTCCACGACATCGGCAAGGCGATGACCCACGAGGTCGAGGGCTCGCACGCGCTCATCTCCGCGCAGCTCGCCCGGCGCTACGGCGAGTCACAGGGCGTCGTCCACGCCATCGAGGCGCACCACTACGAGGTGCAGCCGCAGACGGTCGAGGCCGTGCTCCTGATCGCCGCGGATGCCGTGTCGGCCAGCCGCCCGGGCGCGCGCGGCGAGAGTCTCGAGCAGTACATCAAGCGTCTCGAGGGCCTGGAGGAGCTCGCCGCCTCGAAGCCCGGGGTCGAGAAGGTCTACGCTCTGCAGGCGGGCCGCGAGATCAGAGTGATCGTCAGCCCGGGCGCCGTCGACGACGACGAGGCCGCGCTCTTGGCCCACGAGATCGCACGCGAGATCGAGGACCGGCTCGAGTATCCGGGGCAGGTGAAGGTCACGGTGATCCGGGAGAGCCGCGCCGTCGACGTCGCGAAGAACCACTCGGGAGCGAGTCACCCTCCCGCGGACGACCGCCGCGATCGGGCCGCCGACTCGCCCATCCAGGCCGCCTGAGAGCGCCGCCGGGCCCGGCTACCCTTCCGCCGTGCGCCGCTACCACGTCACTACGCGCGGGCACAAAAGACGCATGTGAATGGGACTGTGGAGAGGCTCTCGCCGCCTCGCGAAGCTCCCGTCTTCACGGGACGCGCTGGGACGAGTTCTCGGCGCGCGGCTTAGGCTGCGCGTGTCGGGCGAGCGCGTGAACGCGCGAGAGCGGACGTTGAAGGACGCGTGAGAGCGGCTCGAAGCCTGCGCCCTCAGCGCGGGCGAGCTTGACGAGGCGCGCGATCTCCTCGCGACGCTCACGCTCGGCGGCCGTGAGGCGCCCGGCAGGAGTGGGGCGAACGAGCTCCGCGAAGTCGAGCGACGACCGCTCGGCGAGGAAGTCACGTAGCGCGTCGTCTGTCGCGAAGGTCGTCGTCCTCAGCCGCGTCCGCTGGTGAAGCCGAGGCTTCCTGCGTCGCAGGTCCGCGTTCGGGTCGTCGAGGGAGACCACGCGTCGAACGCGCAGCGGCCGAGCCTTCTCCTC
>DASTZY010000151.1:0-27587 GCA_035764085.1 Gaiellaceae bacterium
GCGTCCGCCTCCTCCGACGGCAGCTCGGCCTGGTTCGCCGTGGGCATCACGCGCAGCATCGCGAACGAGAGCCCCTCGCGGGCCAGGAAGAGGAGCCCGACGCCGATGCCGACCGACGCCTCGATCGCCTGGAGCCCGAATCCGTACGCGACGCCGACGCTGTAGGGCACGCCGTACCCGACGAGGGCCGACGCGATGGCGACCTGGACGAGGCCGACGTTGCCGGGCCAGAACGGAAGGATCGTGACAACGTTCATCACCAGCAGGACAACACCGGCCGCGGGCAGCGGCGCGTGGATGTCGAACGCGCGCATCGCCGTGTAGACGGCGAAGAGCTGGCACGTCCAGCCACAGATCTGGAAGAAGATCGCGCCGGCGGTCCCCACCGGAGAACGCATCACGCCGAGCCCGGCGCGGCCCATCGCGACCAGGCGGCGAACCTGGCCGAGCCCTTCGAGCGCGATCCCTCTCGGCCGGCGCGCGGTGGCGAACGCGAAGACGTACAGACCGACCCCGAGGACGATCACCGCGACCAGCGTCGCCCGAGCGGAGGTCGGGATGCTGGCCGTGACGACGACGTACAGGATCAGCAGGAGCACGGGGACGATGTCGAAGACGCGGTGCGCGAACACCGTCCCGACGAGTGTCGCCCACGCTCCCTTCCGCTCCGGCATCTTCCGCGTCAGAACGCCGACGCGCGCGAGCTCTCCGATCCGGCCCGGCAGCACAGCGTTGGCGAACAGACCCACCGAGAAGGCCGAGAAGACGAGGGTCACCCGCGGATGAGGCGGCCGCATGGCCGAGCGGATGACGGTCGTCCAGGCGAGTGCGCGGGCGATCACGGAGAGGAGGTTGAGCGCGATCGCGACGACGACCCACTCCCACTCCACGGCCTTGAAGGCGCTGCCGATCGACGCCAGGCTGCCGCGCCTCCACCAGAAGATTCCGGCGAGCGCGGCGAGCACGACGAGGCCGAGGAACACCCGCACGACACGGCTGAACGGCAGCCGCACGAGCCGGTTCGACTCCGACGATTCGTTCGAGGGCGGCATCGCGCCATTATCGTCGGCGGCCCCGTGCGCCTTCGCTCCCGGCACGACCGTGAGATCGTCCGGCTCGCGCTGCCCGCGCTCGGCGCGCTCGCGGCCGAGCCGCTGTACGTGCTCGCGGACACCGCGATCGTCGGTCATCTCGGCCGCCCGCAGATCGCGGCGCTCGGGCTGGCAGGGACGGTTCTCGCCGGCGCCTTCACCATCTTCAACTTTCTCACCTACGGAACGACTGCAGTGGTGGCCCGGGCATCGGGTGCAGGCCGGTCGGACGAAGCCGCCCGCCTCGCGGCGCAGGCGCTCTGGGCTTCCCTCGGGATCGGCGTCCTCCTCCTCGCCGTCTGCGAGATCGTCGCCGAGCCGCTCCTCAGCGGGTTGGGCGGCCACGGCCACTCGGGCGACCTGGCCGTCCTCTACTTCCGGGTCGCCGCCGTGGGCCTCCCCGCAGCACTCGTGGCGCTCGCGGGACAGGGCTATCTCCGTGGCGTCTCCAACCTGCGCCGGCCGCTCGAGATCGTCGTTGCCGCGAACCTCGCGAACCTCGCGCTCGAGCTGCTCTTCGTCTACGTCTTCCACTGGGGGGTCGCGGGGTCGGCGGCGGGAACGGCGGTCGCCCAGCTCGGGATGGGGGCGGCGTTCGTCCTCGAGCTTCTCCGACCGCACGCGCCTTCCAGACGGCCGAGCTGGTTGCAGATGAAGCCGCTCTTCCGGATCGGCAGGCAGATCTTCGTCCGCACCGTCGCGCTCTACGCGTCCTTTCTCTTCGCCGCCTCGGTCCTCGCACGGATGGGCGACGCGCAGATCGGCGCGCACCAGATCGGGTACCAGTTCTTCCTCTTCCTCGCGCTCGTGTTGGACGCCGTGGCGATCGCCGGCCAGGTGATCGTCGGCCGGATGCTCGGAGCCGGCGACGCGGACGGCGCCTACGCGGCGGCCGTGCGCATGATCGCGTGGTCGGTCGTTCTCGGGTTCGTCTTCGCCCTCGTGCTGGCGCCGCTGTCGCAGGCCCTGCCCCAGGCGTTCACGAGCGACCGGCACGTCCTCGACCAGGCTGCGCTGCTCTGGCCCTTCCTCGCCGCGATGCAACCGCTCGGCGGTGCCGTCTTCGCCCTCGACGGGATCCTTATCGGCGCCGGCGACACCCGTTTCCTGATGTGGTCGATGGTCGCCGCGAGCGCCGTCTTCATCGTCCTGGCAACGCTTGCCCTGGAGCTCGGGTGGGGTGTGGTCGGCGTCTGGGCCGCGCTCGACGTCCTGCTCCTGGCCCGGCTCGCGCTCCTCGGACCGCGCTTCGTCCGCCGCAAGTGGGCGGTCGTCGGCTGGAACTAGACTGTGCCGATGGAGGGCCTGGCCGAGCTGCACACCCACCTCGGCGGCTCGGTGTCCTCCGACATGCTCTGGTCGCTCGCCCACCGGCAGGGGATCGCCCTTCCGGTCAAGGACTTCTGGGACTTCGACCGCCTCGTCACCGTGTCCGACCCGCGCGGCGTGCCCGATCTGGACGCGCTCGACGCGATCTACCACTGGACGGAGCTGATCCAGTCGAGCCCGGCCGCCGTCGAGGTCTCGGTGCACGGCGCGATCGGCGGCGCCTACCGGTCGCAGGGGATCACGACCCTGGAGCTCCGGTTCAACCCGATGAAGAGAAACCGCGGCGGCGAGCGCGACCTCGACCACATCATCCTCGCGGCCATCCGCGGGCTCGACCTGGCGAACCTGGAGTACCGGCAGGTGCGTGCCGGCCTGATCCTCATGATGGACCGCACGTTCACGCCGCAGCAGAACGAGATCATCGTCGAGAAGGCGATCCGCTGGGCGCCGCGCGGTGTCGTGGGAATCGACATCGCAGGCCCCCGGCCCGGCCACGAGCGCTACGACTACTCCCAGATGCAGCCCATGGTCGAGGAGGCCCGCGCTGCCGGCCTCGGGGTGACGATCCACGTCGGCGAGGAGGGCGGTGAGATGGGCCGGGCCGAGATCGGCGAGGTGCTCGAGCTTCTCCGTCCCGACCGGATCGGGCACGGCATCCTCGCCGCCGGTGACGCCGAGCTGATGCGAGAGCTGCGCGACCAGGAGGTCGTCCTCGAGATCTGTCCGACCTCGAACCTGCTCACGAAGGCACTGGCCGACGACGATGCGGTGCGCGACGTGTTCCGCACATTCGTCGAGAACGGCGTGCAGTTCACGATCGCGACCGACGGCCCGGAGATGATGCGGACGCACCTCCGGGACGAGTTCGACCTGCTGCTACGGATCGGCGCGCTGACCCAGGACGAGCTCACCGAGGCGAACGCGCGCGGTCACGAGGCGAGCTTCGTCGGCGGCTCACACGTCGCCCGGCCGAATACTCCCGTCGGCCGATAGCTGCTGCTCCGGCTCGGCCTTAGCGTGCCGGGCCATGAGAGCGAACGACGAGGCAAAGCCCGACCTGACCGAGCGCCAGCTCCAGATCGTCGCGCTGATCGCGCGCGGGTGCTCGAACGACGAGGTCGGAGAGCGGCTCGGCATCTCGCCGAGAACGGCGAAGGCGCACTGCGACGTCCTGCGCCAGAAGCTCGGCGTGCCGAGGCGGCGGCAGATCCCTGCCGCGTTCAAGGCGCTCACCGGCGAGGACCCTCTCGCCCGTGAGCTTGCGCCGGCACTGGCCGGCGCCGGGGGCTGACGGCGACCCGCGCTCGGGCCCTACACCGAGCGCGGGCCCCCCGCTTGCAGCAGACGTGACGAGCGACGGAGAGAGGAGTAGGGTTCTCGGATCCCGGACGCGATCCGTTCCGGCAGGGGAATGGTGGAGACGATCACAGCGGCGGCCTCGCCCGCCCTCGACCACATCATCGAGCGCCCACGGCTGATCGCGCGTCTCGAAGAAGGAGGCGGATCGCGCGTCTCGGTCTTCGCCGCACCGGCCGGATACGGGAAGACGACGCTCGCGCGCCAGTGGTCGCAGCGGCAGGCCGGACCGGTCGCGTGGTACAGGACGACGCGCGCCTCGGGAGACATCGCCCTGCTGGCGGTGCAGCTCGACGAGCTGCTCGCCTCGATCGCGCCCGAGGTGCCGCGCGAGCCGCAGAAGGTCGCCTCGATCGCGTCGGTCAACGCGAGCCCTACGCCCCTCGGCCGAGCGATCCTGCGGACCTTCGAGTCGCTGACCCAGGACGTCCTGCTCGTCGTCGACGAGTGGGAGGCAGCGGGCACGGACGAAGCGGAGGAGCTCCTGTCGATGCTCGTCGGGGGACTCGACATCCGGTTCCTGATCACGACGAGGACGCGGCCCGAATGGTTCACGCCGCGCCTGGAGGTCTACGGCGAGGGCCTCGAGATCGGCGTCGACGAGCTCACGATGACCGACGAGGAGGCGACCGAGGTTCTCGCCGCGCTCGGGGCCGTCGCCGGCAGGGCGCGGCTGATGCGCGCTGCCGGAGGCTGGCCGGCCGTCCTCGGGCTGGCCGCGATGAGCGGCGACGTCGACTTCACGTCGAGCCGCCTGCTCACCCACACCCTCTACGACTTCCTGGCGAGCGAGCTCCTCGACGCGGCGGAACCGGAGACGCAGACCGCGCTGATGCTGCTGGCCGTGGCGTCGGTTCCGGACGTGGAGGTCGCGCGCTGCGTCCTCGGCGCGGAGGCGGACGACGTGCTCGAGGAAGCCGTGGCGCGGGGGCTCCTGGCCGTGACCGAGCGCAAGTTGCTCTCGCTGCATCCGCTGCTTCGGGAGCTGTTGCTCCGCCGCTTCGACGAGGCGGACGGGGAGCTGCGGGCGGCTCTGCTGGCCCACTGGCGCCGGCTGTGCGAGGCGAGTCGCTGGGACGAGGCGCTATGCGTCGCGGAAGCCGCGCTCGACGCGCCGTTCGTCACCGAGGCCATCGCTGCGGCACTGGACGACCTCCTCGCCGCCGGCCGAACGAGCAGCCTGCAACGGTGGGTGGCAGCCGCCCGCACAGCGGGAGCAGAAGGAGGCCTGATCGACTACGCCGAGAGCGAAGCGCTGCTACGGAAGGGCGAGTTTGACCATGCGTTAGCGGTTGCGTCGATGGCCACTCGGTCGCTGGAGGGCGACCTCGCCGCACGAGCTCACCTTGTGTCGGCCCGCGCAGCCCACCTCAACGATCGTGCGCAACTCGCCACCAGCCATGCGGAGTCGGCCGCGGCGCTAGCGTTGGGTGATGGGGCTCGCGAGGACGCTCTTTGGCTGAGATTCATCGTGGGGCGCGAGCTTGTAACCACGGACCTCGAGCAGCGCTTGAAGGATTTCCAGGCTGCTGCGCGGCCGGGAGTGAAACGGAGTCTGCTCTCGGCGTGTGCTGATCTCTACCTCGCAGAGATGCATGGCGGCCTCGGCTCTGCGCTAGATGTCGCTCGAGGCGCACTAGCTATGGCGAAGGACAGTGAAGATTCGATCGCCCACACCGCTCTACTAAGCGGCTATAGCTTCTTGCTCACGCTTGCTGGCCGCTACCAAGATGCCCTATTAAACGCCGAACGCCTCGCCGCGGTCGCTGAGTCCGGAGGGATCGACTTTCCGCTTCGGTATGCAGAAATGAACAAGGCAGGCGCGTATATCGGCCTGCGCAGATTCGCCCTCGCCGATCGAGCCCTAGCGATGTTGGAGCGGCAAACCCAGGACGATCACGCCGCTTACTTCCACGGAAATCTCCGCATCCAGCGCGCGCGGCTGTACACGAGCCTCGGCAATGTTCAGCGTGCTCTCGATGCCTTGTCGCTTGGCCCTGACGCGCACAGCAGCCACACGGCACGCGCCGCATTTGCCGGATGGCAGGCTCTTCTCTCCGCCATCGTTAGCGAGCCAGAAGACCTTGCGCCTTCGTCGGACTTGCCAGGTGAAGTCGACAAAAGCATTGAAGGCGCGGCGCTATTCCTCCTTGCAAGAGCCGTGACTTCGATTCGACATGGCGACGTGAAACTGGCAGACGGGTGTCTCGACGCGGCGATCGGGACCGAGGCCATAGATCCCGTTCTCATTGCCGTTCGCGCCGAACCAGCACTCGCCCGCCGTGCCGCGGAGCGGGATGAAACAAGAACCTGGTTGAAGAACCAGCTCGCAGGTTCTAGGGACGCGTCGCTTGCCCGTTCCCTCGGCCTTGAGATCCCGCGACCTGCGAGGCAAAAGCAACAGCTCACCCCGCGCGAGGCGGAGGTCCATGAGCTCTTGGCGCAGGGCCTGACGAACGAAGAGATCGCGAAGCTCCTGTACATCAGCCTCTCGACGACGAAAGTTCACGTCAAGCACATTTACGACAAGCTCGGCGTTCGCTCTCGCCTCGAAGCGGCCCGTGCTTTACGTGACGACGTCTAGCGCGACCGCGACGTCTTCCGCTGGGTCTTCAAACTGCAAGCGCTCCCGCATAAACGAGGAGCCTCTCCCCGAGCGATAGTTGTCGTCGGCAGCTGCGAGGATTGCCTCGAACGCCGCGACGACGGTCGTGTCGAACTGCGTCTCCACGGCCTGTGCGAGGCGCATGCGAGCAACACGACTCGGCAGCGCTTCGCGGTAGGGCCGGTCCGACGTCATCGCGTCATAGGCGTCAGCGACGCCGATGATCCGTGCAAGAAGCGGAATGTCGCGACCGTGAAGCCCGTCGGGATACCCCATTCCGTCGATCCGCTCGTGGTGCGAACGGACGATGTCGGCGATCTCCGAGTAGTCGTCGACGTTGCGCAGGATCCTCTCGCCGATCTCGGAATGCTGCTCCATCTGACGACGCTCCTCGAGGGTCAGTGGCCCCGGCTTCTCGAGGAGGCCAGCGGGGAGACCGATCTTGCCAATGTCGTGGACGAGGCCGCACAGATGGACGAGCTCCTGCTGTGCTTCCGACAATCCCATGCGCTCCGCGATATCTCTGGCATAGATCGCCACCGCGGCAGAGTGACCCGCTGTGTACTGATCGCGGGCGTCAAGCGTCGCGACAAGGGCAGTCGCAAAGGACAGGCTCGCTCGCTGCAGCCGCTCGTTAGCAGCCGCCAGATCTCGGCTCACAACCTTCTCCTGCTGGTAGAGGAGAAGAAGGCGCTGTGCCGCCAAGGCGGGGACGAAGAAGACGAGGACGAGCGGGAGTGAATAGCGGTGGTACCCGTAGACGAAGACCGCGAGGATCGGAACGTAGAACGGGACCGTGAGCAATGAGGTCGAACTCAGGGAGCGAAGCACCTCCGCAACATTGCCTCGCCGCACCCAAGCGGTCATTCCGACCAGGGCTGCCTCCGCGGTTAGGTCAGCGACAGATGCCACAAGACTGGCGAGGAGGCACTCGGCGAAGCCTCCTGGGTCGGGGACGAGCGTCCAAGCCGCGAGGCCGGCGGTGGCCGCGGTGAGCGCCCGGATCGGCGTGTAAACGCTCCATCTGAGCGGCGACTCGCGGAGATCAAGCGCGGTCGAGAAGGCGCCGACGGCAAAGCCCCCGAGGGGACCGAACACGGTAGCCGCGAAGACGAGCGGGAGAAACGAGACCGACTGGTACGTCCGCTCAGTGACCGCCACGCTCTGTCGCTCACCCAGCGCAGCGACCGCCGCAAGAACCAGGCCGGCCCAAATCGATGGGAGCCGATAGCCGTGGAGCCAGAGTGCGGAAACGGCCGCGAAGGACACCGCCCACAGCACGCAGGCCCAGACGACAGAACGGCGATCGGCGCTACCCAGACGTTCGACCAGCCGGTCCAGCCTTGCGTATCCCCCAAAAGGGGTATAGGCTGACTTCGCCGTCAGTTCCCGATCGATCGGAGCACTCAATGCGCAGTTCCCTTATTCGTCTCGCGCTCCGCGCAACCGCGGTCGGCGAGATCCGCTTCTGGTAGAGCCGTCGGATAGTCCGTTATCCACAGTTCCCGCTCATCCCCCGCGCGGGGGATCCGAGTAGGAGCTGGTAGACGGGCAGACGGATTCACGGGCGCCGGGTGATCTTCACCCGGCGCTTCGTTTTTCCTTGTTCCACAACCTGACGTTCAGAGGTGTGGATAGTTAGCCGATGATGCCGCGGCGGAAGCCGACGGCCACGGCATGCGCCCTGGAGCGCGCCTGAAGCTTTGCGAGCAGGTGCCGGACGTGCGATTTCACCGTTTCCTCCGACAGGAACAGCTTCTGGCCGATTTCGCGGTTCACGAGCCCGTCGGAGATGAGCTGCAGCACCTCGACCTCCCGCGTCGTCGGCTCCTGCTCGAGCTCGCGAAGCGGGTTCTGGAGCGGGATCACGTCGGCCCCGCCGGTACCACGACGCCGCGCCGCGACCTCTTCGAAGCGGCGCGAATGCGTCAGGTAGCGGCTCAGGATCTCTTTGCGCTCCGCAGCGTCCACGCACCGAGTATCGGCGCTGCGTACGGGCCGCTTTAGCGGCTGGCCCTACCCCGAATGGGTGTCCGGCGTGGGGGTGATCGTCGGATCCGTGCGGCCTGACGTGTCCTGCGGCAGCGCGGTCTCGTCGGCCTCCGCCGGAGTATGGTGCTCGGCCACCCCTACGCGCTGCAGCGTCGCCTCGTCGACGTTGAGGGGGTGGTGGCACGCTGCCAGGTGGCCGTTGCCGTAGTCGACGAGCGGCGGTTCGATCTGCTTGCACACATCGGTGGAGTAGCGACAGCGCGGATGGAAGCGGCAGCCGGTCGGCGGATTGATCGGGCTCGGGACATCGCCCTCGAGCACGATCCGCTCCCGCTTCTCGGCCAGATCCGGATCGGGAACGGGAACCGCGGAGAGCAGCGCCTCCGTGTACGGCATGATCGGCCGCGTGTAGAGCTCCTCCGCCGGCGAGAGCTCCACGATCTTGCCCAGGTACATCACGGCGATCCGGTCGCTCACGTGCCGGACGACTCCGAGGTCGTGCGCGATGAAGACGTATGTCAGCTCGAAGTCGTTCTGCAGGTCCTCGAGCAGGTTCAGCATCTGCGACTGGATCGAGACGTCGAGAGCCGAGACCGGCTCGTCGGCGACGATCAGCTTCGGCCGCAGCGCGAGCGCGCGCGCGATCCCGATCCGCTGCCGCTGGCCGCCGGAGAACTCGTGCGGGAAGCGGTTGTAGTGCTCGGGAGAGAGACCGACGGTCTCGAGAATCTCGCCGACGCGCCGTTTCTGGTCCGCCCGCGAGCCCAGGTCGTGGATCCGCATCGGGTCGGACACGATCGTGCCCACGCGCTTGCGCGGGTTCAGCGACGCGTACGGATCCTGGAAGACCATCTGCATCTTGCTCCTGAGCGGCCGCAGGCGCCGGGCGCCGAGATGCCCGATCGGCGTCCCTTCGAAGACGATCTCGCCGTCCGTCGGCTCGAGCAGGCGCACGATCGTGCGGCCGAGCGTCGACTTGCCGCAGCCCGACTCGCCGACGAGCCCCAGCGTCTCGCCCTTCCGCACCGCGAAAGTCACGTCGTCCACGGCGTGCACGGCCGCGACCTCGCGCTGCAGGACGCCTTTCCTGATCGGGAAATACTTCTTGACGTGCCTGACCTCGAGGAGAGGCGCCTCGCCCGACTCGCTCGTCTGCTCGAGGACCGTCACGCAGCCTCCGCCGACCCACCGGCGATCGTCTCGTCGCGGTGGGCGCGCTTGAAGTCCACGTCGAGCCAGCAGCGATCGAGGTGGCCGGGAGTCTCGACGCGATTCTCGAGCGCCGGCTCCTCCATGCAGCGTTCGAACGCGTGCGGACAGCGCGGCCGGAACTTGCAGCCTTCGGGCAGGTTGATGAGCGAAGGCGGCGACCCCTCGATCGTGTGCAGGCGCTCCGGCCGCGGCCGGTCGAGGCGCGGGATCGACCCGAGCAGACCCCACGTGTACGGCATCTGCGGGTCGTAGAAGAGGTCCCGCTTCGTGCCGCGCTCGACGACGCGTCCCGCGTACATGACGATGATCTCGTCGGCGATCTCGGCGATCACACCCAGGTCGTGGGTGATGAAGATCACGGCGGAGTCGAAGTCGTCCTTGAGCCGGCCGATCAGCTCGACGATCTGCGCCTGGATCGTCACGTCGAGGGCAGTCGTCGGCTCGTCGGCGATCAGGACCGACGGGTTGCACGACAGCGCCATCGCGATCATCGCGCGCTGCCGCATCCCGCCGGAGAACTGGTGCGGGAAGTCATCGACGCGTGACTCCGGGTTCGGGATCCCGACCTGGCGCAGCAGCTCGATCGTCCGCGCCCGCGCGCCTCGCTTGTCCACGTTCTCGTGCGCCTGGATCGCCTCGCCGATCTGCTCTCCGATGCGGTAGACGGGGTTGAGCGAGGTCATGGGGTCCTGGAAGATCATCCCGAGCTCGTTGCCTCGGTAGTTCTGCATGTCGCGGTCCGAGACGCCGAGCAGGTTCGTCCCCTGGTACATCACCTTGCCCTCGAAGCGCGCGTTGACGCCGCGCGTCAGCCCCATCAGCGTCATCGCGGTCACGCTCTTGCCGGAGCCGGACTCGCCGACGATCCCGAGCACCTTGCCGCGCTCGAGCTTGAACGAGATTCCGTCGACCGCCTGTACGACCCCGTCCTCGGTCGCGAACCGGACCCGGAGATCGTCGACTTCGAGCAGCGGATCGGCCATCAGGAAAGCCGGATTCTCGGATCGAGGTACGCGTAGGCGATGTCGATCAGCGTCGAGAAGACGACGATGAACGTCGCGCCGTACAGGGTGACGCCCATCAGCGGCGGCAGGTCGAGGTTGCCGATCGCCTGGGCCGCGTAGTAGCCGACGCCGTGCAGCGTGTAGACGGTCTCCGTGATGATCGCCCCGCCGCCGAGTACGGCCGCGAAATCGAGCCCGAACAGGGTCACGATCGGGATCAGCGAGGCGCGCAGAACGTGTTTGACCATGATGCGTCGGGACGAGAGCCCCTTCGCCTTCGCCGTCCGCACGAAGTCCTCGTTGATCGTGTCGAGGATGTTCGAGCGGAGCACTCTCCCGTAGAACCCGATGAAGAGGACGGAGAGCGTCAGCCAGGGCAGGATGAGCGAGTAGGCCCATTGCACCGGGTCCTGGGTCAAGGGGACGTAACCGCCGTCGGGGAACCACGAGCCGAGACCGTCCTCGGCGAAGAGGTAGCGCAGGATCAGGCCGAGCCAGGCGACCGGGAGCGAGATCCCGACGAGAGCGAGGCCGGTGATCATCCGGTCGGAGAAGCGGCCTGCGTAGACGGCCGAGATCGTGCCGATGAGAACTCCGAAGCCGAGCCAGATGATGCCCGCGCCGATGCAGAGCGAGAACGTCGCCGGCATCCCTTCCCAGATCTGCTGCGCGACGTTCGTGCCGTCGTAGTACGAGACGAGCTGCCCGGAGAACAGCGACTTCAGCATGTCGAACCACTGAATGACGAAGTTGTGGTCGAGCCCGAGCTTGTGGCGGATCGCGATGATGTTGCCCGTCGTCGCGACCTTCCCCGCGATCCGCTGCGCCGGGTCGCCGCCGGGGATCTTGATGAAGATCAGGTAGACGATGAAGGTGACGCAGAGCAGGACGAGGACCATCCCGAAGATCCGCCGGATGATGAATGCGACCATCTAGTGCTCGATCCTCACCTTCGCGCGCGGGTCGAGCGCGTCCCGGAGTCCGTCGCCGAAGATGTTGAGGGACAGGACGGTGATCGCGAGCATGATTCCGGGGAAGAGGCTCAGCCACGGGTCGTTGGCGAGCTTGTTCTGACCATCGGCGATCATCGTCCCCCACGACGGATTCGGCGGCTGCACACCGGCCCCGAGGAATGAGAGCGCGGCCTCGGTGAGGATCGTGTTGGCCACGATCAGCGTGAACAGCACGAGCACCGAGGACGCGATGTTCGGCAGCAGCTCGGTGAACATGATCCGCAGCGGGCCGGCGCCCTGCGACGTTGCGGCCTCGATGAACTCCCGCTCGCGCAGGGCGAGCACCTGTCCGCGCAGCGGTCGCCCGATGTACGGGATGAAGACGAAGGAGATGACGGCGGTCGGGATCCAGAGGCTCTGCCCCGAGACGTGGATGAACCAGTGGTTGAAGCCGTTGATGCTGAGCGCCGTGCCGAGCGCGATCCCGAGCAGCACGACCGGGAAGGCCCAGATCAGGTCGAAGAAACGCGAGATGATCCAGTCGGGGACACCCCGGAAGTAGCCGGCGAGCAGGGCGAAGACCACCGAGAAGAACGTGCAGATCAGGGCCGAGAAACCGCCGATGAACAGCGAGTTGCGGCCGCCGTACAGCAGGCGCGTGGCGGTGTCGCGCCCTAGATCGTCTGCGCCGAGGACGTAGCTCCCACCGGCGGCGCCCCATTGCGGCCCGATCGGGACGCCTCCTGGGAAGACGTGGACGGTCCCGTCCTTCCCGATCGTCGTGTGGCCCTGCGAGATGACATTGACCTGCTGCCCGTTCACGGTGATCACCCCGCCCGGGTTCGTGTCGTTCTTGGCCAGGTGAGAGACGTGGCCGGCGTAGACCGGAGCGAGCAGGCAGGCGACGAGGACGAGGAGGAAGATGCCCAGGAAGACGAGCGCCACGTGGTTGCGCCGGAGCCGGCGTGCCGCGAGCGCCCACGGGCTCCGGCCCTCGATCCTGGTCCCCCCTTCTTCCGCCGCCAGCTCTGAAGCGGTATCGAGGGTGAACTCCTCTTGGCCGGTGGTAGCCACGGTGAACGGGTGGGCCGAGCCGGCGCGGCGGCGTCGAAGCACCGCCGCGCCGACGTCAACCTTCTACTTCATGCAGAACTGCGCGGGGTCGTCCTGGTTGTCGGTGAAGATGTCGCACGCGACGTTCATCTGATCCGAGAAGAACGACGTGATGATGCCGTTCAGATACGGCGCGGCCGCCGCGTTCTTCACCATCAGGTCGTTGTCGAGCTTGGCCCACGCATCGTTGGTGCTCGACGAGAGCGCCTGCGAAGGAGGCAGGTGGGCGAGCCGATTCATCTCGGTGTTCGCCGACTTCACGTCGACGTTTCCGTAGTTGTTGTTGTGCACCTGCGTGATCCGGTCACCGTTCAACAGGACGTTGAACCAGTCCGTCGGATACGGATAGTCCTCGAACCAGTCGGTGAAGCCGATCTGGGCCTTCGTCGACTGGTTGCCGATGATCGTGAAGTAGTTCGCGCCGGCGAGCTCCCGGATCTGCGCGTTCCAGCCGATCTTCTTCAGCTGGCCCTGCAGGTACTCACCGGTCGCCTTGTCGATCGAGACGTCTCCGATCGTGTAGACCGTCACCTTCATGCCCGCGGTCCCGGACTGCTGGACGAGCTGTTTCGCCTTCGCCAGGTCGTACGGATACGGGGTCGGCGTGAGCTTCTTGTACTGCGGATAGCTCGGCGGCAGGAAGTTGTAGGTCGGGACGCCGAGGCCGCCGCGCAGGTTGACGAGCTGGTTGCGGTCGATCGCGTAGTTCACGGCCTGCCGCGCCTGCAGACTGTTGAACGGCGGCGTCCGCTGGTTCATGAAGAAGTAGTACGTGGACGGCGTCGTGAAGAACTTGATCAGGTTCGGGTACTTGTTCTTGTAGAACGAGAGCCTGTCCGTCGGGAGCGTGTTCTCGTCGTACATGTACTTCCCGGATGCGACGAGCTGCGCCGCCTGCGCCAGGTCGTCCGTCATCAGGGCCACGATCTTGTCCGGGTTCCCGTCCGGGATCGCGGAGATCTCGCCCTTCTTCCAGTACGGGTTCCGCTTGACCACGAACGACTTGCTCGGCGAGTAGCTCGCGATGTAGTACGGGCCGTTCGCAGCCGGCGGCGGATTCTCGGTGTCCTTCTTCGGAGTCGAGGACGGGACGAGAGACGAGAACGGGATCGAGAGGACGTAGAGGAAGTCCGACTGCGGGGCCTTCAGGTCGATCTTGATCGTTCCCGCATTGTCGTCCGTGACGATTCCGGAGATGTCCTTGCACTTCGTCGGGTTCGCCTCGCAGGCGTCGATGCCGACGATGTTCGAGTAGAACCCGATCCCCGGCGAGTTCAGGTTGAAGTCGCGGATGATCGTGTTCTTGAAGTCGCTCGCCTTGACCGGCTCGCCGTTCGAGTACTTGAGCCCCTTGCGCAGCGTGAACTCGTAGGTCTTGGCGCCGTTCGAGACCGTGCCGATCGAGGTCGCGAGACCCGGCTCGATCTTGGTGCAGTCGTCGGTCTGGCAGCTCTTGCGCGCCTTGACCACGAGCCCCAGGTACGTGTCCTGGAACAGCTGCCACGACTCGAGCCGGTAGGACAGGCCCGGGTCCATGTAATCCGTGGTTCCCCAGACGACCTTCAGCGTGGGGAAGGTGCTCCCCGAGGGGGCGGCCGAGGTCGTGCTGCTCGACCCCCCACCGCCGCCACCGCAGGCGCCCACCACCAGCGCTAGCCCCGCCGCGACGACCGTCGCGACCGCGACGGATCTGACTCGCTTCCTTCTCACTCTCTTACACCTCCTGGGTAGCGAGCACGGACTTGGCTGGGCCGCCTAGCCCCGCTCGTAGGCCGAACGGCCCACGGCGAAGTCTTATCAATCCGCACTATTTCTTGCTGACGCAGATGCTCGAGTAGTCGAGCTCATACAGGACGTTATTGACGTAGCAGCCAAGATCGACACGTGCGCTGAAGAAGTCGGTCTGCTCCTGGTTGAGGAACGGCGCCCACGGGGCCAGCCGCATCACCTTCCGGTCGAGGTCCGCCCAGCCCTGGTCGACCGCCCGCGGGAGCGACGACGGTCGGGAGAGCGCCGCGATGTCGCGGTTCGCCCAGGCGACGTCGAAGTTCGAATAGTTGGAGTTGTGCGTCGGGGTGATCGACCGACCGTCGAGCAGGCCGAACCAGTCGAGCGGATGCGGGTAGTCCTGCACCCAGTCCGCGAAGCCGATCTGTGCGCGCGTCCTCGCGTCGCCGATCGTCGCCCAGTAGCTGCTCGGCGTCACGATCTTCTCGGTGGCCCGAAAGCCGAGCCGGTTCAGCACCGAGACGAGGTACTCCGTGAACGGCTTGTCGGCCGCGACGTCGTGGTTCCAGACGAAGACCCGCTTCCGCTTCGTTCCCTTCCCGCCGTAGCCCGCCTCGCGGACGAGCCGGATCGCCTTCCGGAGGTTGTGGCGGTAGAGCTCGTGTGGCCGGAACGATGGATACGCGGGCGGCAGGATGTTCTCGGTGGTGTGCGCGAGGCCGCCGTCGAGGTGCCTCAGCCATGGCCGCGAGATCGCGTAGTTGACGGCCTGCCGCACCTTGACGTTGTCGAAGGGCGGCACCCGCGTGTTCATGAAGAAGTACATGAGGTTCGGCGGCGTGAAGGGCTGCAGGCGACTCCCGTATTTCTCCGCGATCGCCGGCAGCCGCTTGCGCGGGATCTGGTAGTAGCCCATCCAGTCGTCCTGCCCCTTGAGGACCCGGCGGAGCGCGACGCCGGCGCTCGGCACGATGTCCCAGGTCACGCGATCCGGATTGCCGGCAGGTACGGTCCCGTGAAACCGCCATGCCTGGAAATGCGGGTTGCGCTCCACGACGATCTGCGACCGCGGCTTGTAGCTCGTGATCCGGTACGGGCCGGTCGACGGCAGCGGGTTCAGCGAGGTGTCCGCCGCCGGCGAGCCCGACGGCACCGGCGCCGCGAACTCCGACGCGAGCACGTTCTCGAAGTCCCCCTGCGGCTTGGCGAGGTGGATGATGATCGTCCGCGTGGGGTCGTCGACGACGATGCCGCGAATCCGGCCCTTCTGCCGCTTCGCGAACTCCTTCGCTCCGACGATGTTGCGGAAGAAGCCCGCGCCCGCGGAGTCGAGCAGGAAGTCGCGCTCGATCGTCTTCTTGAAGTCGCTCGCCTTGACCGGGGTGTTATCGGAGTAGCGCAGCCCCTTGCGCAGCGTCAGCCTGTACGTCCGACCGTCGCGCGAGATGTGCGGGAGCGAAGTCGCCAGGTAGGGGACGAGCTTCGCGCCGCTCGGTCCGCTGACGTGCTCGTAGCCGAGCAGCGGCAGGTAGACGTTCCACATCACCCCCCACCCCTCCGTCGTGTCCGAGAGGCCGGGGTCGAGGTAGTCCGTGTTCTCGTCCATGGCGACCCGGAACTCCGGGAACTCGTGCGGCGGAGCCGGGGCAGCCGCAGTCGTGGCGGTCCGGGTCGTGGCGGGCGCGGTCGTCGGCTGCGCGGTGCTCGTGGTGTCGTGCGCCGAGCCGCCGCACGCAGTTGCGAGGCCGACGATCGGGAGCAGCGCCGCAACCACGGCGGCCCTCGTGCGAACGCTTGCGGTCGGCTCCACGCGAGTGGCGAAATCTAGCGCGAGGCGGCCGGGGCGCCGTCCGCGCCGAGCCGCACGAGCGCGCGCCGGCGAGCGCGCAGGTCCGCCGGCTCCTCCTCCTCGACGACCGAGTCGACACCCTCGCGCCCGGTCGCATGGAGGATGCGCCCACCGCCGACCCAGAACGCGATGTGGTCGGCGGCCGCCGGCGGGCCGTACGTGACGAGGTCGCCGCTGCGGAGGTCGGCCTCGGACAGCCGCTCTCCCGCCTCCTCCTGCTCGTCCGCGTCGCGGGGCACGAGCCGACCGCACGCCCGGAACGACATGTGGACGAGGCCGGAGCAGTCGATGCCTGCGGAGGTCATCCCGCCCCACTCGTAGGGCGTGCCGACCAGCGTGCGCGCGTGCTCGACCGGATCGGCCGCCCTCGGCCGCAGCCACTCCTCGTCACGCTCGCCGCCGAGGTCGCCGCTGCGGATCCAGCCCGGATACGCGTAGGCCGTCTCGACGCGTGCCCAGTCGCCGCGGCGCTCGAGCACGCGCAGCGGCTCGCCGGCGAGGACCTGCGTGACCTGCTCGGCATCCTCGGAGGGCTCGGCCCGCAGCGCTGCGAGCTGGCGTGCGAACGTATGTTCGCCTAGGCTCTCGGGCATGCAGCTCAGGCTAGACGCGGCCGACCGGCTGGTGGAGCTCGTCGAGGAGCAGCGCGGGCCCGTGCTCGCGGAGGAGGCGGCGCGTCGGCTCTTCGCCCTCCGCCAGGCGCCCGTAGCTCTCGCGCGCTCCCTCCTGGCCGACGTCGTGGAGACCGACGCGCGGCTGGCCTGGAGCGGCGATGCCGTCGCGCTCGCCGAGCCGCCGGGGGCAACGCTCCTGCTCGAGGACGCGACGTACGTGGTCGTCGACCTCGAGACGACCGGCCTCCGCCCGGGCAGCTCGGGGATCTGCGAGATCGGGGCGGTGCGGCTGCGCGGCTTCGAGGTGGAGGCGGAGTTCCAGACGCTCGTCGACCCGGGACTGCCGATCGCCGCCGGCGCGAGTGCCCTCACCGGCCTGCGCACCGAGCAGCTGGCGGGAGCGCCGGGCCCGGCGGACGCAGTGCGGAGCTTCCTCGCCTTCGCGGGCGACGCAGTACTCGTCGCGCACAACGCGCGCTTCGACCTCGCCTTCCTCGACCGCGAGACCGAGCGGCTGACCGGGTCCCGGATCGGCTCGGCCGTCCTCGACACGGTGCGCCTGGCGCGCAGGCTCCTCGCCGGGCGCGTCCAGGGCTTCGGGCTCGCGCAGCTCGCCTGGTTCTTCGACACTGCCGAGCGGCCGTGCCACCGGGCGCTGCCGGACGCTCGCGCCACCGCCGAGGTGCTGCTCGCGCTGATCGGGCTCGGGCAGGAGCGGGGCGCCCGCACGGTCGCGGATCTCTCGGCGCTCGGCGCGACACGGACGCGCCGGCTGCTGGACAAGCGGCACC
This sequence comes from Gaiellaceae bacterium, assembly GCA_035764085.1. Classification (GTDB taxonomy): domain Bacteria; phylum Actinomycetota; class Thermoleophilia; order Gaiellales; family Gaiellaceae; genus Palsa-739. The sequence continues at coordinate 17,638 of DASTZY010000151.1, forward strand.
TCGCGTTCGGGGCGCCCAGCCGGCCCGGCGTCTACCTCTTCCTCGGACGCAACGGCCAGGTCCTCTACGTGGGGCGGGCGCGAGACCTGAGGTCGCGGCTGCGGTCGTACTTCCGCAGCGACCGGCAGCGGCCCGCCGTCGAGGCGGCGCTCGCCGCGGCGGAGCGCATCGAGTGGCGCGTGGCCGGCTCCGAGCTCGAGGCGGCTCTGGAGGAGCTGCGCCTGATCCGGGAGCTTCGCCCGCCGGGCAACGCGCGGGTCTCGCGGCCCGAGCGGCAGGTGTGGCTGCGGCAGCGCGGGGATTCCGTCGTCGCCTCGTCGCGGCCCTCGCCGCTCGGGCCGCTCCGCTCCCGCCGCACTGCGCAGCTCGCCGCGCGGGCGCTGCTCCCGGACGAGCTCGCCCGGCCCGAGACGGCGTTGCCCCGGCTGAGGCGCCGTGTGCGCGAGCTCGCCGACGCGAGGAGGTTCGAGGACGCCGGCCGGCTACGCGACCGCGCGGCCGCGCTCGAGCGGGTGTGTCGCGAGCTGCAGCGGCTCGACCGTGTGCGGCTGCTCGAGTGCTGCGTCCTCGTCCCCGCCGGCGAGCCGGGCTATGTGCGCGCGTTCTTCGTCGCGGGCGGCCGGGTGGCGGCCGAACGGACGCTGCCGCCCGGCGGCGGCTCCACACTCGAGGTCGAGGCCGGCCTCGCGGCCGCGCGCCGTCCCGGCGAGCTCGACCTCGACGAGCTCCTCCTCGTGGACTCGTTCCTGCGCCGCCCGCCGCCGGAGCTGCGCGTCGCGCCGCTGCGGCGGGAGGCGATCCTGCGCCTCCGTGAAGCCGTGGTCGGCTGAGAGCTAGGCCGCCGCGACCGAGATCAGGTCGCGCAACGCGCCGAGCCGGGAGAGGGCCTGGCCCTCGAGCTGCCGAACTCGCTCGCGCGTCAGATCGAGCTCGTTCCCGATCGCCTCGAGCGTCCACGGCTCCCCCTCGAAGCCGAACCGCAGCTCGAGGATCCGGCGCTCGCGCTCCGGCAGCGCCTCGAGCGCGCGCCGTACGCCCTGCCGGCGGAGCGACTCCTCGGCCTCGTCGAACGGATCGACGGCCTCGCGGTCGGCGAACAGGTCGCCGAGCTCGCCCTCGTCGTCGGCGCCGACCGTCTGGTTGAGCGACACGGACGCGTTCGCCGCACCGAGTGCCTCGTCGACGTGCTGCATCGGCAGGCCCGTGGCCTCGGCGAGCTCCTCCTTCGTCGCCTCCCGGCCGAGCTCGACCTCGAGCCGGCGCGCTGCACGCGAGAGCTTCTGCTGGCGCTCGACGACGTGGACGGGGACGCGGATCGTGCGCGCGTGGTTCGCCACCGCGCGCTGCACCGACTGGCGGATCCACCAGGTCGCGTAGGTCGAGAACTTGTAGCCACGGCGCCAGTCGAACTTCTCGACGGCGCGGTTCAGCCCGAGCGTGCCCTCCTGGATCAGGTCGAGGAACGGCACGCCGAGGCCGCGGTAGCCCTTGGCGATCGAGACGACGAGCCGGAGGTTCGACTCGATCATGCGCCGCTTCGCCGTGACGTCGCCGCGCTCGATCCGCTTCGCGAGCATGACCTCGTCGGCCGCGGTGAGCAGCTTGTGCCGGCCGACGTCGGCGAGGAACAGTTGCAGGCTGTCGGCGGACCCGGAGATCGCGACCGTCGGCGCCGGCTCCGGCTCGGCTGGCGGCTCGGCCTGCGTCTCCTGCGGCTCCTTCGGCGCCTCCGCGCGCGGCGCCGGCGCCTGTGCGGCGTTCTGGCCGATCTCGAGCCCGGTTCGCTCGAGCTCGCGCGTGAGCTCCTCGACCTCCTGGTCGTTGAGCTCCAGCTCGGCCGCGAAGGCCTCGATCTGAGCCGGGTCGATGAAGCCCCGCTCCTCGGCGCCCTCCACCATGGCGCGGATCTGGTCCGACTCGAGCAACTCGTTCAGCTGGTTCTGCGTCAGGGTCCTCTCCGTCCTTTCGTCCTGCTCGTCGCTGCCCAGCAAGCCTTCGTACCTTAGGAGGGAAGTCCTCCGGTTACCACCCTCGACCGGCCGCCCGCCTGACCGGTTCCTCGAACGAGCCGCCGCGCAAGTGTATTCCGCGCTCCGTTCGAGTCCGTGAGCATAGGACGCGGACCGGTCGGCGAAGTTTGCGGAGAACCGCTCAGGAAGTCTTGCGCCGGCGGGTGCTTCGCTTCTTCGCCGGGCCTTTCGCGCGACGCTCGGCGAGCAGCTCGAGGGCGCGGTCGAGCTCGATCGTCTCCGGGTCGTCGCCCTTGCGAAGGCTCGCGTTCGTCTCGCCGTCGGTGACGTACGGGCCGAAGCGTCCCTCCTTGAGGACGATCTCGCTGCCGCCGACCGGGTCGGTGCCGAGCTCCCGCAGCGGCTTCTGTGCGGCCCGCTGGCCGCGCCGCTGCCGCGGCTGCGCGAGCAGGGCGAGCGCGCCCTCGAGGTCGATCGTGAACAGCTGCTCCTCCGACTCGAGCGAGCGCGACTCCTTGCCCTTCTGGACATACGGCCCGTAACGGCCGTTGCGCGCTACGACCTCCTCGCCGTCCTCGGCGACACCGACCACGCGCGGGATGCTGAGCAGGCGCAGCGCGTCCTCGATCGTGACGGTGTCGAGCGACATCGTCTTGAAGAGGGAGGCGGTTCGCGGCTTCTCCTTCGAGCCCTCGGGCAGGACCTCGGTGACGTACGGGCCGTAGCGGCCGGTGCGCGCGACGATCTCGAGGCCGGTCTCGGGGTCGGTGCCGAGCTCGCGGTCGCCGCTCGGCTGCGAGAGGAGCTCCTCCGCCCTCTCGAGCGTCAGCTCGTCCGGCGCGAGCTCCTCGGGCACGCTCGCCCGCTGCCCATCCCGCTCGAGGTACGGGCCGTAGCGGCCGACGCGCAGGACGATCCCGTCCCCTATCTCCAGCGAGTTGATCTCGCGCGCGTCGATCGCGCCCAGGTCCGAGACGAGCTCGTGCAAGCCACCGTTGCCGTCGCCGAAGTAGAAGCGGCCGAGCCACTCGACGCGGCGCTCGTCGCCGGCGGCGATCCGGTCGAGGTCGTCCTCCATCCGGGCGGTGAAGTCGTAGTCGACGAGCCGGCCGAAGTGCTGCTCGAGCAGGGCCACGACGGAGAAGGCGAGGAAGGCGGGGACGAGCGCGGTGCCTCGCTTGAAGACGTAGCCGCGGTCGAGGATCGTGCCGAGGATCGACGCATAGGTCGACGGCCGGCCGATGCCGAGCTCCTCGAGCGTCCGCACGAGCGTCGCCTCGGTGAAGCGGGCCGGCGGGCTCGTCTCGTGGCCCTGCGGCTCGAGCGAGCGCAGCTCGACCGTGTCGCCCTCGGAGAGGTTGGGCAGCCGCCGCTCCTCGTCGCCCTCCGGAGCCGCGCGGTCGTCGTCGCGCCCCTCCTCGTACGCGGCGAGGAAGCCGCGAAACGTGATCACGGTGCCCGACGCGCCGAACTCGACAACCTCGCTGAGCCTGGAAGCGTCGGCCGCGGAGCCGCCGACGCCCAGCGGAGAGACCCCGACGCCTTCGGCGTCGGTGGGGCTCGACTCGCCCGCGATCCGCAGCGAGACGGTCTGGCCCTGCGCATCCTTCATCTGCGACGCGATGGTGCGCATCCAGATCAGCTCGTAGAGCGCGTGCTCGTCCTGGGAGAGCTCGGAGCGCACCTCCTGCGGCGTGCGGAAGCGATCGCCGGAGGGGCGGATCGCCTCGTGCGCCTCCTGTGCGTTCTTCACCTTGCGCTCGTAGCGCCGAGGCTCCGAGGGCACGTAGTCGGCGCCGAAGAGCGACGCGGCCTGGTCGCGAGCGGCGGTGAGCGCCGACTCCGACAGCGTCGTCGAGTCGGTGCGCATGTAGGTGATGTAGCCGTTCTCGTACAGGCGCTGGGCGAGCCGCATCGTCGTCTGCGCGGAGTAGCGGAGCTTGCGGCTCGCCTCCTGCTGCAGGGTCGACGTCATGAACGGCGCGCTCGGGCGGCGGACATACGGCTTCCGCTCGACGCGCGCAACGCTGAAGGACACGCCCTGGAGCCGGTCCGCGAGGCCGCGGGCCGCCTCCTCGTCGAGCTGCCGTGCCTCGTTGCGGAGCTTTCCATCCGGGCCGAAGTCGCGCCCCTGCGCGACGCGAGCGCCGTCCACGGAGACGAGCCGCGCCTCGAACGATTCCGGATCGAAGGTGGCGAGCAGGTCCCACCACTCGGCGGCCCGGAAGGCCATTCGCTCCCGCTCGCGCTCGACGACGAGCCGCGTGGCGACCGACTGGACGCGCCCGGCCGAGAGTCCGCGCATGACCTTCTTCCAGAGGACCGGCGAGACCTCGTAACCGTAGAGCCGGTCGAGGATCCGCCGCGACTCCTGCGCGTCGACCAGCCGCTCGTCGACGTCGCGCGTCTCGTCGAGCGCCTGCTCGATGGCGTGGCGGGTGATCTCGTGGAAGACCATCCGCCGGACGGGAACCTTCGGCTTCAGCACCTCGAGCAGGTGCCAGGCGATCGCCTCCCCCTCGCGATCTTCGTCCGTTGCGAGCAGGAGCTCGTCCGCGTCGGCGAGATGCTTCTTGAGCTGCGCGACCGTCTTCTTCTTGTCCGGATCGACGACGTAGAGCGGCTCGAAGCCGTGCTCGACGTCGACCCCGAGGCGCGCCCACGACTCGCCCTTGTACTTCTCGGGGATCTCGGCGGCGCTGTCGGGCAGGTCGCGAATGTGGCCGACGGAGGACTCGACGACGAAGTCCGGCCCGAGGTAGCCGGCGATGGTGCGCGCCTTTGCGGGCGACTCGACGATCACGAGGCGCTTCGGCATCGGCGGGTCACGATAGCCCCCACCGCGGCCGCCGCAGGCGGTCGCGGGGTCCGCCGGCCGGGAGTCGCCGCTTTGCCGGCGACGCTCCCAGCCTTCCGACCCCGGACGCGATACTCCCGGGCGTGCGTCCTCCGCTCGTCTACCAGGCCGTCGGGGTCCTGAGCTGGCCCGTCCTGCACGGTCCGTTCCGGCTGCGTGTGAGTGGACGCGAGAACGTGCCCGCGACGGGCGGCTGCGTGCTCGCCTGCAACCACCTCTCGAACTTCGACCCGTGGCCGCTCGGGCTCCCGCTGTGGCCGCGGCGCTGGCTGCGCTTCATGGCCAAGTCGGAGCTGTACTGGTGGCCGCTCCGCGTCCTGCTCGACGCCGCCGGCGCCTTCCGGGTGCGCCGCGGCCTCGGCGATCGCGAGGCGGTCGAGACGGCGATCCGGCTGGCCCGCGGGGGCCATGTCGTCGTGATGTTCCCCGAGGGCACGCGCCGGAAGAAGGGCGTCGTCAAGCGGCATCGAGCGCGGCCACGCTCGGGCGCGGCGCGGATCGCCCTCGACGCCGGGGTGCCGCTCGTCCCCGCGGCGGTCGCCGGCACCGACAGGCTCCTTGCGCTTGGCCCGCTGCGCGTTGCCTACGGGGCACCGATCGAGCTGGACGACCTGCGCGGGAACGGCGACCGGCGGGGCGCGTCGCAGGAAGCTACCGACAGGTTGATGACGCGCATCTCCGAGCTCGAGGCGTCGCTGTGAGCTCGCTGCTCGCGATCGACGGCGACTCCTTCGCCCACCGCGCCTACCACGCGCTGCCGAAGTCGATCCGCCTCAACGCGATCGTCGGCTTCACGAACATGCTGGTGCGGCTGTGGCAGGCGGAGCAGCCGGACGCCGTCCTCGTCGCGTGGGACACGCTCTCGACGCCGACCTACCGGCACGAGGCGTTCGAGCCCTACCAGTCCGGTCGCGTGTTCGAGGACTCGATCCTCGAGCAGCTCGAACTTCTGCCGGAGGTCGTGGGCGCGTTCGGCTTTCTCGTCGCCAAGGCACCGGGATACGAGGCCGACGACTTCCTTGCCGCGGCCGCGCGAGAGTGGCCGGGCGAGGTCCTCGTCGCAACCTCCGACCGCGACGCGTTCCAGCTCGCGAGTGACCGCGTGACGATCCTGCAGCCGACGCGCGGCGTCAGCGAGCTCGCGCGGATCGGGCCGGCCGAGGTGCGCGAGCGCTACGGCGTCGAGCCCGAGCAGGTGCCCGACCTGATCGCGCTGCGCGGCGACCCGTCCGACAAGCTCCCGGGCGCGCGCGGTATCGGCCCGAAGAAGGCCGCCGACCTGCTCGCGCAGTACGGCTCGCTGGAGGCGGCGCTCGCCGACGGCCGATTCGCAGCGGAGGCGGAGGACTTGAGGCTCTTCCGGCGAATCGCCACGATGGACGCCTCCGCCCCCCTTCCTCCCCTCGCAGCAACATCCCCGGCGTGGGCGGAGGCGTCTACGTTTCTCGAGCGGCTCGAGCTCGGCGGAGTCGCGCAGCGGGTGGCGGCGTTATCGACGTCCTGACGCACCAGGCCATGGCACGGCTGCACCCGACCGGCAGCCATCCGGAGCGGCGCGAGCGGCTGGAGGTGCTCCTCGCGCACCAGCACGTCTGGAGCGAGGGCCGCGCCGCCAAGGACGACGAGCTCCTGCTCTGCCACACGCCAGAGCACCTGGAGCTGGTTCGCGCCGTCGAGGATCACGTCTGGCTCGACGGCGACACGATCTGCACGGCGACCACGTTCGAGGCGGCGGCACTGGCGGCGGGAACCGCGATCGAGGCCGCGCTGCGCGGAGGCTTCGCTCTCGTCCGCCCGCCGGGCCATCACGCATTCGCGGGACGCGCCATGGGCTTCTGCGTCTTCAACAACGTCGCCGTCGCGGCGCGCGCGGCGCAGCAGCGCCTCGGCCTCGAGCGGGTTGCGATCGTCGACTTCGATGTCCACCACGGCAACGGCACCGAGGAGATCTTCCGGGACGACGACAGCGTCCTCTTCGTCTCGCTGCACCAGTGGCCGTTCTATCCCGGCAGCGGCGGCCCCGACGACCAGGCGGAGACGACGGTCAACGTGCCGCTGGCGGCCGGTTCCGGGGACGAGGAGTACCTCGATGCCTTCGCCCGGATCGTGGAGCCGGCGGTGGCGCGGTTCGAGCCGGAGCTCGTGCTCGTCTCGGCCGGCTTCGACGCCCACGTCACGGACCCGCTCTCGGACATGCGCGTCACCGAGGACGGCTTTCGCGACCTCGCGCGCCGCTGCCGGGCTCTCTGCGAGAGCGTCGGAGCCGTCCTCGAAGGAGGCTACGACCTCGAGACGCTGCCGGGCCTCGTCGACGCCGCGCTCGACGGCTTTACGGCCTAGCCGCGCGCGACGGCGAGCTGCTCGAGCGCCTCGCGGCGCGACGAGACGCCGAGCTTGCGCAGGAGGCTCTTCACGTGTGAGCGGACGGTGTGCTCGGAGATGAACAGCCGGCGGGCGATCTCGTCGGTGCCGTGGTGCTCGTCGAGCAGGAGCAGCACCTCGAGCTCCCGCGCGGAGAGAGCCGACGCGATGCTGTCGGGCACGCCCGAGCCGCGCCCGCCCGCGCGCACCTGGTCGAGCAGCCGGCGCGCGACGGGCCCCGACAGGGCGGCCTCGCCGTGGACGACGCCCTCGAGGAATTCGGCGATCCGGTCCGGGGACTCGGTCTTGAGCAGGTAGCCGGCCGCCCCGCCGCGGATCGCGGCGAGCAGGTTCTCCTCCGTGCCGGATGCGGTGAGCACGACGACCTCGCAGCCGGGCGCCACCTCCCGCAGACGCGGCAGCGCCGACAGCCCGTCGAGGCCGGGCATGAGGAGATCGAGGAGCACGACGTCGGGCTGGGTCTGGGCGGCGGCCACGATCGCCTCCTCGCCGTCCGCGGCGATTCCGGCGAGCTCGAAGCCGTGCGAACGCAGCAGCGCAACGAGGGCCTCGCGCGTGAGGGGATGGTCGTCGACGACGAGAACGCGTGCGGGCATGGGCTCCTTATCGGCAGAAGCGCTTCTGCCGACAAGAGCAATGTGAGGCAGCAGCGCACCAAGGTTCAGGCGTGGCTCTGGGGAGAGATCCTGCTCGCCGGGCTGCTCGGCGCCAGCCTGGCGCTCTTCGTCTCACATCCCGTGCTCCGTACGCAGTGGGACGAGCCGGCACTACTCCTCGTCCTGAAGACGACGATGGCTTTCGTCGGGCTCCTCGTCGCCGTGCTCGCCGCGAACCGCTTCCAGGTCGACGGCCTCCGCACCGACCTGCTCCTCGCTGCCGGCTTCCTCGTCGAGTCGCTCTCCACGGCGGCGTTCGCCATCCTTCCGGCTCTCGGCGGCGGCTCGCTCCGCCCGTCCGAAGCCTGGATGGCGGCCCTCGGCGGCATCCTCGGCGGAGCGCTCGTCGCGGCGGCTCCGTTCGTCGGAGGACGCAGCCGCACCCGCGAGCGGGCGCTGTGGGACGCGCTCGCCGCCGCGGCGATCGTGCTGCTCGCTGCGTGGATCCTGCTGCACGCGCACGCCACGGAGCTGCCGGCGCTGACGCGGGTCGCCGGCGACGTGGAGCCGCCGGGGCTGGCCGCGGTGCTGTCGATCCAGGCGCTCCTCTATCTCCTCGCGGTCGTCGGGTGGGGACGGAGGCTCGCGCGCACCGGAGACGACCTCGCTCAGTGGCTCGCCCTCGGCTTCACGCTGCAGCTCTTCGCCACGCTTCATCTCGTCCTCGCGCCGCCGCGAGGAACGACCTACGTCGCCGAAGGCGACTTTCTGCGGCTCCTCGCGTTCGGGCTGATGCTCGTCGGCGCCTGGCGCGCGATTCGCTCCGCCGAGCTCGGACGGGCCGTGGCGGAGGAGCGCGCGAGGGTCGCGCGCGAGATCCACGACGGGCTCGCGCAGTACCTGTTCGCGGTCTCGACGCACGCCCAGATGCTGGAGGCGGGGACGCCGATCGAGGAGATCGGACCGCAGCTCAAGCAGGCCGCGGCGCTCGCGCAGCAGGAGGCGCGTTTCGCCGTCCTGGCGCTGTCGTCGGCGAGCGGAACCGCACCGTTCGACTCCGCGCTGCGTCGTTACGTGGAGTTCCTGACGGCGGACGGAGCGCTCGAGGTCGATCTGGAGATCGACCCCGCTATCCGCTTGGCGCCCGACGAGCAGATCGAGATCTTCCGCATCGTCCAGGAGGGACTCGGCAACGTCAGGCGCCACGCGAATGCCACCCGTGCCGAGCTCGTGATCGGCCAGCGCCCCTCCGGGGAGCGCTATGTCGCGATCGAGGACGACGGCGAGGGCTTCGCAGCCGAGCTGGCCGCCGGCGGGTACGGGCTGCGGAACATGCGCGACCGGGCCTCCTCCATCGAGGGCGGCTTCAGCATCCGCAGCACGCCGGGCCTCGGCACCGCGCTCGAGGTCGTCCTGCGGACGTAGAGTCCAGCGCCGTGGGCCGGATGCTCGCATCGTCGCTCGCCGTGGCGCTGTGCTGCGCGTCCGCTGCGGGTGCGACCGCCTCGCAGCAGCGTCCGCTCCGGCACGTGACGATCTTCGGCGACTCCGTCGCGGCGGTGTTGACCTGGGACCCGACGGCCGTGCAGGTGCTGGAGCAGGGCGACCGGCTCACGCTCGACCTCGTTCCGTGCGGCCGCCTCGTGCAGCCGGGCTGCCTTCTCGTGCAGGACCCGCCGCCGAGCGTCCTCCGCGAAATAGAGCTGCTCGGACGGAGGATCGGGCCGACCGCAGTCGTGCTCGTGGGCTACAACGACGACCCGCACGTCTACGCCACGGGAATCGGCAAGGTGCTGTCCGCGATGCACCGCCGCGGCGTTAGGCACGTGCTCTGGCTCACGCTGCGCGCGATCAACCAGCAGTACCGGCTGATCAACGAGGTGATCCACGGCGCCTCGGCGCGCTCCCGCTGGATGACCGTCCTCGACTGGAACGCCTACGCGCGCAACCACCCGTCGTGGTTCGCCACGGACGGGATCCACCTGAGCTCCCTCGGCGGCGTCCAGCTCGCGATCTTCATCCACCGCAGTCTGAAGCGGATGCACCTCACCGGCCCGCTGCCGGCACCCGGCCAATAGAGAAAGCCCTGTTTCCAGGGCTTTCTCCGTAGCAGGCCTGTAAGCCGGAGTCTCGTCACGAGTTTCG
>DASTZY010000152.1:0-18682 GCA_035764085.1 Gaiellaceae bacterium
TGAGTGGGCGGTACTGGGCTCGAACCAGTGACCCCCAGCTTGTCGAGCTGGTGCTCTCCCAACTGAGCTAACCGCCCGGGTCGCCGGGCAGTGTAGCGCCCAGGCTCAGAAGATCTCCAGGCACCACGGCAGCGGGCGCCAGGCGAACACCGCGTCCGCACGCGCGACCGCTCTCTCCCGGAGCTCTTCGACCCGGCGCGCTTCGCGCAGCTGCCTGAACGACACCGCGCCGAGGTAGGCGGAGCCGAGCGCGGCCACGTCGAGCGCGAGATCGGGCTCCTCTTCGGTCCGCGAGCACTCTCCACCTTCGAGCCTCCAGCGCCCGCCGTTCCACTCGCACACCGCGTCACGCACCTCGAGCACGAGCGGCTCGCCCTCGCCGTAGGCGCGGCCGCAAAGCGCCGCCGGCACGTCGACGAGCCGCACCCAGAGGCTGTCGCCCATCCGGTAGCGGATCCGCCGCGGCGTGGCGAGCAGCAGGAAGAGCGGGTGGTCCGGCGGGACGAGCGACACGTCGACGAACGCCATCCAGTCGACGTCGAGCAGGAAGCGCCAGATTCCTGCCGTGGCCTCCGGCGTCGCGCCGAGCGCCTCCCGCACCGTGAGCCGCGACGTGGCGGAACCGGCCTCCCAGCTGGACTGCGTCCGGTAGATCGCGTACGCGAGCGGCTCGCCGTCGAGCTCGTGGACGACGAAGCGACGCGGCGTGGTGGCCTCTTCCTCGGACATGCGCAGCTGGCGGTCGTCCCACCACTCCTCGCTGCGCGACGTCATCCCCGGCCGCTCGCGCCTGACGGCCTCGTAGATCGGCGGGAACAGCGTGCGCGCCTCCTCCGGCGTGACGAACCGCGTCGTCCCGGCGGGCTCGAGCGGCTCCGCGAACGCGTCCCACTCGTGCGGGATGCTCAGCTCGCCCGCCCAGGCCGCGATGCCGTAGCCGAAGCGCCCGTAGATCGTCTCCTCGGAGGCCCACAGCGCCGCGATCGGCTCGCCGCGCTCGTGGACGTCGCGCAGCTGCGCGTCCATCATCGAGCGCAGGACGCCGCGGCGGCGATGCGTCGGCTGGACGCCGACCGCGGTGATGCCGCCGCACGGCAGCGAGCCTCCCGGCACGGAGAGCTCGAACGGGAACGCGCCGGCACCGCCGACGATCCGGCCGCCCTCGAAGGCGGCGTGCATCCGCTCGTGCGGCAGCGTCCGGGCGAAGCGCTCGAGGAAGTCGTCGCTCGGCGGAGGGTTGAAGTACTGGCCGATCGCGCCGATCGCGCGCCCGTACTCCTCCTGGTCGGCACAGGGACGAACCTCGAACATGCTGCGACGCTACAGCTTCTCGAGCGGCGCGTAGTCGAGCATGAGCTTGCGCTCGCTGCCGTCGTCGGCGAAGCGGACGGTGACGAGCCCTCCTGCCTCGATCTGCACGACGACGCCCTCGCCGAGGGTCGAGTGGCGGACGGAGTCGCCGGTGGAGAGATCCGGCACGTCCTCCCGCGGCGCGACCCGGCTCTGGCGCGGCGCGCCGTAGCCCGACCACGACGCCGGCCGCAGGCGGTCGCGCTCGACGTGCGCGTCGGGCAGCTCGTCGAGGAAGCGCGACGGCAGGTTGTGGTTGCGGCCGCCGTAGAGCATCCGCGACGAGGCGTGCAGGAGGGTCAGCCGCTCCTGCGCCCGCGTCATGCCGACGTAGGCGAGCCGCCGCTCCTCCTCGATCCCCTGCTCCTCGATCGAGCGGGAGTGCGGGAAGATCCCCTCCTCCATGCCGATCAGGTAGACGGCGCGGAACTCGAGCCCCTTCGCGTTGTGCAGCGTCATCAGCGTGACCAGTGAGCCGTCGCCGCGGATCGCGTCCTGGTCGGAGTAGAGCGAGACCTCCTGGAGGAATGCGCTCAGCGTCGTGTCCTCGGCCTGCTCGCGCCACTCGCGTGCGACCGAGACGAGCTCCTGCAGGTTCTCAATCCGGCCCTGCGCCTCGATCGTCCGCTCGGACTCGAGCGACTCCAGGTAGCCGCTGCGTGCGAGCACCTCCTCGATCAGCTCGGGCACCTCGAGCTCCTGCGCCGCGGACATCAGCGACTCGATCGTGCCGCGGAACGCCTTCAACGCCTTCTGCGGCGCGGCGCCCACGCCGGCCATCTCGGACTCGGCGGTCGCCTCCCAGAGCGAGATCTCCCGCTGGTCGGCCCACGTCTGCAGGCGGGCGAGGCTGGAGTCGCCGATGCCGCGGCGCGGGCGGTTCGCGATCCGCAGGAGGGAGACCGCGTCGTACGGGTTGTCGAGCACCTGGAGGTACGCGATCAGGTCCTTGATCTCGGCACGTTCGTAGAAGCGCGGGCCCCCGATCACCTGGTACGCGATGCCTTGGCGGACGAGCACGTCCTCGAGCACGCGGCTCTGCGCGTTCGTCCGGTAGAAGACCGCCACCTCGCTGCCGGAGAAGCCCTCCTCCACGAGCAGCGCGATCTCGGCGGCGACGTAGCGCGCCTCGGCGTGCTCGTCCTCGACCTCGACGACGCGCACCGGCTCGCCCTCGCCGAGCTCCGACCACAGGTTCTTCTCCTTGCGCTCGCGGTTGTGGGAGATGACCCCGTTCGCGGCGTCGAGGATGTGCTGGGTGGAGCGGTAGTTCTGCTCCAGCGCGATCGTGTAGGAGCCGGGGAAGTCCTGCTCGAACTCCATCACGTTGCGGATGTCCGCCCCGCGGAAGCCGTAGATGGACTGGTCCGGGTCGCCGACGGCGAAGACGTTGCGGTGCTTCTCCGCGAGCAGCTGGAGGAGCCGGTACTGGGCGTGGTTCGTGTCCTGGTACTCGTCGACGAGGACGTAGCGGAACGCCTCCTGCCATTTCTCCCGCGCCTCGGGGAAGCGCTCGAGCACGTCGACGGTGAGGAAGAGCATGTCGTCGAAGTCGACGGCGTTCGAGGCGAAGAGCCGCTTCTGGTAGAGGTCGTAGACCTCGGCGACGGTCTGGTCGTAGAAGCTGGCGACGCGTTCCGTGTACTCGGCCGGGCCGACGAGCGTGTTCTTCGCGTTCGAGATCTGCGAATGGATGCCGCGCGGCGTGAACCGCTTCGGGTCGCGCTCGAGCTCCTCGAGGCAACGCTTGACGAGGCGGATCTGGTCGGCCTGGTCGTAGATCGTGAAGCTCGAGCGGTAGCCGAGCCGTTGAGCCTCGCGGCGCAGGATCCGGCCGCATGCGGAGTGGAACGTCATCACCCAGGCGGCGCGCGCGGGCGGCCCGACGAGGTGCTCGACGCGCTCGCGCATCTCGGCCGCGGCCTTGTTCGTGAACGTGATCGCGAGGATCTCGGACGGCTTCACGCCGACCGCGCCGAGGAGGTGCGCGATGCGGCGGGTGAGGACGCGGGTCTTCCCCGAGCCGGCGCCGGCGACGACGAGGACGGGCCCTTCGGTATGCAGGACGGCCTCGCGTTGCGCCGGATTCAGGTCGGCGAGGTACGTCTCCGGGGTCGTCGCGGCCATCGTTCGATCGTAGCCGCGGCGTCCGTCGATCTCCGCGGCGAGACGACGGAAGAGGTAGGGAGGGGCCGGAGCCCCTCCCTACCTGCCTACTTGGTGAACGTGAACGTCGAGAAGACGTCGTAGTAGCCGGCCGGAACCTCGATCTCCGAGGCCACTCCGTTCGGCGGATACGCCTGGGACGAGCCACAGTCGAGTGTCCCGCCGATGCCGAGTGTGATCGGCGCGGAGGTCTGCGTGAGGGTGGCCTGCCCACCGTTGTTGTCGGTGCCGTCTACGTACTCGCACTGGCCTGACACCTGGCCCGTGTTGATGTCGGACTTGTAGATCAGGATGCGCGGATAAAGCGTGACCGTCCCGCTGTCCGTGGTGTACGCCTGCGCGCTCAAAACGCAGGGGGCATTCGCGGTCGAGCAGGTGAAGCGGAACGTACCGCTCGCTGTGTCACCGACAGGCGAGCCGAGCGAAGTCGAGTACGTCGCCCACGGCACGGCCGCGTGGCCACCACGAGACACGAGGACCTGCGCAATGCCATACGTGGGAGCGGGAGCGTTCTTTCCCGGGTCACCCTTGTCGCCCTTCGGCCCCTGCGCGCCGGTCGCGCCCGTCGGCCCCTGCGCGCCGGTCGCGCCGGTCGGCCCCTGCGCGCCGGTCGCGCCGGTGTCGCCCTTCGGCCCCCGCGGGCCACGAGTTCCTGTGCCTCCGGGCGGCACGAACGCCCCGGCGGCGCCGCGCGAGAGATCCTTGAGCGTCAGCGAATGGTTCTTGATGTCGCCGCCCGTGAGCGAGCCCGGTTTCACCTGCGACGACGACGTGATGATGTACCTCTTCCCGGCCCATGCTCCGCCGGCGAGCGCAAGCGCGAGTGCAATCGCGCCCAGCGCCAAGATCGTCCGCTTCATTCGGTTGTCACCCCTACCCCAGGCCGTTCTTGTCCACGGCGCGGCGATGGATCTGGCCTGGAGTCGAACCCCTCTCCGCGTCAACTCCCTTTAGTTCGTAGTGCGAACTTAAGGATCGGGCGCACTATAGACGCCTTCCCCCCGGACGGCAAGTGGGCCGTCGAACTAGTCCTTGGCCGCCCGGATCTCGACCTTCCCCGCCCGCACGCGGGTCTCGTACCGCGGTTGCGGGTAGACGGCCGGGCCGCCGCGCACCTCGCCCGTACAGAGGTCGAAGCGAGAGCCGTGCCACGGGCAGACGACCGTGTCGCCGTCCCGTTTCCCCTCGTCGAGCGGGCCGCCGAGGTGGGAGCAGGTGGCGGCGATCGCGCACGCCTCGCCCGTCTCCTCGGAGCGCGAGATCACGACGGTCTCGCCCTCGAGCTCGACGCCGACGAGCTTGCCGCCGTTGAGGTCGCTCTCGTCGCAGACCGGTGCGTAGCGGTCCCGCGGACTCTCGAACGCCGTCCGGTTGACGCGGACGCCGAGGCCGAAGGAGAGATGTCCGCCGAGATGAGCCGAGACGAGCGTTCCCGCGTACGCGACGCCCGAGAGGAGGCGGCCGACGCCGCGGAGCCCGCCGCGCCGGGCGGCGAGGGAGGCGACGTTGAGCGTCAGTCCCGTCGCGTTGAGCAGCGCATGCACGGTCCCGATCCGGCGCGCGTCGTCCTTGAGGTGGCTCCAGTCGTTCAGCCCGGTGAGCGCTGCGGGGACGGCGCCGAGGATCCCGACG
Organism: Gaiellaceae bacterium; assembly: GCA_035764085.1. Taxonomy (GTDB): domain Bacteria; phylum Actinomycetota; class Thermoleophilia; order Gaiellales; family Gaiellaceae; genus Palsa-739. The sequence continues at coordinate 5,149 of DASTZY010000152.1, forward strand.
AGGAGCGCGCCGTCGGCATTGTCCGAGCCGACCAGGTCGAGCACGAACGCCGCCGTCCAGGCGCCGATCGGCACGTCCGTCAACGCCGGATGGAGGGGGTTGCCGAACCAGACGCCGTCGAGGACGTCCCGCACCGGTTGCGGAACGGAGCTCACCGCCTCCTGCACCGGCTCGGCGATGTCGTCGAGCGGCTCGGCGAGGTCGGCGAGCTGCTTGGTGAGGCGGAGATTCGTCACGGGGCCCTGGTCCCCGGCGCGTCCGACCTGGAAACGCTTACGCTCGAGGTCGTGCGGCTCGCGCTGATGATCGAGGGCCAGGAGGGCGTCACCTGGCAGGACTGGTGCGCGCTGGCGGACGCCTGCGAGGAGCACGGCGTCGAGACGCTGTTCCGCTCGGACCACTACATTTCGCAGAGCGACGAGCTCGGCAACGTCGCGCACGACGCGTGGACGACGATCGCCGCCCTCGCCGCCCGTACGTCGACCCTCCGCTTCGGCACGCTCGTCTCCCCCGCCACCTTCCGCGCGCCGGCGCTGCTCGCCAACGCGGCGGCGACGGCGGACCACGTCTCGGGCGGACGGATCGAGCTCGGGCTCGGTGCCGGCTGGCACGAGCGCGAGCACCGGGCGTTCGGGTTCCCGTTCCCCGAGACGCCGACACGGCTGGAGATGCTCGCGGAGCAGGTGGAGATCGTTCACCGCCTCTGGACGGAGGAGACCGTCGACTTCCGCGGCCGGCACTACACGCTCGACGCCGCGCCCGGCCGGCCCAAGCCGGTGCAGCACCCGCGACCGCCGCTGCTCGTGGGCGGCAGCGGCTCGCGGGGCACGGTCGAGCCGGCGCTCCGCTTCGCGGACGAGTACAACACGCCCTTCGTCTCGCCCGAGGGCGCCGCCGCGATCCGCGAGAAGACGCGCCCGCTGCGCTTCTCGATCATGACGGCCTGCCTGGTCGGCGCGACGCGCGACGATGCCCTCGAGCGGGCTCGCGCCCTGTACGGGCGGCGGTCGCGAGAGGACTCCTTCGACGATTGGCTCGCGCGGCTGGAGGCGATCGGCGTCGTCGGGTCGGTCGACGAGGCGGCCGAGCGCCTCCACGCCTACGAGCGCGCCGGCGCCGAGCGCGTGATGCTGCAGCATCTCCTCCACGCCGACCTCGAGCCCGTCCGGCTGATCGGCCGCGAGCTCGCGCCGGCGCTCGCTTGAGCCGTCCGCCGCGTCCGCGACGATCAGCCGTCGTGGAGCCCGGCACCGGCCGCCTCGAGGCCTTCAGCGACGGCGTGTTCGCGATCGCCGCGACGCTGCTCGTGCTCGAGTTCTCCGTTTCGTCGAGCCAGGACCTCGGCCACGCGCTCCTGCACATCTGGCCGTCGTACCTCGCCTACATCACCAGCTTCGTCACCATCGGGATCATCTGGATGAACCACCACCACACGGTCTCGCTGATCGCCCGCACGGACCGGACGATGCTGTTCGTGAACAACCTGCTTCTACTCACGATCGCCTTCCTGCCCTTTCCGACGAAGCTCGTCGGCGACTATCTCCGCCGCGACGGCGAGCAGGCGGCCGCGCTCGCGTACGCCGGGACCCTCGTGGTGATGGCGTTTCTGCACCAGGTGTGGTGGCAGTACGCCCGGCGCAATCGGCGGCTGATCGCGGACGGGGCGCCCGATTCCGCGCTGCGCGCCGTCGACCGCGCCTACTGGCCAGGCGTGCCGATGTACGGCACCGTCTTCGTCGTCGCCTTCTTCAGCCCGCTCGCAGCCGTCGTCATCACGTTCGCGATCGCGGCCTTCTACCTACCGTCCGCCGCCCTCTTCGATCGCGGCGGCTAACCAGGCGGAGGCCTCGGCGAGCGCATCCGCATCGCTCGACTTGAGGACGACCTCGACGGAAGGACCCTCGGTGCTGAAGCTCGGATACGAGCCGACCAGGACGCCGGGCCAACGCTCGTGTGCCTCGACGAGCGTCGCGGCGATCCGGCTCTCGTACGTCCGGTAGACGCGCCGCCAGGCCTGGATGGGGCCGCCTCGGCGCAGCTCCTCCTCGATGGTCGCGAACATCGCCTCCATCTCGGACGGGAGGCCGGGCAGGACGTAGACGTTCTCCACCACGAACCCGGGCGCGCCGCCCAGCGGGTTCGCCAGCGGGCGGCTGCCGCGCGGCAGCTGCGCGAAGCGCGCGGCGTACTCGGGATCGCGCGTGAACCGGGCGCGGAGCTCGGCCGCGACGTCCGGCACCTCCTCCTGCTCGACATCGAATGCGGCGGCGATCGCCTCGCGCGTCAGGTCGTCCGGCGTGCCGCCGAGGCCGCCGGTGACGAGGAGGAAGTCGACGCGCGGAGCTTCCGAGCGGACGAAGCCGGCCACCGTGTCGATCTCGTCGGGCAGCGCCGCCGTGAGCCGCACCTCGACGCCGAGCGGGGCGAGCCGGCGCGCAAGCCACGCCGCGTTCGTGTTCGGCACGTCGCCGGAGACGAGCTCGTTCCCGATCGTGAGGATCGCCGCAGTGCCACTCACAACTCGATCGTACGGGTGGGCGCGAAGGCCTCCAGGAAGCGGCGGTCGTGGGTGACGAGGACGACCGTGCCGCCATAGGCGGCGAGGGCGCGCTCGAGCTCCTCGATCGCCTCGACGTCGAGGTGGTTCGTCGGCTCGTCGAGTACGAGACAGTTCACTCCGCGGGCGGTGAGGAAAGCGAGGCCGGCGCGCGTGCGCTCGCCGGGCGAGAGCGACGCGGCCGGGCGGAGGACGTCGTCGGCGCCGAGACCGAACTTCGCGAGCAGCGTGCGCGCAGCCCCTTCCTCGTAGTCGCGGAAGACTTCCACCAGCGTCTGCGGTCCGGTGAGCGCGGCGCGATCCTGCTCGAGCTCGCCGGGGACGACGCCCGGCCCGAGCCAGCGCTCGCCCGACACGAGCGGCCGTCGGCCCAGCAGCGCGTCGAGCAGCGTCGTCTTGCCGCTGCCGTTCGGCCCGGCGACAGCGAGGCGATCACCCCAGCCGACCGCGAGATCGAGCGGGCCGAGCCGGAACGCGCCGCGCTCGACGACGGCCTCCTCGAGCCGGACGACGACCTCGCCGGTGCGCGCCGCCGGCGCGAGCGAGAGCTGCAGCTCCCACGGCTCGTACGGCTTCTCCACCGTCTCGACGCGAGCGAGTTTCGCGCCGTACGTCCGCTTCACGTCCTTCGACTTCTTCTTCTTGCGCCCCTGGCCGTAGCCGCGCCGCTCCCACTCGGCCATGCGGCGCTGCTGCTCCTCGATGCGCCGCCGCTCGGCGACCGACGACTCCCAGCGCCTGTAGTGCCGCTCGCGCCGTCGCTCGCGCTCGGTCTCGTAGTCGCTCCAGCCGCCGCTGTACTCCTTCGTCCCGCGCGTCCACTCGTCGAGCTCGACGATGCGCGTTACGGTGCGGTCGAGGAAGGCGCGGTCGTGGGAGACGACGACGACGGAGCCGGGATGCGCCGCGAGCGAGCGCTCGAGCCAGGCGAGCCCGGCGAAGTCGAGGTCGTTCGTCGGCTCGTCGAGCAGCAACGCGTCGAAGCCGCCGCGCAGCAGCTCGGCGAGTGCAGCCCGCGCCTCCTGACCGCCGGAGCGGCCGCGCGCGCCGTCCCGCTCCTGCGCGAGGTAGCCGACGGTCAGCTCCGGCGGCGTGCGGCGGATCCGTCCGGCATCGGGCTCCTCGAGCCCGGCGAGCAGGCGGAGCAGCGTCGACTTGCCGGCTCCGTTCGGGCCGACGAGGCCGATCCGGGCGCGCGGCGGCACGACGAGGCCGACGTCCGCGAGGACGACCTCGGCTCCGTACGACTTCGAGATTCCGGCTGCGACGAGCGAGCCGGCCAGGCGGGACATGCGCAACGACCTCCAACGACGAGCGCAAGTAACAACTGTTACTTGCAAGGACAGGGCCGGATGGGACGGGTCAGTTGCGCATAGAAGGCGCAGAGCGCCGCGGGCGACTCTAGCGGTCCGGCGGCTCGATCCCGAGCACCCGGCAGGTCCACGGGAGCGCGACCTCGAGCTGGGCCAGCTGGAAGCCGCGGACCAGCGGCGCCCCCTCGTGCGGCGGGAGACCGGCGTGTGCGGCGAAGAAGCCGGCGATCGCCACCGCGAACTGCGAGACGGCCGCGTCGGCCACCTCGTCGGGCTGCGGGCCGCCTTCGAGCGTGAGGCTCGGCAGCCACGCTGCGACGTCGAACCCGGGATCCCCGACGCGGGCGTGGTTCCAGTCGACCAGCACGGCTCGACCGTCACGGATGCAGAGGTTGTCGCTCCGCACGTCGCCGTGCAGGACGGCGGAACCGGAGAAGGACAGCGCGCTCTCGGCCGCGAGCAGCTCCGGCAGTGCCCGCTCGAGCCAGTCGGACGACGCGATCCCGAGCGAGAGGAACGGCGCCGGATCGTCCGCCACTGCGGTCCACTGCGGCCACCGCTCCGGGAACGGCGGCAGCCCGTCCCCGCGCGACCCGGCGAGCTCGGCCAACGTCTCCAGCACCGTCCCGACGTCGGCCGGCCGCCACGGCGGCGGGAAGTACGCACCCTCCGTCAAGTCCTCGAGCACGAGCAGCGGACGCTCACCGTCCTCCCAGCCGAGCAGCTGCGGCATGAACGGGCCCGAGACGCAGTCGTACACCTCGCGCTCCTGCCGCATCCAGGTCACGCTCGGCTCCAGCCAGGCCGACTTGGCGAAGGCACGCGTCCCACCGTCGAGCACGATCGTCCAGTGCTCGTTGCGCGCCCAGCCGCGACTCTCGACCTGCGTCCACGACGCCGCCCGTCCACCGAGCAGCCGTTCCGCCCGCGCCACCGTCTCCGGCTTCACCGTGCCGACGCTACCGCCTGACCGGAAGGACGAAGACGCCCGCCTCGTCCTCGACGACGCGGACGTTTGCGCCGTAGTGCGCGGCGAGGTTCGGCGCCGAGAGCACCTCCGCCGCAGTCCCCTCGGCGACGACCGAGCCGCCGTCGAGCAGGACGAGCCGCTCGGCGTACTGGCCCGCCATCGTCAGGTCGTGCATGGTCGTCACGACCGTGAGCCCGTCGCCGCGCAGCGTGTCGACGAGTTCGAGCACGAGCTGTTGGCGGCCGAGGTCGAGCGCCGTCGTCGGCTCGTCGAGCAGGAGCACCGGCGCCTCCTGCGCGAGTGCCCGCGCGAGCACCGCGCGCTGCAGCTCGCCGCCGCTGAGCGAGCCGAGGGGACGCTCCGCGAAGCGCTCGAGCTCGAGCCGCCGCAGCGCGCGCAGCGCCGCCTCCCGGTCGCGGCGACCCTCGCCGCCGAGGTAGGGGATGTGCGGCGTGCGCCCGAGGAGGACGTACTCCGCCACGGTCAGCGCCGGTGGCGTCTCGGGCTTCTGTGGGACGAAGGCGACGAGACGCGCCACCGCCCGGCGCCCGAGGCGGCGCACGTCCTTCCCGTCGAGGAACACGTCTCCCTCGTACGCGGCGAGGCCGGCGAGCGCGCGCAGCGCGGACGTCTTGCCCGCGCCGTTCGGTCCGATGAGCGCCGTCCAGCCCCCCGACTCCGCGCGGAGCGACAGCCCTCGCACTGCCGCGACCGGCCCGAAACGCACCCAGAGGTTCCGCGTCTCGATCATCGCGCCCCTCGCGAGGTGCGGAGCACCACGGCGAAGAACGGGGCGCCGAGGAAGGCGGTGACGACGCCGATCGGCAGCTCCGCCGGGGAGAGAACCGTTCGCGCGGCCACGTCGGCGAGGACGAGGAAGCCCGCGCCCGCAAGGAGCGACAGCGGCAGGACTGCCCGGTAGCTCGTCGAGACGAGCAGCCGGATCGTGTGCGGGACGATGATCCCGACGAACGCGATCAGGCCGCTCACCGACACGGCTGCCGCCGTCCCGAGCGTGGCCGCGACGACGATCGTCAGGCGTGCCCGCGAGACGTCCACGCCGAGACTCGAAGCCTCGTCGTCGCCGAGGCTGAGGACGTCGAGCACGCGCCGGTGGAGGACGAGCAGGAGCGAGCTCGCCGCGATGTAGGGCGCGCAGATCGCGACGTCGCGCCAGGTCGAGGTCGAGAAGCCGCCGAGCAGCCACGCGTAGACGTTCTGCAGCTGCTGCGTGTGCTGCTGCTGGACGAACGTCTGCACCGCCGCCGTGAACGTCGCCATGGTCACGCCGGCGAGCACCAGGGCGCCCGCCATGTGCGCCGCGCCGGCCGAGCGGCCGAGCGCGTAGGTGACGACGACCGCCGCGATCGCGCCGCCGAACGCGGCGAGCGGCACGGTCCAGTTGCTTCCCGCCGCGGCGGCCGAGGCGTAGATGATCGCGAGCGTCGCGCCGAGCCCCGCGCCGCCGGCGACGCCGAGCAGGTAGGGATCGCAGAGTGGGTTCCGGAAGACGCCCTGGTACGAGGCGCCCGCCACGGCGAGCATCCCGCCGACGAGCGCCGCGAGCGCGACGCGGGGCGCTCGCAGTTGCCACAGCACCGCCCGGTCGACGGCGTCGAGCGGCTGGTGGACGTGGAGGAACGGGACGTACGCGAGCGCCGAGCGCAGGATCGACCCGATGCCCACGTGCACCGGCCCGACCGCGAGCCCGACGACGAGCGCGGCAACGAGGAACGCGGCGGTGAGGAGACCGGCGCGGAGGCCGACCCCCCGCGCCTCGACGCGGGTGGCCGCCTCCGCCGTTCCGGCCGTCGCCGCCATCAGCCGTGCCTGGCGATCCTCGCGACCGCGCGCGCGAACTGGACGATCCGCGGTCCCCACCGCGACGCGACGTCGTCGTCGATACCGACGACCCGGCCGCGACGCACCGCCGTGATCGTGCTCCAGCCCGGCCGCGCTGCGACCGTCGCCTCGGTCTGCTGGCAGCACTTCGTGTCAGCGAGGACGATGATCTGCGGGTTCTGGGCGATGATGTACTCGGCCGAGAGCTGCGGGTAGCCGGTGCCGGCCGAGTCTGCCCCGTCGGCGATGTCCCGGAAGCCGAAGAGCCTGTAGATGCTGCCGATGAACGTCTTCGAGGTCGCGGAGAAGTAGTCCTGTTCGAGCTCGTGGTAGACGCGCAGGTGTCGGCGGGATGCCGGCACGCTGCGGACGATCGCTGCGAGCTTCGTCCGCATCGACGTCACTACGGCCCCGGCGCCCTTGACGTGCCCCGTGAGCCGGCCGAGCCCGAGGATCTCCTTGTACGCGTGGCCGATGTCGTTCACTGCGGGCTCGTCGACGACCTTGATCCCGAGCTTCCGGAGCTGTGACGCGAAGTTGCCGGGGTTGTACGAGATGAAGACGAGGTCGGGGTGGTACTTGGCGATCGCCTCGACGTTCGGAGTGACGCCGGAGAGCTTGGTGCGCGGCGCACGCCGCGGGAAATTCGAGTCCTCGTCGACGGCGACGACCTGCTTGCCGGCGCCGATCGCGAACAGATCCTCGGTGATCGTCGGTGAGAGCGAGACGATCCGATGCGGGAAGCCTTGAGCCTGGCGCGTCCGCCGGTGAGCGGCCGCCGAGAGGGAGACGAGCGTGAGCGCGACGGCAAAAGCCGCGAGCACGGCGATGGTGAGACGGTGCACGAATCCTCCTTCCGCGAGGGGTTCGGGGTTGGCGGCGGGCGGCAGGTCTTCTGACTCGGGGCTCCCTCCCCCGCCGCCTTCCCGGGTCGGCGACCCAGTGGCGTCGTGGCGGGAGAGCGTCTCCCCTTACAGCGGCGGGACCGTCCCGGACTTGCACCGGAGTTCCCTCACCGCTCGCCGGTTTGTGGCGGGAATCTAGCATCGGCTTCGGTGGCCGGCCCTTCCGCGCTCGCGCTCGACCTCGACGGCGTGCTCGCCGACACGCGGCAGCTCTGGGACGCATGGCTCGAGGACGCGGCCCGGCGGGCGCGGGTGGAGCTCGACGTGCCGCAGGACCGGGAGGCGGCGGCAACGGCTCTCGACGGCGCGCTCGGGGACTGGCGTCCCCTGCTGGCGCGCTTCGCGGCGGACCGGGCGCCGCTCTTCGTGCGTCCACGGGCGGACACGAACACCGCGCTACGGCGACTCAGGGCGGGGGGAGCGCGGATCGGCGTCTTCAGCGACGCGCCGCGTGAGCTCGCCGAGATCGCCCTCGCCCACGCCGGCGTCGGGCGCCAGGCGGAGGTGGTCGGCACGCTCGACGAGGTGCGGGCGGCGCTCGGCGGCGATGCGGTCGTAGTGGTGCGCTCGCGTGAGGAGCTGGCGGCGCTACTACGATGATCAGGTGGAGCACGACCTCTCCGACCGGCGCTTCGACCTGATCCTCGAGCGGCTCGACCGGATCGCGGACGAGCTCGCGAAGACGAACAAGCGGCTCGACAACGACGAGAACTTCCTCCGGCTCGCCAAGGAGCTTGCGACGCTGAACGAGTCCCTGCAGGCGCTCGCCTATGCGGCCCTGGGCCAGCAGGCGCCGCAGGTCCGTCGCCGGCACTCGGCCTAGCCTGGAGCTACGGCAGACGCCAGATGTCGAGGACGCCGCTCGTCGAGTGCTCGTTGGCGTCACCCTCGGGAAGCGCGACCCGGCCGTCGACGACGATCGGGCTGTTCCAGTGGCCCGCCCCGGCGCCAAGCGTGGCCACGAGCCTTCCGCTCGGCAGCTCGTAGACGTTCACGCCGCCGCCCGGGTCGTAGATCCAGAGCAGTCCGCCGGCGACGACCGGGCTCGTGCCCGCGTTGTCGTTTCTCCAGACCGCGTGGAGCCGCCCGCCACGCAACGCCAACGCCTGCGTCGCCCCGCTGTCGGCGGCGATGAGCCACACACGCTTTCCGCTGCGCCACACCGCCGGCGCGGTGAACAGATCGCTCCCGGACGGTGTCGGCACGACCTGCAGCTCCCGGCCCCGGTGCGGCCTCGTTCCCCGCAACCGCGGGAGCGAGAGGAGCCGGATCCGCCCGTCCTTGCCCCCCTGCGCGACGAGCGTCGAGGTGAGGTACACGGGCGACGTGGAGCCGAGGTCCTGGTCGCCGCTGTTCAGCTCGTCCGTGTTCGTCGGCGTGTAGTTGCCGATCAGCTTCGCCCTCGGCGAGAGGACGAGCACCGCGTCCCCCCAGTCTGTGCGACCGTTCCACGGCGCGTTGCCGGTCGCCACGAGGAGGTTGCCGCTGCGCGGGGCGACGACCGCCCCGGCGCGGCCCCAGATCGCGGAGTCGCTGGAGGGGCACCGCGACGGCACGAGGAGCCCTCGCCGGTTCGAGCAGAGCGAGTTCCAGACGTGCAGGAGCCGCCCGTTTCCGGCGGCGATGACGACCACGTGCCCTTGGTACGGCGGCACATCGCCGACGTAGCCGCCGGTCGTTGCGATCACGTGGCCGCCCGCGAAGTTGAGCGACGAGGCGATCTTCTCGCGCGACGGCAGCTTCGTGATCGCCCGCCGCCACACGGCGCGGCCGCTCGCGACCGTCAGCTTCTGGATCCGGCCGTCCGGCGACGCGGCGTAGATCCACCGGCGGCCGGGATCCGCGACGGGCGTGGCCGTGGTGATCTGCGCCGAGCCGGCCCAGCGCGAATAGCCGGGCGGCTTCCACTGCCACAGGATCCGTCCGCTCGCGGCGTCGATCGCAAGCGTGATCCCGTACGTGGTGGTGACGAAGAACGCGTCGTGGGCCGTCCCTCCGATCGTGACGCCGTGGAGGTAGATCGCCGAGGAGTCGGCGGTGCCCGGCAGGCGGACCTGCTGGCGGCGCAGCGAGCCGACATTCGCGGCCGTGATCCCGGTCGGGCGGGGATCGTCGTTGCTGCGGCGGGCGTCCCAGCCGAAGCGGGTCCAGTCGCCACTCGACGCCGCGATCGACTTGCGCGCTCCGGCGACGCCGCCGCTCGAGCCGCCGCAGGCGGCGAGCACGAACCCCGACAGGACGAGCAGGAGAGCTAGCGACGCAGCAGGACGCGGCGTAGCTCGTCCTCCTTGCCCGGCTCGAGGATCGCGAGCACCTGGTCGCCGGCCTCGAGCACGGTCGAGCCGACGGCGATCTCGGCGCGGCCGCCTCGCATGACGGAGATCAGCCGCGAGCCCTCGGGCAGCGACAGCGCCTCGATGCTCCGGCCGGCTGAGGGCGAGTCGCCGTCGAGCTTCACCTCCACGATCTCGAGGTTCTCGCCGCGCAACTCGAGGAGGTGGATGAGGTCGTGCTCCGGCACCTCGTGCTCCACGAGGGCCATCACGCTCGAGGTCGCGCAGATGGTGGGCGAGATCCCGAGCAGGTCGAAATGCGACTGGTTGCGCGGGTCGTTCACGCGCGCGATCACCTTGGGGACGCCGTACTTCTCGCGCGCGATCTGACCGATGATCATGTTGTCCTCGTCGTCCCCGGTCAGCGCGAGGAGGACGTCCGGCGGGCGTGCGATCCCGGCCCGTTCCAGGACGAAGAGCTCCGTCGCGTCGCCGCGCTGCACCTGATGCTCGAACTCGTCCTCGAGCTGCTCGAAGCGGTCGCGCCTCTGCTCGATGAGCGTCACCTCGTGCCCGAGCCGGAGCAGCGAGCGCATCACGTTGGCGCCGATCTTGCCGCCGCCGGCGACGATGAGGTACATCAGCCGGCCACCTCCTCGGCAGGCTCCGCCGGCCGCGCGAGCGGGATCGCGCAGGTGCGGGCCGCGTCCATCAGCGCGTCGATCGCCACGCTCGTGGGACACACCGTGTCGAGCCCGCGCTCCTTGTAGAACTTCGCGCGCGCGGGATCGAGGACGCGCACGACGACGCAGCGCACGTCGAACCGCTTCTGCGCGACCTGCCCGATGATGATGTTCGTGTTGTCGCCGTCTGTGGCGACGACGACGGCGTCGGCCTCCTCGATGCCGGCCCCGCGCAGAAGGCCGGCGTCCATGCCGTGACCGACGATGAACGTCCCCGGCCAGCTCTCGCCGAGTCGCGACAGCGCGTCCTCGTTCTCGTCCACGACGGTCACGTCCCAGCCCTCCTGGTGGAGCTGGAGCGCGATCGCCGAGCCCACGCGGCCGCAGCCGATCACGAGCGCCTTCAGCATCGGTCCCTCCATTTGCAGGCGGAGCGTAGCTCGCTAGACCTCTTCCAACACGCCCTGAGGGAAGGCGACGACGAGCACCTCGGCCGGCGCCTTGCGCAGGACGTAGTCCACCGTCGGCGAGAAGAAGCGGGATTGCCGGCGCCACTTCGGCGCGGACCCGAGCACGATCAGGTCGGCCCCCGTCTCCTCGGCCGCCTGAACGATCGCGTCCCCGATGGACCGCGAGCGGATCGAGCGCCCTTCGACCAGGACGCCGTGGTCGGCCCCGAGCGCGGCAGCCTCCGCGAGGGATGCGGCGGCACGCTCCTCCTGGTCGTAGAGCTCGGCGTCGAGCGGCTGGTCGAGCGGGACGCGGATCACGTGCAGCGCGACGACCGCGGCGCCGCGCTCCTGCGCCAGCTTGACCGCGGTGGCGACCATCTCCTCGCCGATCTCGCCGAGCTTCATCGGCACGAGGATCTTGGAGAACTCGGCCTCGGGCAGCTCGGCCTCGTCCGCCGGCTCCACGTGCTCGAGCAGCCCGGCGCCGCGCCCGCGCCGGACGAGGAGGTAGACGACGCCGCCGACCGCGAGCCAGATCGGGCCGCCGTAGCGAGCGCCGATGTGCGTGATCATCGCAGCGACGAAGATCGCCGTCGTCGCGAGCGCGCCGACCAGCGTCGGCACCGGGACGTCGGCACCCCGGATCCGGACGGAAAGCGGCACCCTGAAGGGACGCTCGAGGTCCGGCTTCGCGAAGCGGAGCTTCACGACGGCCAGCTGTGCGGCGGTGAAGGCCACCAGGACGCCGAAGCTGAAGAGGCTCGCGAGGAAGCCGACCGGATCCGTCGTGAACTCCGTCGAGACCAGGAGGGCGATCGAGATCGCCGCGGCCGCGACGACCGTCTCCGGCGAGTGCAGGCTGCGGCGGCTGAGCCGGCCGAAGCGACGCGGCAGCTGGCCGTGCTCGGCGAGCGAGAATGCGAGGCGCCCGAAGCCGGAGTTGGACGTGGCGGCGGCGACGAGCAGGATGAGCGCGCCGGTCAGGCCTACGTAGATGCGCAGCGCGTGCTCGACCCAGTAGGCGACGTGCGGCCCGAGCGCGTAGACGACGCCCATCAGCGGGGCGCGCAGCCACGTCGAGCCTAGCTCGGTCGAGCCGTCCGGCGCCGGGAACGCCGAGAGCGCGACGAGCGCGATCAGCACCGTGACCACCACGACGGCTCCGATCCCCGCGAACAGGCTCCGCGGGAGGTCGCGTCCCGGCCGGCGCGTCTCCTCCGCGAAATTCGCCACCGTCTCCAGGCCGGTGTACGCCAGCAGCGCGAGCGGGAACGCGAAGGCGAGCTCGTGCCACGTGGGCTGCGTGCCGAGCGAGAGTCCCTGCGTGAGCGCGCTGCGCGAGAAGAGGAAGGCGAAGCCGAGCAGCACGAGCAGCAGCTGGGTCACGAGATCGAGAACCGGCACCACGAACGTGAACGTGTAGAGGCGGGTGCGGCGGAGAAGGCGAACGATCGCAATCACCACGATCACGGCGCAGCCGACGATCACGTCGCCGGGCCGTCGCGCGATCGAGTGCACGCCGACCGCGAGGCCCAGGTAGTGCGGGAAGAAGAGCGCCGAGAGCGCGATCACGATCAGGTAGTCGAGAAAGAGCGCCCAGCCGGTGACGAAGCCGGCGAGGTCGTTGAACGCGACGCGCACGAAGGTCGCGGCGCCGCCGCTCTCCCCGATCGAGGTCGTCCCCTCCGCGTAGGACAGCGTCACGACGAGGAACAGCACGCCGACGATCCCGAGGACGAGCGGCGTGAGCCCGAGCGCGTGCAGGGCGACGATGCCGAGCGCGAAGTAGAGAGAGGACGCGACCTCGCCGTAGGCGACGGAGGCCAGCGCCGGAGCGTCCAGCACGCGTTGCAGCCGGGGCAGCTTCCGAGCCATCCTGCGGAGGCTATCGCCCCGCTCCGCGCGAAGATCTCTCGCCGGGCGAAGAACTTCGCTCTTCGCCCGGGGGCTAAGGAACTGCGGTCACGGGAGAGCGCGGTCTCCCGCGACCTCCGTGCAATAGAGCCTTGTAGGGCTGACGCAAGGTTCGAGCCGGACTCCCGTCGCGAGCGAGCAGGCTTCGCGTGCTCGCCCGCTACTCCGGCGGCGTCCTAACGCACCGTTAGGCCGCCGCCCTCACCGCGCTGAAGATTCGAAGCCGCTAGATCAATCCCGTCCAGGGATCCCAAGACAAACACAGCACGAAGCGGGCCGGAAACCGCGCTTTCCGGCCCGCGCAGTTCCGTCTCCCAGCGAGCGAAGCGCTAGCTTCGCGTGTTCCTCCTCGTGAGGAGGAACACGCGTCCGACGCCGAGCGCGATGAAGAGCACGCCGAGGACGTAGCCGATCGTGCCCCCTCCCGCCACCGTCGTCTCGACGAGGAGTGCGATCCCGAGCCCGACCGCGATCAGGCCGAACGCGAGGACGGAGCGCTTGTAGAAGCCGCTCACGCCGCCCGCTCGCGCGGCGTCGAGACCATGACGCGGCAGGGCGCGTGGCGGAGGACGAAGTCGACCGCGTCGCCGAAGATCTGGCGGCGCCCGCGCTGCAGCCGAACGCG
>DASTZY010000153.1:0-4127 GCA_035764085.1 Gaiellaceae bacterium
TCGTCCGGCATGAGGCGCAAAGCTACACTGGCCGCCGGGTCAGGCCCCGTGCAGTGGGAGCCTGCGAACCGCGTCAGATCCGGGAGGAAGCAGCGCTAAGTAGTCACTCCCAGGTGTGCGGTCGGCCTGGCCCGTTTTCCGTCCGCCGTTCTGCTTGAATCGTCGGGTGGCTGCGCTTTACCGGAAGTACCGCCCGCAGAGCTTCGAGGAGGTCGTCGGACAGGAGGCGGTCGTCCGGACGCTGAGCAACGCGATCGCGACCGAGGCGGTGCGGCAGGCGTACCTCTTCGCCGGCCCGCGCGGCACCGGCAAGACCTCGATGGCGCGCATCCTCGCCAAGTCCCTCAACTGCGCGCAGGGGCCAACGACCACGCCCGACGGCACGTGTCACGCTTGCCGCGCGATCGCCGCCGGCACGTCGCTCGACGTGATCGAGATGGACGCCGCATCGCAGCGCGGCATCGACGACATCCGCGAGATCCGCGACCGCGTCGTCCTCCAGCCGGTCGAGGGGCGCTACAAGGTCTACATCCTCGACGAGGCGCACCAGCTCACGGACGCCGCCTGGAACGCGCTCCTCAAGCTGATCGAGGAGCCGCCGCCGCACCTCGTCTTCGTGTTCTGCACCACCGACCTCTCGAAGGTGCTGCCCACCGTGCGCTCGCGCTGCCAGACCTTCGTCTTCCAGCGGCCGCGCCTGCAGGAGCTCGTTGCGAAGCTCCGCCTGATCGCCGAGGCCGAGGGCATCGACGTCCCCGACCAGGCCCTCGCGCTGGTGGCCCGCGGCGGACGCGGCGCTTACCGCGACGCCGAGTCGACGCTCGACCAGCTCGCGTCCGCGACCGGGAACAAGATCACGGTGCAGTCGGTGCTCGAGCTGCTCGGGACCGTCGAGGAGGAGGCGCTCTTCCGGCTTTGCGACCTCGTGATCGACCGCGACACCGCCGGAGCGCTCACCTACGTCGAGGAGTTGTCGGAGCGCGGGCATGACCTCGGCCGCCTCGTCCTCGACCTGATCGAGCACCTGCGGCAGCTGATGCTCGCCCAGCACCTCGGCGACGTGCCGGAGAGCGCGGCGACCAGCGAGGAGGCGCGGGAACGGCTGCGGTCGCAGGCGAACCAGCTCGGCGAGGCGACCGTCCTGCGGCTCGTCGACCTGCTCGCCGTCGCGGTGGACGACATGCGCCAGGGCGGCGACCCCCGGCTGCCGCTCGAGCTCGCGCTCGTCAAGGTCACGCGGCCCGCGAGCGACCTCTCGCGCGAGTCGATCGCCTTCCGCCTCGAGCGTCTCGAGCAGGGACAGGTCCCGAGTGCGTCTGGCCCGGTGCAGCCCACCGAGACAGGTGCCGAGGAGCCCGTCGCGGAGGCGGCACCCGCACGGGCGCGCGAGCCGGAGCCCGTCCCGGTGCCCGTCGGCGCGCCGGGGCTCGAGCTCTCGCAGCTCCAGGAGGCGTGGACGCGCACGGTGCTACCGGCCGTCGAGGAGCGCGGCGGCATCCCGACCGCATCGCTCCTGCGCGAGGCGCATCCCGCGGAGCTGAGCGGCGACACGCTGACGCTCGAGTTCCCGCCGACGGCGCAGTTCCACATGGGCCGCGCCAGCGAGCCGAAGAACGCAGCGCTGCTCGCCGACGCCCTTTACGACGTCACCGGCCGCCGGCTCGAGCTCGTCTTCGAGCTCGGCGAGGCGCGCGAGGCGCCGGCCGCCGACGACGAGCCGGCCGGCGAGGAGACGATCCTCGAGCTCCTCAAGGAGACATTCGACGCGCGCGAGCGGGAAGACTAGGGCCATGTCCTCTTTCGACATGGACAAGTTGATGCAGCAGGCGGCCCAGATGCAGGAGCAGATGGCGCGCGTGCAGCAGGAGGCGGAGCAGGAGACCGCGCAGTCGTCGGTCGGCGGTGGACTCGTCAAGGTGACGGCGAACGGCGCCGGCGACGTCGTCGCGATCGAGATCTCGCCCGACGCGATCGACCCGGAGGATCCGGAGGCGCTCGCCGACCTCGTCCTCGCCGGCGTGAACGAGGCGCTCCGCTCCGCGCGAGCGGGCGTCGAGGCGAAGGCGCAGCAGGTGCTCGGCGACATGGGCCTCGGCGGCCTGGGCCTCCCAGGGCTCGGCGAGTGAGCACGCCGCCGACCCCGCCGCCGGAACGGCGGCGGGCGCGCGGCCCGTACCTCTCCGCGAACTGGCTCTGGATCCTGATCGTGCTGGCCCTGATCGGCGTCGTGATCTGGGGCTGGGCGTTCGATTTCGCCACGCGATAGCGCGCTGACCCGTCCGAATGGGACGAGTACCCTCAGGGCGCATGCTGAGCCCATCCGTCGAGAACCTCGTCGCGCAGCTGACGCGCCTGCCCGGAATCGGCAGCCGCACCGCGCAGCGGCTCGCGTTCCACCTTCTCCAGACGCAGAAGGAGGAGGCGCTCGCGCTCGCCGAGGCGATCGAGGAGGTGAAGGAGCGCGTCCGCTTCTGCCGCGAGTGCGGCAACCTCACCGAGGACGAGCTGTGCGCGATCTGCCTCGACGCGCGACGCGACCGCACCACGATCTGCGTTGTCGAGCAGCCGGTCGACCTCGTCTCGCTCGAGCGGACAGCGGAATACCGCGGCCTCTACCACGTCCTCGGCGGGGCGCTGTCGCCGCTCGACGGCGTGGAGCCCGAGCACCTGCGGATCGACGAGCTCCTGCACCGTGTACAGAGCGACGGGGTCGTCGAGGTCGTCCTGGCCACGAACCCGAACGCCACCGGCGAGGCGACCGCGTCCTACCTCGCCGGCCGCCTGCCGGACGGCGTCCGCGTCACGCGCCTCGCCAGCGGGCTGCCGGTCGGCGGCGACCTCGAGTACGCGGACGAGGTCACGCTCGGCCGCGCGCTCGCCGGCCGCCGGGAGATGTAGACGTGGCGACGACGCAGTACGAGTCCGTCCCGGAGGTCTCTGCCGACGCGGAGGCACGCGGCCCCGACCTCGTGGTGATGAAGTTCGGCGGCACGTCGGTCGCCGACCCGGACAAGATCAAGGAGGTCGCGCGCCGGCTCGTCCGCGCGCGCGAGGCCGGCCGGCGCGTCGTCGGCGTCCTCTCGGCGATGGGCGACACGACGGACGAGCTGATCCGGCTCGCCCACGAGATCTCGGCCCGGCCGCACCCACGCGAGTACGACATGCTCATCTCGGTTGGCGAGCGGATCTCGAACGCGCTCTGCGCGATGGCCGTCCACGACCTCGGTCACGAGGCGATCTCGCTCACGGGCTCCCAGGCCGGGATCGTGACCGATACCGTCCACGGCAAGGCGAAGATCGCGGAGGTGCGCGCGACGCGCATCAACGAGGCGCTCGATGCCGGGAAGATCGTGCTCGTCGCCGGCTTCCAGGGGGTCTCCGCCGACTCCCACGACGTGACGACCCTCGGCCGCGGCGGCTCCAACCTGACGGCGGTGGCGCTCGCCGCGGCGCTCGGCGCGGACGCCTGTGAGATGTACACCGACGTGGAGGGCGTCTTCACCGCCGACCCGCGCCTCGTCCCGCACGCGCGCCGGCTCCCGGCGGTCACGTACGAGGAGATGCTGGAGCTGTCGGCGAGCGGCGCGAAGGTGCTCCAGCTACGCTCGGTCGAGTTCGCGCGCAACCACGACGTGCGCCTGCAGGTGCGGTCGACGTTCTCCGACAGCGAGGGGACGTGGATCGTGGACGAGGAGGACCGTGTGCTCGAGAAGGCGATCATCAGCGGAGTCGCCCACACCGACTGCGAGCCCCTCTATCGCGTGCGGCGGATCGGCGCGGCGAGCCTGTTCGAGCGGATCGCGCAGGCCCACGTCAACGTGGACACGATCCTGCAGGTCTCGAGCGACGAGATCGTCTTCAGCGCCCCGCTCGAGGACCGCGCCGCCTGCGAGGAGCTCCTGCAGGAGCTCGACGTCGAGTGGTCGATGCGGGACGACCTGGGCAAGGTCAGCCTCGTCGGCGCCGGCATGAAGAGCAATCCCGGGATCGCGGCACAGGCGTTCGCAACGCTCGGCGGGATCGGCGTCCAGCCGGAGGTCATCTCCACGTCGCCGATCAAGATCGCCTGCCACGTGCGCAGCGAGGACGTGCCGAAGGCGGTCGCGGCCCTGCACGACGCCTTCGAG
>DASTZY010000154.1:0-16796 GCA_035764085.1 Gaiellaceae bacterium
AGCCGTTCGCCGTCCACCGCGGCAGACGACACGCGCTCGACTGCTTCACCCTGGAATTCGAACGGAGTCTTTCCGATCTCCCGAAGCAGTCTGAGCGCCTGGCTAGCTGGTGGCGTCCGTTCCTCTCGTCCCATTGCTAACGGCGTTCAGGCGAGATGCGAATTTCACGACGGCGACCACGAGCAGGACAAGCGTTACCGCGAGGGCGATCCACGGCAGCGCTAGCACCCAATCGAAGTCGCCCCGAACGAGCACGACGTCAGTGAGGGCAGCTACAACGAGGCCGTTGACCGCCGCGGCCGGCGCGTTGATCAAAAAGAGACGAGTGCGCGCAACCCGAGCGTCCTCTCGGGCGTCGTTGTAAGCCTGACTCGCCGTTGTCGCGCCGTCGTAACGGGACTCGATCGCAGCAACGTCGGAGTAGCCAACTGAGACCGCCGCGGTTTGCAGTGCGGTTGTAATCGCCGCCACCCCAACCAGAGCGCCGTAGAGCGCGACGATGTCTGTCCCGCCGTTAGAGAGCGAGTTGGTCAATTCGCTCTTGGATCCAGGCAGAAATGTACGTCCAGGTCTGTTCGCTAACCACCCACTCCTGCCCTGTGCGAGTTGCCGACAAGCGCTCGGCCTTCTCTGCGCCCTCGTATCGGCCACCTGGACGCCGTGCTTCTTGGTCGAGCAAGATTGCCGTGTTGGCTTCATCCACGACGCGGCCCGTCTCTGACGTCACCGGGATCTCTTTGCGGCCGTTCCGCGCTTGAGCTAGCGCAAGGGCATCTGCGATCTCTCTGGCGGCGGCCTCGTACGTGAGCCGCCGAATCATCCGCGCGTCGCCATAGCGCATCCGCGAAACAAGGCTCATCGCACGCGACTCGCTGATGTCGAGATCGTTTGCCAAAGACTCAACCGACGGAGCCTGGTGGCGGATCGAGCCATAGATCGCCAAGACGCGATGCCGATCGAGCGCTGCCGCCGACTCAAAGCGACGCCTCGAGAGAATCCAGTCGACCAACTCGTCGAGCGCAACTTGCTCCAGCTCCCGTACGCGGTCCGCGAAATCCTCACTATCGGCCGTCGTGCCGAGGGCGACAGCGATGCGACTGCGTTCTTGATCGTTTGCGCGGAGTTCAGCCACTAACCAAAGAAGCTAGATCACAGCCATGACGGCACCCCAGGCGGTTGGCCAGGCGGACCCCGCGGAGTGGAAGCCCCCAAGGTGTCGGAAATCGGGTCGGAGATGCGACACCGGCCGGGACTATCGTTTGAGTCGCCGTGTCCAGACTGGCTAAAGCTCTTTGGTTCTCGCTACTCGCGCCGATTCTCGTGTTCGTGGGGATCTCCCTCTGGGGGCACTACCACCGACCGCTCACTGCGACCGAGGTCCGCTTCCTGGCACCCGAGCGTCCATTCAATGTGCCGGTGACACACCAGGAAGGCACGTGCTTTGTCGACTTCTCGATCGCCGATTTTGGCGCTGGGGATGCCCACCGCTGCTTCGGTCGGGCGGGTCGAGAATCAACGATCGAGGATCCTTGCTTCAACCTGGGCGTAGACGACGGCCTCACTACGACGCTGGCGTGCGAGACGAGCCCCTGGACGCCTCAGGTTGTCCTCATGCGGGTGAAGCGGTGGGCCGCGGATGCCACCTTGTCGAAGCGACACCATTTCAGGGTGCGCACCTTCTCTCCTCGTGGACGGGCGGTCTACAAGTACATCCGCTTTGGAGCAGCCAACACGCGCAAGAACCTCCCCTGGGCATTAGACCTAGGCGGCGGTCTTCACTGCATTCTCTCGCAAGGCGCATCAGGCCTCATTCGTGACCTTCCCAAGAGCTACATGTGTATCCATGGGAACTTCCTAGAAGCAGGCTGGTGGAAAGGCGCCGGATGGGTAGTCGGGCTCCCAGATCGCCGTCAGGCAGTTTGGAAGGTCTTGTACGTCGCTCCGGGCAGCGGAGCCACGACAACCGAGCCGGTCAATGTCGCCTGGTACTAGGCGTTCCCCATGGCTGCGGGATGCTCGGCGGCACCTGCGGCCGATCCGTTTTTCGTACCAATTTGACCCGGCCGGCCCAATCATTCGATTAGGCCACCACCTGGCCTAGCTAGGGCATCCGCAGGTTTGTCCGGGTTATGTCGATTCCTATAACCCCCGAGGCCGGTAGCCTGAGCTCGGCCGCCCCCATCGACTAGCGGTCCAGGTCGCGGCCCTTTCAAGGCCGTAGCGCGGGTTCGAATCCCGCTGGGGGCATATCGAGCCGGATCGACTGAGCGGTTTGGCTCAACAGTGCGGATCATGCGCGTCGGACATGCCGCGGGTGCGCGCCGCGTGCGTGCACCGGTGCGTGCACGGGAACCTCGTCAGAATAGACAACAGTGAACGCTCGCGGCTAGACCTTACGCGCGCCGGCGGTCCAGCTGTTCATCACCCTTCATGCTTCCCCGAGTGCGTCGAGACGCAATGAGGAGCACGACGGCCAGGGCCGTTTACGCCGTTGGTGAAGCCCCTCGTTCGCGTGCGGCCGATGGCATAAACTGAAGGGCAACTAATGAGGACGCGCCAGCTGTTTGCTGCGATGTGCGCCGCCGCGTGCTTAGGACTTGGCGGTGGCGGTGTGGCCAGCGCCATGCACGGACCGATGTCGGCTCGGTCCGGCCATGGGACAGTTCCGACTGTGCCGCGGCCGCTCGTGCCATGGCCGCTCCTTCGGCTCAGCCCCGTCCCTCCACCGTTCGAGCCGGCTTGCACGGCGAGGCCATTTTCCGAAGGCTTCGGGACCACCATCGTTCAGACCTGCTTCGTCTAGAGCAGCCCAGGTTTTCGAGTTATGGTGCCGTTCGACCGGCGATCGACTGGGCGGCGCCCTGCAGGGTCGGCTCGTCCGCGCTGCCCATGACGGATATGACGGTCCCGTCGCGAACGAACTCCACCGCGTCCCAGCTCGATCCGTCCGGACGCCTCGAAGTCTGCACGAGCGCGGGCACACGTCCCAGATAGATGATCTTGCTATCCGGATAGGCCTTCACGAAGTTCTGGTAGTTCGCCAGTGGGTCCGGATATGCCGGCCGCGAGTAGCGGACATCCAAAGCCTTAGACGGGAATGTCACAGCGACCGTGACTCTTCTCTCGCCTGTTGCGGGACTGCCGGCGCTCGCCATCCATACGCTGCTCGCGTCTGAAGGCGAAACCTGCGCCGAATCTGGCAAAGTGACCGGTCCCCCGAGCGCTCCCGACGCATCGGCCATCGACACTTGGCTGGCCGAGGGGGGAAGCGGACGAGCGACCGTCGGAACCCAGCCAGGACCCAGCGGCTCTGAGATGGGCAAACGCTTCGGCACTGGCGAACTAGTCAACCGGATCGCCCCGAAAGTTGCCAGAGCCACGGCAATCACGCCGACTACGAGAACAAACATCCGCATGCTCGGACGTGACATGCGTACACGTGTCTTCCCCGGCGCTAACATTGCGCCGACGCCGTCGATACTTGCACTGTAGTCGCTGATAAGAGCTGGTTGTTGTAGTTAGGATCGTCGTTTGTCCAGCTGTTGTTGTAGCACTGCGCCTGCCCCCAACTAGTCCATGCGCCGTTCAATGGCATGTACTGCAGTCCGCTGAAATACGCGGCTGCTGACTCAGGAGAGAGTCCAGACGAGTTTGTGTAGCGCTCTCCATTCGTAATGGACTCGCTGAGCGAAAACGTGTTACTCACCGGGTTAGTTCCAAGCGTGCTCCCGTTCATGTAGAACGTCCAGTTGTCATCACCGTTTTGGTCTGCAACGCCGTACTCTTCGTATCCATCGACACTTATGCTCGCGTAGTTCGTGCAATGCTCAATGCCATCGCGGTTTACAACCCGGAACGTGTGTGGGTTTCCGTCCCCGTTGATCGTGCATTGCTCGAGGTTATAGACGTACGCGTTCTCGATGTCTTGCCAGCCGATCTCCATCCAATCGAGCGTGGTGGTGTCGACTGAAAGGATGGTCGACACATGAATACAGGACGGGGTTATGTGGTAGACGATCATTCCGGGGTTCGCAACACGCACTCCGTGATGCTGATTAGGTGTATTGGCCATGGTGTTGTAATGGTTAACGAACTGGCACGGATCCAACGCCTTCGCTCCAGATGGGAACGCCCAGATAGCTGCCGTACCTCCGAGAAGGACGCCAACCGTCACTACCAAAAGCATGCTCCTGAGCGAACGGCGCGTTTGCACCGGCTCAGGGAAACGTGAGGCCGCAGCAACGGTAAGCCAGCGCCGCACCTGCGCCTCCTTCGTCGCTTGGGCGGAGTGCTACCACGGGGTCGTGTCTCGTGTCAAGGACTGGCAGACAGATGGCACGACCGGCGTTCCCAACCCTGTTCCCGCGCGAAGAAGCAGTTGTCGTCGCTGGGATACGTCGAGGTCCCGCGGCGGAGATCCGGCTCAGATCACGCGCCGGAGGACTGCGCGCACAGTTGAAGGCCACCACCTTTCGCCGCCGTGGGCAGTAGGAATGCGCTCGTCGTGAGAACTGCCGCGATCTGGCGGAGGCTCCGGCCCGCGGATCGCTCGTCGTGGATGCGCTTGGCGACCTCAGGGGCCACCGCCGGCTTCCGTCCCCGCGTCGCCGGCTCGAGTCGAGGTCGTCCCGTCCGTCGCCGCTCGGCGACGAGTCGCTCGAGTGCGTCGACGGGGATCAGCTTGCCACCCCAGGGCATCTCGATCGTGTCGACGTAGGGAAGCAGCCGCCGGAGGGTCGAGTGGCTGATGCCGAGAGCCGCCGCAGCCTGGCTGCGGGTATAGGCCAGCCGTACCACATGCTCCGCCTCGCGAACGACGACCCGCGGCGCTGACGTGACCGGAGGCGACTGCGGGACGAAGCTCGGCGAGTCGCGGGTCGACTGGAAGTGGCGGCGCACCTTGTCGGCGCGGCGCTGGTGACGGCGGCGGGACATGTTGTACGAGCGTACACGAATGATAGGACGTTTCTGCACCTGGGTGCATCTGCGTCTCGCCTGCTATTCGTGTACGGAGGAAGTGGCTATTCGCCCGCCGTCGAGGTGTCAGCGTCCGATGGTAAGGCCGCGCCTCAGGCCGTGCTCGAGCTCGATCACGCGCTGCATCGTCTGCAAGGCCGGACGGTCCTGCTCACGGCCGAGCACGGCGAGCATACGCGCATGGTCGTCGGCGGAGGCGACCGAGGGACGTAGCCCCTGCCCCAGCGGCTCACGTACGGCGCGGCGGCGCAGGTCGTCGTAGCCGCGCGTGCCCGCCGGCTCCGGCACGATCTTCAGCTCGCCCGCTTCCGTGCGAAGGTCGAGCACGCCGCGGCCCACCAGATCACGCTCCAGCGCCGGCTGCTTCCCATCAGGGCGGCGCGCGTTCAACTCCTCCAGCGCCAGCCCGAGCCGGCGCAGATTCTCCTCCCGCGTCGACGGGACGATGTCGATCCCGTCCGTCAACTCGGTCGAGCCGTGAATCACCCGCCCCAGCCCCCCGATCACAACGTAGGTCACCCGATGACGCTCCAGCGCCTGCAGCACCAGGTACGGATCAAACGGCTCGGCCACTCAGCCTCCCCGCGCCTTCAGCATCGCCTGCAGCCGCTCCTGCGGCGTCCGCGCCAACGCCTCCTTGAGCTCCGCCTCGTCGCCCGGGTCGGGTGGCTGGTACAGCACGAGCGTCATCTCCAGATCGAAGCCGCACGCCTGCAATAACTCGCGCAACGTCTCAAGGCTCGGGGTGACGGCGTCGCGCTCCCAGCGCGCGATCTGGGCCCGGTCCTTGCCGCTTCTTTCCGACAGCTCCGTCTGCGACAGGCCGGCGCGCGTGCGCGCCTGACGGATCAACGTCCCACTCGTCATGCACGCATCGTACGCGCCTGGTGCGCTCCGCGCATATGAGACAGATCTGTTACAGTTCGGTGATGGCGCGCGTGCTTGCCGCCGAGCAGTTGCAGATCGAGAACCCGGTCGCTGAGCGATCACCCACGAGGCAGCGAGACGCGAGCGGCCAGAACAGGCGACTGTCGAAGAAAGCATCCGATCGTTTGTCGGCGGCCGAGCTTCTCAAGACGCCCGGCGCGCTGCTTACCCGCACCCACCTTCGTGGCCTCGGCCTCGAGCGTCGAGCAGTCGACGCAGTGTTCCGTGCGCTGCCGGTGGTCGCGCTACCGGGTTACTCCAGGCCTATGGTGCGCGTCGAGGACTACGTCCACCTCATCGAGCGCAACACTTACCGCGACGACCGTGTGCGTCCCGTCTAGTAGCAGGCAGCCCCATGCCGAGTAGCTGGATCGTCGCTCGGCCGACTCCCGGAGGGCGGAAGCGGTATCTCGTTCGCTACCGGCTCGGCGGGCGCGAGAGCAGCCAGCGGTACGCGGGAAGCTTCCAGACACGCACCGAAGCTGTCGAGCGGCGGCGCTGGGTGGACGGTGAGCTCGCGGCCATGCGAGTTCCCGATCTCTCGACACTCGACCAGGACCCCTCACGGGCGATCACGCTGGCGGAGGCCGCTGCCGCGTATCGCGCCTCGCGGATCGACATCGCCGAGGCGACGCGCGTGAACATCGGGACGGCTCTGAATCTGATCCTCGGCGTGCTCGGAGCGGAACGGCGCGTCGAGCGGTTCACGGCACAGGTGATCGCCGACGCCGTCTCGCAGCTCCATGCCAACGGCTACAAGCGCGAGACGATCCGTAAGGCCGTGACCCACCTCGCCTGCGTGTTCGACTTCGCCGGCGTGGAGCCGAATCCGGTGCGCGACAAGCTGCGGGTGCGGCTGCCGCGCGGCGAGATCCGCGAGCCCGAGCCTCCGGGCGCTGAGCATGTCGAGGCTGTCTATCGCCTGCTCCCGTCGAAACACCGACTCGCACTGCTCTGGCTCGATTGGTCGGGCGCGCGCGTCTCGAGCATCGACACGATCCTCGTCGGCGACTACGACGAGCCGCGCCGCCGCGTCCGGCTCCGCGCGGCCACGTCGAAGACCGGCCGCGCCCTCTGGGTCGATCTACCGGACGTCCTCGCAGAGGCGCTCGAGCAGACGATTCCGCCGCGCGAGGACCACGATCCGGACGCGCGCCTCTTCGCGTCGAGCGGCGCCGACTCGATCCGGACGAGCATCGCGAAGTCCTGCCGCGCGGCCGGCATCCCGCTGTGGTCGCCGCACGACCTCCGTCACCGGCGGATCAGTCTTCTCCACCGGCAGGGGCGGACGTGGGCGGAGATCGGCGCGCTCGTCGGCCAGCGCTCGCTGAAGGTGACGAGCGACACGTATACGCACGTGCTGGTCGACGGTCGCGAGCTCGACTACGCGGCGCTTCTCGAGCAGCGCTGAGCCGACAGCCGACGAGCCGACGAGCCGCTTACGGCACGAGCTCGAAGGCCTCGACGTGCCGGGGCCGGACAACAGTGAAGTGCCGCCGATCGAGGGTTGCGATGGTGGTCGTGCCGAGTCGTTCCGCAACAGCGATGACGGACGCGTCGACAGCGCCGAGACGCAGATCGGCATACGTCTCGATCAGCTCGGCCATCCTGTCGAGGTCGTCGCCTTCGAGCGGGTAGAGCTCGAGCGAGGCAACGGCGAGCTCTCGGAGGAAGCCTGCCTCGGCGACCGACCCGAGCTGCTTGCTGACGAAGTAGGCGGCCTCCGCCAAGACGAGCTGCGGCATCACCAGCGGCTCCGCGGTTGTCTCGAAGAAGGCGGCGCAGCGCTCATGGTCGGGATCGGCTTGGATGGTCGCCGCGACGAGCGGGCCGGTGTCGACGACGACTATCTTCCGAACCCGTCGTCTTCGCCGTCTTCGAGCTGCCGCTCCAACTCGGCGACGCTCGGTGCCCCAGGAACGCCCTCGAACATTCCGATGAACGACAGCGACCGCCCGGGCGCGGCCGGGACGTGCCGGCGGAGCAAGTCGGCAGCGAGGTCCTCCGCCGAGGTGCCACGCTCGGCCGCTTCCGAGGCAAGGCGCTCGGCGACATCGTCGGGAACAGTGACGCGAAGCTCAGTCATGGCACGAAGGGTAACGGCATCGGCGGAGTACAACCCGCCCGCGAGCGGCCCATCAGGTCTCACTCAGACGACGTGGAGTTACGTGCGGGGCGCCCTGCGGCTCACCGACGAGATCGTCTCGCGGTCAGGTTCTGCTCTCCGGCGGCGGAGCATCTTGTCGACGTCGTAGCCGGCCTCGGCTTTCTCGGCGAGCTCCGCGACCAGCTCGCCCGTGATCGGGGCGCCGCTTGCCGTTTTGCCCCACTTCTTCTTCGCCGTTGCCACGCTCCTGGAAAGCTACCGACAGCTGGATTCGTGCTCATTCGTGCCCGTCGATGCCCGCCGCGTGCGTGCACCGGTGCGTGCACGGCCACCTGAAGAGTGCCTATTTGCAGGCAGCTTCGATCCCCGCTGGGGGCATACATACACCGACCTCAGCCGTTCGCTCGTCCCGCGGGCCGTCGGGCCCGCGCCTCGTCGACTTCATCGGACTGCTCCTTGAAGCAGTCCGGGCAGATCCCCGACGTCGAACGCTTGAGGAGGGCCGTGCTGATCCGGTACCTGCCCTCGGCGAGGCTTTCGAGCTCGAGCCATCGGCCGCCGACATTCAGCCGTCTGCACCACGCGCACTGCCGCAGCAAGCCCTCGCCGCGCCGCGCGCGCGGAACGGCACGAGCGAACTCACAGCTCCGCTGCGCCGCCGCGCTCAGGGAGGCCGCGCGTTCCTGCGCTTCCAGCACCCGCCGGGCGAGATCCTCGTGAAGCGGCACCAGACAACTGATGATGCGACGTCGGCTCCTTCGACGCTTCGTGCGGCAAGACCTCCGCCGCTGGCTCGATCAGTCCGGGCTTCCGGCGGAGCTGGTGAGCGAGGCCGTTCTCGCCTGCTCGGAGGCCTGCGCAAACGCTCTCGAGCACCCGGAGCACGCGAGGCGGCAGCTGATCGAGGTCGAAGCGGAGCTCCGGGAGGCCGAGATCGAGATCCGCGTGCGCGACTTCGGCTCGTGGAACGACCGACCGGGCTCAGGCCTGCGCGGGCGCGGCCTCGACATGATCCGCGGCCTCAGCGACTCCTTCGAGATTCTGCGGACGCACGATAGATCGCGGCGAACAGCCAGGTGAAGGCTGCCCAGGGCAGGATCATGTGGTACGCCCATTCGCCAGGCCCGCTGCACCCGCCGACGGAGCTGGGGAAGAAGTTGCAGTAGTCGCCAATGGGGAACCAGCCGAGCTTGAACCCGAAGACGTAGGCGAGGATCAGGGCGAGCCAGACCGGCGGCGAGGCGATTCCGACGAGCACGAACACCATGGCGAACCGGTCGAACAGCGAGCGCGTCCGCAGCGCCGAGAGGATCCCGATCCAAATGGCTCCAAAAGAGTCTTGCACGTTCATCGGCGCTACGCTCAGGACGTGGCGAAGGTCGAGAAGTCCGAGCAACAGTGGCGCGAGGAGCTCTCGCCCGAGCAGTACCGCGTCCTCCGCGAGAAGGGGACCGAGGCGCCGTTCAGCGGTGAGTACGACCACGTCTTCGAGCCCGGCACGTACCGCTGCGCCGGGTGCGGCGCGGAGCTGTTCGACTCCGACGCGAAGTACGACTCCGGCTGCGGCTGGCCGGCGTTCTCCACGCCGGCGCGCGACGAGACGGTGGAGGAGGAGACCGATACGAGCTACGGGATGGTGCGCACCGAGGTGCTCTGCGCGAGCTGCGGCGGCCATCTCGGCCATGTCTTCCCCGACGGCCCTCAGCCGACCGGGCTCCGCTACTGCATCAACTCCGCAGCGCTGAAGCTCGACGAGCGCTAGCCCGCTCCGCGCAGGCGGCGGCTTGACTTCGACGATCGCCCGCTCTAGCGTCGGCTCCATGCCATGCAGCGTGGTCTGCGTGTCGCACTCGACGGGATCGGGCGGCGACGAGGTGGGGAAGCGGGTCGCGGAGCGGCTCGGCTATCTGTACGTGGACGAGGACATCGTCGCCAGGGCGGCGGCCCAGGGCGGAATCGAGCCGCAGGACGTCGCAGACGAGGAGCGCCGGAAGTCGTTCGCCCATCGATTCATCGAGACGATGGCCGAGGGAGGCGGAGACGCGTGGATGCTGGGCGCCCCGGTCGCCGCGGCACTGGCGGAGTCCGTGCGGCCCTCCGACATCCGGGCGCTCATCCGCGAGACCGTCGAGCAGACGGCGGCCCGCGGGAACGTGGTGATCGTGGCGCACGCGGCGTCGCACGCGCTCGAGGCAGGTCCGGGGACGCTGCGGGTCTTCGTGACCGCCTCGCCGGCGACCCGGGTGGCACGTGTGGGTGCGGAGGAAGAGCTCGACGAAGCAGGCGCCGCGCGCATGATCAAGGATTCCGACGCGGGCCGGCGCGACTACCTCAAGCGGTTCTACGCGATCGAGCGCGAGT
The DNA here is from genome assembly GCA_035764085.1 of Gaiellaceae bacterium. GTDB lineage: Bacteria > Actinomycetota > Thermoleophilia > Gaiellales > Gaiellaceae > Palsa-739. The sequence continues at coordinate 10,373 of DASTZY010000154.1, forward strand.
CTCCGACGGATTACGACCTCGTCGTCAACACCGATCTCCTCTCGACGGCGGAGGCCGCAGAGATCGTCGTTCGCGCCGCCGGCGGGTAGCCGCACCGCGACCAGCGCGACGACCCCGTGAAGAGGGGCAAGCAGGGCCGTCGCGTCGCTGGCATCTCCCACTCTGAGGGGAGGAGGAGATGGAGTCCTCCCGGAAAGGGGGCCTCACGGTGGTTGTCGGCAGATTGGCCGTGGATAAACAGTGCGAGCTTCGCGAGCGGCCGCAATGAACGGGGTTACCCGCCCTGGGCGAGGACGATTTCACTCACTTCGGGTGATCCTCTCTGTGCCACCATTCCGGTGATGGGCCGTGTCCTGTGGAGCGTGAGAGTGGGCGAATTCGACGCGCCGGAGATCGTCGGCGGCTACCGGTCGACGAACCCGGTCCATGAGCCGAAGCTCGGCGAAGTCCTGCACCTGCCCGACGGCTCTGGTCCCTGGCGCGTCATCGACTGGGCCGTCGCCGACCGGACCGACGCTCCGGGCAACGTCCTGGTCGTCGAATCGCTCGACGGCCAGGCTGCGTAGCGCAAACGGCTACGGTTCGCGGCGCCCGGGCGGTTAGCTCAGCTGGGAGAGCGCCTGCCTTACAAGCAGGAGGTCGCTGGTTCGAACCCGGCACCGCCCATCGCGCCTCGCGGGGTCAGCGCACTTGCGGTTCCCCCACGTTGGTCGTGTGGCTCACGATCAGCCGCCCATCCGCCTCCTCTGACCTCGCCTGCTCGATCGCGTCGACCCGCCAGAACTGGCCCTGATGGAAGATCACCTCTCCGATCTCGGCCGGCGGTAGGTCGCCGACGACCTCTGTGGGCGAGTTCGCTTCCCGGCCGCGCGCGATTTCGTACGTCGTCACGCCGCGCACAGCGTTCAGCTCCTGTTCCCGGCTTTCGCGGGTCGTCGCCGAGTCGGCCGCCCTCACCACGTGCTTCGGGAGCGGTGTGGAAATGTCGGTGGCGTCACCGTGTGCCGCCTGACGCCTGGGCAGCCTCCTATGCGTGTGATGAACGATCGCGTAGACGCTCGCAACGGCAAGAGCGCTCAGCCCCGCAATCAACAAGATCGCACCCCAAAGCGGCATTACGTGCCTCCCTCGTCCTCGTTGTCGTCGATGGAACGCGCGGGGAAGGGCCGCGGTTCCGCGCACCGGCCATGCGAGACTGCGCCGGTGGAAGCCGCGCAGGTGAGCCTCCTCCGCTGGCTGCGGCGGCAGCTGCGGCAGCCGATCCCGATGCGCGAGCACCTCGAGGCCGCGGTGGAGAACGACGACGTGGCCGAGGCGCGCCGCCTGCTCGCCGGCTTCGAGTTCAGCGCCGAGCAGCGGCGGAACGTGGAGCAGCTGCTCGACGCCTGGGAGCGCCAGCACTCCCGGTAGATCCGGCGGCCTGCCAGGCGACGACCGCCAGCGCGAGCGCGATCAAGGCCGCCGCAACAGCCTCCACCGCACCTGCGAGCGAGAGACCCAGAGCGAGCAGCCCGCTCGCGATCACCGCCCCGGCGACGCACGCATAGGTGACGGCGATGAACGCAGCCGTGACCTCGCCGCGGCGTTCGTCGGGCGCCAGCTCGTTCAGCTCCTCCTGGGCGGTCAGGAACGAAAGGCCCTGCCCGGCTCCGGCAACGAGGGCTCCGAGGAGCAGCACGGTGAACGACCGGGTCGGCGCCGCGCCGATCATCCCGCCCAGCCCGACCGCGACGAGGAGGCAGCCGAGCGCCTGGTCGCGGCGCCACGATCCGGCCCGACGCGCCGCGAGACCTTGCACCGCCGACGACGCCAGCAGCGCCGTCGTGGCGACCGCGGCGAGGAGCGCGAGGGCGTGCGTCTGCAGCAATGAAGCCGCGTAGGACGGGACGATCGAGAGATAGAGCGAGATCGCAGCCCACCCGACACCGGCGGTCAGGGCGACGCGCGCGAACGACCGCCTGATCTCCACGGGGACGCGCGGCCACTGCGGCCGCCACGACTCGCGCTCACCGGTCACGGCTTCGGGGAGGCGGAGGACGAAGATCCCCGCCGCGACCGTCAGCAGGACGGCGAGGAGATAGGACAGCCGCAGCCGGTAGGGCGCGAACTCGGCCAGCACGCCGGCGAAGATCGGGCCGACCGCGCTCCCGAGTGTCTGGGCCAGCCCGGCGCCGAGCGCGGCGCGGCGCCGGCTCCCGTCGGGATCGAGCTCGACGAGCGCCGCGGTGGCGGGGCCGCTGACCATCGCCACCGCCAGCCCTTGCACCCCGCGCGCCGCGAACAGCCAGCCCTCCCCTTGCGCGAACGCGAAGAGGAACAGCCCGACGCAGGCGGTGCCGAGGCCGCTCGCGAGCACGGGGCGGCGGCCGAACCGGTCGGACAGCCGGCCGAAGAGCACGAGAGCGGGCACGAGCACGACCGCATACGTCGAGAAGATCGCAGTCAGCACGAGCGGCGAGAACGAGAAGCGCTCTGCGTAGACGTGGTAGAGCGGGCTCGCGAGGTTCACGCCCGCGATGAGCACGAGCCAGGCGAACCAGAGTCCGAGCACGCGGCGCACCCCGTGCGCCTACCACGAACCGCTCTAGTAGAACCCCTCGCGACGCCGGTACCGCTCGGTGCGCGCCTCCTCGTACTCCTCCACGTCCAGCTCGGGGTCGGCGACGGCGCGCAGGATCTCACCGGACGCCGGCAGCTCGGAACGATCGACGTGCCGTTCCGGATTCCAGAGCTCGGAGCGCAGCAACGCCTTCGGGCACTGCGTGTACGCCTCCTCGACCTCGACGAGGATCCCGAGGCGTGGCGCCTTCCCCTCGACCTCGCTCCCGGCGAGCAGCTCCGGGTCGTCGACGATCCGCCCCCGGCCGTTGACGCGGAAGGTGTCGTTGACGCCCGGGATCAGGAAGAGGAGCGCGATCCTGTCGTCGGCGAGGAGGTTCGTGAGTGTGTCGGCGAGCTTGTTCCCCGGCCGGTCGGGCAGGAGCAGCGTCCGCTCGTCGAGGATCCGCACGAAGCCGGCGGGGTCGCCGCGCGGCGAGACGTCGAGGCCGCCGTCGGGCCGCCCCGTCGCGACGACGACGAAGGGCGACCGCTCCACGAACTGCCGCGTGAGTGGGTTGAGTCGGTCGGCGATCTTCTTCTTCACGAGCTCCGCCGGCTCGCCGAGCACCTCCCGCAGCTGCGCCTCGTTCATGCCGAAAACCTGGGCGAACGCTTCTCCCGCACGGCGGCGACACCCTCGCGCACGTCCGGGCCGGTCATGTCGAGGAACTCGAGCTCGAGCGAGGCGTCGAAGATCGGCCCGGCCCTGAGCAGCCACTCGTTGAGCGCGGCCTTCGTGTGCGAGATCGCCGCACGCGAGCCGGCGGCGAGCCGCCGCGCTATCTCGAGCGCCCGGTCCTCGAGCTCCTCCTCGGGCACGCAGAGCGAGACGAGGCCGATCCGCTCCGCCTCGACCCCGTCCACTTCCTCGCACAGCAGCAGGTGGTACTTCGCCTTCGCCATCCCGCAGAGGAGCGGCCAGACGATCGCCGCATGGTCGCCTGCCGCGACGCCGAGCCTCGTGTGTCCGTCGACGATGCGCGCCCTGGGGCCGGCCAGCGAGACGTCCGCGAGGAGGCCGACCACGAGCCCTGCGCCGACGGCGGGGCCGGTGATCGCGGAGACGATCGGCGTCGGACAGCCGAGCATGTTGTAGACGAGGTCGCGCGCCTCGTGGAAGACGCGCAGCCGCGTGTCGGCGTCGTCGGCGATCGCCAGCACGAGGTCGAGGTCGCCGCCGGAGCTGAAGGCGCCGCAGGCGCCGCGGACCAGCACCGCGCGCGTCTCCTCGTCCTGCCCGATCGCCTGCCAGACACGGGCGAGCTCGCCATGCTGCGCCTCGCTGACGGCGTTGAGCCTCCCGGGCGCGCGCAGCGTCAGCCGCAGGATCCCGTCCTCCGGCCGGTCGAGGTCGAGCGACGGGAACTCGGTCTCGTACGGGAAGGCGGCCACGTCGCAGATCCTACGGCGCGGCACATCCCTCGTCCGATACGGCCGGCGCTCCTCGCTGGCGCAGCCGTCAGGTAGCCGGCCGGTGGGCCGCGCCCTATAGTCGCAAGGCGATGATCCGCGTCGTCTTGGCGGAGGACACGTACCTCCTGCGCGAAGGCATTCGACGGCTGCTCGACCCGGAGCCAGACATCGAGCTGGCCGCCGTGTGTGCGGACCTCCCGTCGCTGCTCCAGGCCATCGAAGTGGAGCAGCCGGACGTCGTATTGACGGACATTCGGATGCCGCCCACGCATCTGGATGAAGGAATCCAGGTCGCGGACCGGCTTCGGGAGACTCGTCCTCAGACCGGCGTCGTCGTCCTGAGCCAATTCGCGGCGCCCGAGTACGCGCTCGCGCTACTGGAAAAGGGGGCCGACCGGCGGGGCTATCTGCTCAAGGATCGGATCGGCGACACCGTCGAGCTCGCCGGCGCGATCCGCACGGTGGCCGAGGGTGGATCCGTGATCGACCCGAACGTCGTCGCGACACTGGTCGCGGACCGCTCACGCACCGAGTCGCCTCTCGACGAACTGACTCCGCGCGAGCTCGAGACGCTCGAGGAGATGGCGCAGGGCAAGAACAACGCCGCCATCGCTACCAGCCTCGTGATCACCGAGCGGTCAGTGGAGAAGCTCATCCACTCGATCCTCCAGAAGCTGGGCCTGAGCTGGCAGGCGGACATCAATCGCCGCGTGAAAGCCGTGCTGCTCTACCTTGCGGAGAGGGAAAACTAGAGCGGGATCGTCCCGATCACTCTCGTGCCACGACCGTGGCCTGATTCAAAGCGCAGGTCCCCGCCGATAGCACCGAGACGGTCGCGCATGTTGGTGACACCGGCGCCGCGCCTGGTGTATTCCGGCCCGAGGCCGACGCCGTTGTCTCCGACTTCGAAGAGCAGGGCGCCGGCTTCCTCCCAAACGCGAACGGTTGCGCGAGAGCCCTTGGCGTGCTTCCCGGCATTCTGGAGCGCCTCGAGACAGCAAAAGTAGACGGTCGCCTCGACCTCCGGATCGAAGCGGCGCAGGGCAGTCACTTCGACGCGGGTGGCGATTGCCGCGCCGCGGGCTGCGTTGGCGAGCGCCGCAGAGAGTCCACGATCCTGCAGCAGCGGGGGGTAGATCCCGTGCGCCAGGGCTCGAAAGGCTTCCTGAGCCTCCTGTGCCGAGCGGCTGAGCTCGTCGAGAATCGCTCTCGCCTTCCCAGCGTCCGAGCCGACGAGCGCTCGCACGGCCCGGAGGTTGACGGCTATGCCGGCGAGGTACTGCTGAGCGCCGTCATGGAGGTCACGCTCGATCCGTCGCCGCTCCGCGTCGGCCGCCGCCACGACACGGGCCCGTGATGCCCGGAGTTCGTCCGCCTGTTCTCGAACCTCGTCGAGCGAGGCCTGCAGCTGCGAGTCGAGCCGGACGTTGCGCAACGCGAGGCCTACCTGGCGAGCGAGCTCCGCGAGCACGTCCTCGGCCTCCGCATCGAACGGCGGGCTCTCGGCGGCACGCTGAGCGAGGACGAGGCCGTACAGCTCCCCCGCGAACGAGACCGGCGCGACGCGCACTGCGACGTCGCCGCGACCCTCGACGAGCTGAGGCAGCCAGAGGGCCGTCCAGGCCGGCCCCGCGACCCCTGCTCGAGCGACGACCGACTCCTCCGACGCGGTCAGCCTGAGCGAGGCAGGATCTTTGTCCGGATCCGAGGCGACGAGGTCGAGCATCCCGTCCGATCCGGTCCAGATCTCGGCCGCCTCGAGAGCCATCGCGCTGCGGAGCGATTCGGCCAGCCTCAGAAGCAGCTCCTCGAGTGGCACGGCGCGCGATAGGTGGGCACCGAAGCTCCGCACAACCTCGTCCGGTGACTGGCGCGACCCGTAGACGAGCTCGTTCGCAAACAGCGCAAGCCGCTTGCTCGTCGGCAAGTAGAGCAGCGCGGTGAGCGCGGCCGCGACGATCGAAAGAACCACGAGCGTCTGCTGACTCTGCGTCGGGACATGGCCGAGCCAGCCGACGACGAGGAGGTAGACACCGGTGACGAGGGCCGTGACCCCCGCGAGCGAGATCGCCTGAACAACGAGCCGAGAAGCCGCGCCTTGGAATCGAAGCAACCGCCCCAGCAGGAGCCCGAGAGGAATCGGAATCGTTGCGGCGGCTGCGATCTGAAGCACCTGCGCCGGCCAGCCGATCAGGATGTGGAGCGTCAGCCCGACGAGTGCGATCTCGAAGGCAGCGGCCAGCGAAAGCACCACCCAAGCCATCCGTCCGCGCTCGGCCAGGCGCGCGGATCTGTACCGAAACAGCACGGAGCGCGCGCCCAAAGCGGCAGCAACGCCAGCCTCGATCGCGAATGGCCAGGTGGGAAACGAGGGTCGTTGAGTCCACACAAGAAGGCCGACGCCGGCCGC
>DASTZY010000155.1:0-5220 GCA_035764085.1 Gaiellaceae bacterium
GCGCTCGAGGTCGACCACGACCCGGAGCGTCTGTCCGGCGATTTCGGGTGTGCGAGGATCAGCCGGATGAACGACGCCCCGACGATCGCCGGTCTTCTCCACGAAGCCGCCGAGACGCACCACGTCGTCTATCGGATCGTCGACGGCGACGACCCCGACTGGGCGTCGTGGTACGCCGACTGGCTGCTCACGCTCTCGGAGCTGCCGCAGCTGCTCGGCGCCGCGCCAGTGCGGAGCCACCTCGTCCACGCACTCGTCGAGCTCGACCGCGAGTACACGGCGGAACCGCGCGAGGAGCGCTGGGAGGACTGGTACGCCGAGCGGCTACCCGCGCGCCTCGGCGGCGCTTAGATCGTCGCCGCGGAGCGCTCGGCGGACCGGCTGAGCGCCTCGTCCTCGTCCCCGGGGCGAACCGAGAAGAGCTCGGGTCCGTGCTCGGCGACGTAGACCGCCCCGGCTGCGCCCGCGCCCATCGCGAGCGCCGTGACGAGCGGCCCGCGCAGCCGCATCCCGAGAGCCTCGTCGAGCGAGTAGCGGCCGGGCCCGCCGTCGGCGAGCGCGGCCAGCGCGGCGAGGATCACGGCCGGGTACTCGATCCCGCCGTTCGTGACCCAGAGACCGTTCTGCGCGTGCACGTGCCGGATCGCGTTGGTCATCACGCCGCTGAGCATGCTCACGGCCGCGGGAGTGAAGAGGCCGAGCGCCAGGAGCGAGCCGCCCCCGGCTTCCGCCGCGCCCGCGAGCAGCGCCGACTCACGGCCGGGGCGCAGCCCGATCTGCTCGAAGTGCTCGCCGGTGCCTTGCGGCCCGCCGCCGCCGAACCAGCCCGCGAGCTTCTGCATCCCGTGCCCGACGAAGTAGCCGCCGACCGTCGCGCGCAGCACCAGCTTGCCGAGACCCGTCATGCGCCCCGGCTACCCCGAAGCCGGGAAGAAAAACGCAGGGACTAGAGTCCGCGCTGTATGAGCGACTTCAGCCTCGAGGCGCTGCTCGACTCGCGGCGCGGGGAGGATCTCGACCTCTGGGCGCGCACCATCAACCCGCAGTTCGTGCGGGTCCTGCGCACGATCGGCTTCGACCGCACCTGGGCGCGCACCGAGGGCGCGTACCTCTACGACGCCGACGGGACGCGCTACCTCGACCTGCTCGGCGGCTTCGGGATGTACGGCGTCGGCCGGAACAACCCGCGCATCCGGGCGGCACTCGTCAAAGCGCTCGAGCTCGAGACGCCGGGGATGCTGGCGATGGGAACGACGCTCCTGCCCGGACTGCTCGCCGAAGCGCTCATCGGGCTCGCCGGGGGCCGGATCGGCCGCTGCCTGTTCACGAGCACCGGCACGGGCGCGGTCGAGGCGGCGCTCAAGCTCGGGCGGGCGGCGACGGGGCGCACCCGCGTCCTCTCCGCAGAGCACGGCTTCCATGGCCTCACGCTCGGGGCCCTCTCGGCGAACGGGAACACCGAGTTCACGGCGCGCTTCCAGCCGCTGCTGCCGGGATTCGAGCTCGTACCGTTCGGCGACCTCGAGGCGCTCGAGGAGCAGTTGCTGCGCGAGGACGTGGCGCTCTTCCTCGTCGAGCCGGTGCAGGGAAAGGGGATCAACCTGCCGCCGGACGGGTACCTCGCGGGCGCGCAGGAGCTCTGCCGCCGCTACGGGACGCTCTTCTGCGTCGACGAGGTGCTGACCGGCTTCGGCCGTACGGGCCGGATGTTCGCGTTCCAGCACGGGGGGCTCGAGCCGGACCTGGTCACCGTGGCGAAGTCGCTCTCGGGCGGCTACGTCCCGGTCGGCGCGCTGCTCATGGCGCGGTCCGTACACGAGGCCGTCTTCGACTCGATGCCGCACGCGATGTCGCACGGCTCGACCTTTGCGCCGAACGAGCTCGCAATGGCGGCCGGACTCGCGACGCTGCACGAGCTCCGCGAACGGCGCCTCGTGGAGGAGAGCGCGCGGCTCGGCGAGCGGCTGCTCGAGCTGACGCGGCCGCTGGTGGAGGAGTTCGACGTCGTGCACGACGTGCGCGGGCTCGGGCTCGCCTGGGCGATCGAGTTCGGCGAGCCGAAGGGCAGCGGCCGCATGACGTACCGGATGACCGAGCGCGCGCAGCGCGGCCTCTTCGCGCAGCTCGTCGTCGTGCCGCTGTTCCGGAAGCACCACATCCTCACGCAGGTCGCGGGCCACGACATGGCCGTCGTCCGGATCCTGCCTCCGCTCGTCGTGACGGATGCGGACCTCGAGGAGTTCGCCGAGGCGTTGCGCACGACGATCAAGCACGCGCAGCGGCCGACGTCGCTGACGAAGCTCGCAGTCTCCGCCGCGAGTGCCGGACTCTCGCGCCGGGGATAGAGCTGTCGATGCGCCGTTGGCGCGGCACAAGTCTGGCTGCGGTCCTGGTCCTGCTCGGCTGGCTGGGTCTCCTCGCCTACGTCTGGATCTGGACACGTCGCCACTGGGGCGTGGGTTGGGCCCTGGTCGGCTCCATCAACGTCACTCTTACCGCGCTGCTCGCTCTCGTCGTGATCTGGGTGGTCGGCTGGGCCGGCGGCCGCCTCGGTAGACGCTTCGGCAGACGGCGTTAGCCGCGCTCGAGCGGCAGGCCGCGCTTCGACCACTCGCTCCAGGAACCCGGGTAGAGGCGGCCCTCGCGACCCGCGAGCCAGGCGCGGTGAAGCGTGACGCAGGAGGTGACGCCGGAGCCGCAGTAGACGGCGAGCTCGCCGGTCGGCAGCTCCGGCAGCGGCTCGTTCCACGGTGCGTTGCCCGCGCCGGGGATCCGGCCGGGCGGATCGTCGATCTCGTTCGCCTCGCCGCGCCAGCGATTCGCGGTGCGGGCGTCGAGGAGCGCGAGCGACGGATCGGCGAGGCGACGCGCGATCTCTGCCGCGTCGATCGTGTCGCCCTCGCGTTCGTGTGGCACGAACTCCGCCGGCTCGATCGCCTCCTCGCCCGCACGGAGCTCGCCGCCCCAGTCCTCGAGCCCGCCGAGGAGGACGGCGCAGTCGTCGTGGCCGAAGTGGCGGAGCAGCCACCACAGCCGCTCCGGGCCGCCGCCGTTCCCGTACGCGACCGCGAGCACGCCCGCGCCGATTCCCGCGCGTCCTGCCGCCGCGGCGAACCTCGCCGCCGAGGGCAACGGATGCCGACCGGCGTCGGGCACCGAGAGATCCGAGAGGTCGGCGTCGACGTCGAGGAAGGACGCTCCGGGAACGTGTCCGTGCAGGTAAAGCTCGCGGCCGCGCTCGGGATTCCCGAGCTCCCAGCGGCAGTCGACGAACTGAACCGTCACCCGTCGACGAGGAACGTCACCGTCTCGCCACGCGCTATGCGCTCTGCTTCCTCCTCGGTCGGCGCGATGCCGAACCAGCGCAGCTGCTCGTCGACCTCGGCCTGCGGAAGCCCGCCTTGCGCACCGTGCACGACGTCGGCAAGCAGCTTCCTGTCGCCGGGCTTCATCCCCTGGAGCTCGCGCTCCACCTGATCCGGGTCGACGCCTGCCGCCGCCAGCTTCGCCCGCGACGCCTCGTCGAGCCTGCCGGCGTTCGGTCCGATCTCTTCGGGCGTCACCTCGATCGTGGTCAGCTCCGGGAGGCCGCCCTGCAACGGCTCGGCTGCAGCGTCTGCGTCGATGTCCCGCAGGCCGCGGATCGTGATGCCGACACGCGCAGCATCCGCAAGCGCCGCCGGGGCGAGGGCGGCAACGTAGTAGGGGCCCCGCACGGTCGGAGTATGCCTCAGTCCCCGACGAGCGCCGACCGTCGCTCGAGCAGGAGGACGTCGCGCCAGACGCCGCCGAGCTGCCCGATTCGCTCGCGCACACCGACCTCGCGGAAGCCGCAAGCCGTGTGGAGCCGGATCGACGCCTCGTTCTCCGGGAACACGCCCGCGGTCAGCGTCCAGTAGCCGGATTGCTCCGAGAGCTCGACGAGCCTCTCGAGCAGCGCGCGCCCGAGGCCGGCGCCGCGTGCCTCCCCGGCGACGTAGACGCTCACCTCGCCGACGCCGCGATAGCAGTGCCGGGGAGACGCCGGCGACAGCGCCGCCCAGCCCAGGACGGAGCCGTCCCGCTCGGCGACGAGACGAAGCTGCGGATGCGCCGCGTCGAACCGCTCCCAGGACGGCGGCTCGGTCTCGAAGGTCGCGTCACCGCTCCGGATCCCCTCCTCGTAAATCGCGCGCACCGCCGGCCAGTCGTCCAGCCGGAGCTCGCGGAGCGTCACCGAGCCCGGCCCGGCGACCAGACGGCGGCGAGGATCCCGAGCCCGACGAGGACACCGCCGCCGGCCCAGCGCTGGACCCGCGCGATTCCGTCGGAGCCGCGCAGGCGGTCGGCGACCGTTCCGGCCGCGACCGCCCACATGCTGTCGCTCAGGAACCCGAGCAGCGCGAAGCTGAGGCCGAGCGCGAGCACCTGCGCCCAGGCGTGCGGTGCGCCCGGGTCGACGAACTGCGGCAGGAAGGCGAAGACGAACACGATCGTCTTGGGGTTCGTCAGGTTGACGAAGACGCCCTGCGTGTAGGCGCGCCGTCGGGTGCGCGGCGCCGCGCTCGCGTCGGGCGGCTCGAGGCCGCGGCCGAGCAGGCGGCGCACGCCGAGCAGGAAGAGGTACGCCGCGCCCACGTACTTCACGGCGTCGAAGGCGACCGTCGAGGCGAGGATCAGCGACGAGAGGCCCACGGCGGCGAGGACGACGTACGCGATCGTGCCCGTCGTGATGCCGGCGACCGAGGCGAGCCCGCCGCCCCTGCCCATCTCGATGCTGCGAGTGACGACGTACAGGACGGCCGGGCCGGGCACGAGCAGCAGCACGATCGCGGTGGCCAGGAAGACGGCGTACGTCGACAGCGACGGCACCTGACCGAGCCTATCCCGCCGCGTCGGCCGCGGGCGCGAGCCGCGGCTCCGGCACCGGCACGTGGGCATGCGAGTGGGCGAGCCCGAGATGGCCGTGCGACTCCGTCCCGTAGCCGCCGGGCACCGGGATATAGAACTCGGGGTAGCCCCACATGCCGTGCTCGGCGACGTCCAGTCCCGCCGTCTCGACGTGCTGCTCGACGCGGATCCCCCAGAGCCGGTTCAGCACCCAGAGCGAGCCGAACGAGGCGGAGAAGGTGAAGACGCCGACGGCGACGAGTCCGAGCGCCTGCACGCCGAGCTGGTACGGCGACCCCGTGTAGAGCAGCCCGCCGCGGCCGACGCCGACGGTCGCCGCGAGCGCGGGTA
>DASTZY010000156.1:0-25914 GCA_035764085.1 Gaiellaceae bacterium
GCCGAGCTCGGTTTTGCCTTACCTGGTTGGCCTCCCTTCCCGCCTCGGCTGGGGAAAGGAGATGTCCCATGAGGTACCTCTTGACAGCCCTATCGGTTGTGGTTGCGGCGCTGGTCCTTGCCGCCGGGGCGTTTAGTGCCACCGGCAAGATCCTCGAGACGGAGCATGCGGCGCTGCACCTGGAGCAGATCGGCCCCAAGTATCTGACGATGGAGCGCGCTGAGATCCTTCAGACGGAGCACGCGGGGCTGCACCTTGAGCAGATCGGCCCTAGGTACCTGCTCGGTCCGTGAGACCTGACAGCCGTGCGAACGACCCGCTTCCGCACGTATGAAGACGTGTGGGGCGGGTCCGTTCGCCTATCCCGCTCGTGTGGTCGCTCCGTGCCTGAGCTGCGTCCGGCGAGAGGCCCGCATCTGCGAGAGAGGCGCCATAGGCACCTCTCTCGTCTTTCCCGGTAATTGCCTCGGGGAGAAGCTGCGACTCGGGCAGCTTTACGAAACCGAGCCGCTAGGCGGCCGCAGTGGGTGTCTCGACCTGCCAATCGACCTCGACGACGCCGGGCACGAGGTGGATCGTGTTGCGCAGGCACTCGCTGGCAAGGTGGGAGTCGATCTCCCCCCTGACCGTGACGACTCCGCGAGCGACCGTGACGTCCAACGCGCTCGGGGTCAGATCGATGGAAGGGAGGAGGTTCTCGCGGATGTCTCGCTCGACCGCCCCGTCTGAGCGCGCAAATGCCCGTACGAGGTCGTCCCGCGTAACGATCCCGACCAGGGATCCGCGGCCGTCGACGACGGGGAGTCTGTTGACGTCGTTCACCGCCATCAGATCAGCGGCTGCCCAGATCGGGAACCAGGGTTCGGCGGTGACGGGGCGCGGCGTCATCGCCTGCCTGACTGTCTCGGCGGCTCGCTCACGCCGAAGATGGCTCGCCTCGGCGCGGCTGACCTCGCCGTTGCTGTAGCCGCTCGTCTCCTTGGCGACGATGTCGGATTCCGACAGCACCCCGACGACTCGCCCCCTCTCGACGACCGGCATCCCGGAGATGCGGTGCTTCAAGAAGCGCGTTGATGCCTCCTTTAGCGGTGTGGATGGAGTGACCGTTACGACGTCCTGCGTCATGACCTCTTTGACTCTCATGGCACCTCCCTAGGGCGCATGACCCCCGCACCTTCAGATTCCCACCCGCCCGTCCACCGGTCACCGGTGGGGACACGGATCCCCCTGCGGGAAAAGCCGTAGCCTTTCCGTCCGGTGCGTAGACCGTCGCTTCGCCAGGGTTCGAGAAAGATCCCGAGGTGAGTCCCCCAGTCGGGCTCGAGTCCTAACCACTACATCGGGCGGCCCACCGCGCCTCGAGGCCGTCGCAGTCGGTGAGTCACAGGCAGGCGACTCAATCCCGGCAGAAGTCGACGATGGAGGCGTTCGCGTGGGTAGCGAGGTCGGCCGTCGCCAGGTGGATCGATGCATCGTGGACGCCGGCCTCGATGAGCACAGCCTCGCTCGACGCGAGCCGTCGGTCGAGGAGGACGCGGTCCTTGCCGCCGCCGAACGGCGGGACGGCGCCGAGCTCGTAATCGGGATAGGCGCCCGCAAGCTGCTCCTCGGTGGCTAGCTCGACCTCGCTCGTGCCCAGTAGGTCGCGCACCTTGCGAAGGTCGATGTGTTCAGATGCGGGCAGAACGGCGCGGACGAAGCCGTCGGGCGTGCTCAGCACGATCGTCTTCGCGACCGCGCTGGCCGGGACGCCGAGGACGCGCGCCTCGTCCGTAGCCCTGAGCGTACGGGGGTGCGGCATGACGGTGTAGGCGATATCCGCCGCGTCCAGCTCCCCGAGGAGCTTGACGTGGCCTGTATGGGTGATGGTCAGAGACATCAGCTACCTCCTCTTCGCTGCCGTCAGAGATCACCTCTTTGCGATCTCGTTCACACGTCTGCTCGGCCGCGCGGCTCGGGCGGTTCGAGCGGAAAGCCCGTCTCGACGGTCGATGCGCGAATCGTGCGCGCGGCGAGGCGAAGCTCGCCTACGAGGTGCTCCAGCTCGTAACGGCGACTCACGTCGATTGCGGCCATTGCCAACTCCCTTCCGGGTTCTCTGAGGAGCATCGCGCCGACTCGCTCGATCGGCATCCGCGAAAGCGCGGATCGCCGCCGCGGCGATCATGCAGCGACGGGTCGGACTCGGTGATTTCCACGATGCCGCCGACCGCGTCGTGGAGAACGATGGACTAGAAGGGAGGTGGCCCGTTCGCGAGTAAGGACTCCTTCGCGAAGGGGGACAGCATGACAGCAATTACAACCAGATCCGATATGACGGCCATCGCCGACCTCCTGGATCTCACGGGCGGGGTGGCGATCGTCACGGGCGGGGCAAACGGAATCGGCCGCGGCATCAGCCGCCGCCTGGCAGAGGCCGGCGCATCGGTCGTCGTCGCAGACCTCGACACGGATACGAGCGAGGAGCTCACCGCGGACCTGACACAGGCCGGCTACGCGGCGCACCCCGTCGCGGCGGACGTGACACAGGAAGAGCAGGTGGCTGCTGTGTTCCGGTACGCGGCCGACAAGCTCGGCGGCGTGGACATCCTGGTCAACAACGCCGGGATCTTTCCCGCTGCGCCACTACGTGAGCTGACCCCGGAGCTGTTCGATCGGGTGCTAGCCGTCAACTTGCGAGGGCTGTTCCTCTGCACGAAGTACGCGGCGGAGGCGATGATCGAGCAGGGACGTGGCGGCAGGATCGTCAACGTGACCTCGATCGACGCGCTGCACCCGTCGATGGTCGGCCTCGCCCACTACGACGCCTCGAAGCACGGCGCCTGGGGCTTCACCAAGAACGTCGCGCTCGAGCTCGCACCGTACGGGATCACGGTCAACGCGATCGCACCCGGGGGGATCGAGACGCCGGGGGTTGCAGAGCTGACCGCGGCCGGCGGAGGAGACATGCAGGGTGCAATGCGGGCGTTCGAGCAGATGATCCCGCTCGGCCGGATGGGCGTGCCGGACGACATCGGCAAGGTCGCCCTGTTCCTGGCCTCCGGTCTCGCCGACTACGTGACCGGCGCGCAGATCGTGGTCGACGGCGGGCGCCTACTCGCTTGAATGACAGTGCATGCCACATCTGCCGCGGCGCAGATGCGTAAAAGGCCGAACCTGCTCAAAGCGCGCGCCCGGTTCCCGTCCAGCCGCAGCGTCTGCAGGATCGCGGCATGGGTGTGGCGCGACCCTGGCCAAGAAAGTGACCGAAGGAAACGCGGTGCGGCGCTGGCGGCTCGAGGAGCTGATGCGGGCGGGCTATGAGCCCTGCGACGCGCTGGTCTTGAGCGGCCGGCCAGGGGTCGACCTGCACCTCGCCACCGACCTTGTAAGACGCGGATGTCCACCGCGGACGGCCGTCATAGCGAAGCCCCCCGTTGCGCAGTCTCGGGCTGTAGGGCCGGGAGGACGCATGCAATCTTCGCGGCGGCGGTGGATCCCGCAAACCGGTAAACCGATCCTGTGCGCCGAGACACGCCTCCCTCAGACACGTCGGGCCGCTCACCAACCCACTCCTGCTCTTCAGCATCGCTCGGCGGCTCCGAGCTCGGGCTCCTCTGCGTCTTCCCGCTCTTCGTCTGGGGAGCAGCCGAACTGCGCCGGACTCACCTACGCAGGCTCCGAGCTCGGTGAGCCGCTTGCCGGAAAACACGCAGACAGGATCCGCGAGAGCCCGGTGGTGGAACCGGTGCAGCAGATATTTGCTTGCAGTGAGATGACCACCAAGCCCGCCCAGGAGTCCCGCGTGACCAAGTGCCTTTCGCAGGCGGTGCGCCCTGGCAACGTCGTCCGTCGCCGGCCGGCATGTGGGCGACCGTGGCCGCACCGGCGAGATCCTCGAGGTGCTCGGGGACGACCTCCACCCGCACTACCGCGTGCGCTGGGAGGACGACCGAGAGACCATTCTCTATCCCGGCGAGGGGACGACCATTCATCGCCGGAGGTCACCCGCCTCCGGCAGCGAGCAGTAACTCCGAGGTTCGCGTGCTTGCGGTGGCGCTCACGCTCCTCCTGCTCGCGGCCCCCCACCCCGGCACGACGGCCACCATCGACGTCTCCGCCGCCACCCTCTGGCGCGCGCCGGGACTCGCACGGGCGATCGACGCGCCCGCGCTGGCGAACCCGGTCGACCTCGACCGCTGGAACCGGAACCTCGCGACCACGGCGTCCCGCGCCTGGCTCGATTCCCGCGTCGTGACGCAGGCACTCTACGGCGAGAAGGTGACCGTGCTGGCCCTTCGCGGCCGCTGGGCCAAGGTCGCCGTCGCCGACCAGCCGACACCGCTCGACCGGCGCGGATATCCGGGCTGGCTGCCCATCCGGCAGCTCGCCGGCCCCTTCCCCGCCACGGGGCCGAAGCGGGTCGTACGGTCGCCGACGGCCGTCCTGCATCTGCCTGGAAGCACCATACGGTTGAGCTACGGGACGCGGCTTCCGGTCACGGGTACGAACGGGCGCGGTAACTGGCTCGTCCGCACCCCGGACGGCCCCGGATGGATCGCTCGCGACGTTCTCCGCAAGCCCTCGGCACCGACCGGTGCTTCGATCGTCGCCGCCGCAAAGCGCTTCCTCGGACTCCGCTACCTCTGGGGTGGAGTCTCCGCGTGGGGGTTCGACTGCTCCGGGCTCGTCTGGGACGTGTTTCGCGCTCAAGGCGTGACTGTTCCACGCGACACAGGACCACAGTCACGGAGCGGCAGAAGCGTCGTCGCGCGGAACCTCCGGCCCGGCGACCTCGTCTTCTACGGCTCGCCGGCGACGCACGTGGCGATCGCCGCCGGCCACGGACTGATGATCGAGTCGCCCGACTCAGCGCACGGCGTAAGGCTCGTCCCGCTGCGGCCCGGCTTCACCTCCGCGCGCCGTTACACGAGTGGCTGACGCGCAACCCCGGCGAGCGCCGCGGCGTTAACGGCAGGCGCCGGATCGGGGATTTCCCTGATGCCGTGACCACCACACGTCACGATGATGGCCGTGCGCTGAGATACGGACCGCAAGTAGGTCGAACCTGCTGGCGCGAAGCAGACGGAAGAACCGATCCAAACGCTTCGGCGCCGGCAGGGGACGAACCCGGTACCGACTCAACGAAGGTCAGATGGGCCTGCGACAGCGGGCCCATCTTTGTACGCGCTTGACGTGGTGCCACCCACCTTCGAGCCCTCGAGCGTTCGCAGAGACGGGTCCGTACTTCGCCGAATCCGCACTCCGGCCGCTCGCCGATGCCCCGGGATGGACGAGACGCGATCCTTCATAGCGTCGGCACGAAGGAGTGAAGCGATGCAGGTGAGAGACGTCATGACGAGCGAGGTAATCACGGTCCGGCCGGGAACGTCGCTGAAGGAGGTGGCCACCATCCTCACCGAATGCCGGATCTCGGGTGTTCCCGTCGTGGACGAGGAAGGCCGCGTAGTCGGAGTCGTCTCCGAAGGAGACATCCTGTTCAAGGAGCGCGGGCCGTCGGAGCGGAAGGGGATGCTCGCCCGGCTCACCGAGGCACACGAGCTGGAAGAACGGTTGAAGCACGAGGCACACGCCGCGGCTGAAGCGATGACCGCTCCTGCCAAGACCATCGTGGCCTGGCGCCCGGTCTCGGCCGCCGCCGCGCAGATGCTCGACGAGGGCGTCAACCGCCTGCCGGTCGTCGACGACCAGGGCCGGCTGGTCGGGATCGTCACCCGCGCCGACCTCGTCCGCGCCTTCGTGCGCCCGGATGCCGACATCGAACGCGAGATCCGCGAGAAGGTGCTCGCGCGGACGCTCTTGCTCGAGAGCCCCGGAGCCGTCACTGTCTCCGTCGTGGACGGCAAGGTCGTGCTCGGCGGTTCGGCGCGCATGCGGACAGACGCCGAACTCGTCCCGAGGCTTGTGGCCAAAGTGCCCGGCGTGGTCGAGGTCGCTTCCTCGATCGGCTGGCGCGAAGACAACCGGAGACACCAGGTCAGGATCTCCACTTGGGGTCGGACCGCGAGAAACGATGTAGTCAGCGGCGTAGACCACAGGGCGTCGTTCTAGGGTTCGATTACCGCCTGAACCAGCGGTGTCCGCCGGGATCGTCCGCTGCGCTAGTCTCGACCGGATAACTACCCGGGTCGCCTCGGCTCCACTCGTGCCAGGAGCCGGCGTAGTTGCGCGCGTCGTAGCCGGCGGCCCGCAGGGCGAGCGTCGCCAGCGCGGAGCGCGAGCCGGAGTGGCAGTAGGCGACGATCTCCGCGCCCTCGGGGAGCCCGACGGCTTCGCGGACGCGATCGGGCGAGGCGGGCCGTCCGGGGCCTTCGAACAGCTCGCCGACCTCGAGGTTCCGCGCGCCGGGGATGTGGCCCTGGCGCGGATCGCACGAGTTGCCGCGCCGCCCCGTGTACTCGTCCGGCGTCCGCACGTCGAGCACCGTCAGCGACTCGTCGCCGAGCCGGCCGACCAGCTCCTGCCGGGTCGGCAGCGCACGTGGGTTCGCGTCGAGCTCCGCCTCGGCCTCGCGCACCGGCTCCAGCTCGACGGCTCCCTGCTCGAGCTCGCCCTCCCACGCGGCGACTCCGCCGAGGAGGATCGCGACCTGCGGATGCCCCGCGAGCTCGGCCATCTGCGCGGCCGGCATCGCGCCGACGCCGTCGCCGCGGTCGACGAGCACGAGCCGCTCGCGGCCCGTGATCCCATGACGGCGCAGGCGCAGGGCGATCTCGTGCGCGAGCGCCCGCGCAGACTCCTCGTCCGCAGCCGGCGGTGGCGAGCCGAGCACGAGCGGCCGCGAGCCGGGGATGTGGCCGCGCATGTGCGCGTTCGGGCCGCGGACGTCCCCGACGACGAGGTCGTCCTCGCCGAGGTGCTCGGCCAGCCACGCCGCGTCCACGACCGTCCTCACAGCGCGGCGACGATACCGGCTTCCGCCGCGACGGCGGGCCGCTCCTCGAGCCGTGCGAGCCAGTCGGCGAGCGCCGGGAAGCGAGCGAGGTCGACACCGAGCATGTCGCGGGCCCGCATGAGCCACGGGACGAACGCGATGTCCGCGAGCCCGTACTCCGCTCCGCCGAGGTACGGCCTTGCGGCGAGCATCGAGTCGAAACGAGCCAATGCCGCGTCGAACTGCTCGGCCGCTCCTTCCTCGCCGCGCCGGAAGGCGTAGTACGGGTCGGTCAGCTCGTCGTCGCGGAAGATCAAGAGGCGCACCGCCGCCCGTTCGGCGGGATCGGCCGGAAGCAACGCGGGCTCCGGGTACCGCTCCTCGAGGTACTCCATGATCACGACGGACTCCGGGAGGATCCAACCGTCCTCCTCGATCACGGGCACGCGCCCTGCTGGATTCTTCTCGTACAGCCAGGCAGGCCGGTCGGAGAGGTCGATCTCGACCACGTCGAGCTCGATGCCCTTCTCGGCGAGGACGATCCGGGCCCGCGCGGCGTAGGGACATCGCGCGGCGTTGTACAGCGTGATCACGGTTGCACCCCCATCACGGTTGCGATCTGTTCGTACAACTCCTGGGCGGGAGGCAGGTCGTCGGGCGAAGCCGCGATGCGCGCCGTCTCGCGGAAGCGCTTCGCGTCGGCGCCGGTCAGCCGCGCGACGACGGTGGCGTTCGCGCCGAGCGCGTACGCGTCGCCCGGCGGCAGAGGCCCGTAGTACTCCGGGACGGACAGGTACTCGTCGACGTCGGCGCCCCGTTCGAAGAGGTCGTAGCGCACGACGACGCCGCGCTCGATGCCGAGCGAGAGGACGACGCCGCCGGTCGTGTAGGAGAGCTCCTTGGCGAGCGCCTTCAGCCGCGCCGGATCCGCGTCGGTGACGTCGGAGCGCACGCGCACCCAGCCACTCTCCACCTCCACGTCCGGGTCGGTGCGGAGGGCCTTGGTGGCATCCCGCTTCACTTTCTCGACGTCGTCGGTCTGGACGTGCACGAAACCGAACGTCGGGCCGTCGGGCGGCGCGAGGCGCTGCTCGAGCTGGGCCAGCGGCGCGCCGAGCGTCAGCTCGACCGGCTTGAGCCCCCAGCGCTCGTAGATCGCCTGCGCGTCGGTGTTGGAGGCGAGGACCTCGAGCTCGAGCATCTCCGCGCCCGCCTCGAGGAGCCGGCGTGCAGCCTCCCGGAACAGCTCCGCCGCGACGCCGCCGCGACGGGCCTCCGGCCGCACGTAGAGGATCTCGAGGAAGCCGAGCTTCTCGCCCTTCCGCCGCGCCACCGCGAGCCCGTGCTCGTCGGCGAGCAGGACGATGTGCTCGCGGATCGCCTCCTCCAGCCAGGCGAGGTCGTCCTCGAGGTCGTCCTCGCGCCACGGCTCGTCGGGGATCTCCTGCTCGAACGCCTGCCAGAGCTCGCGTACGAGCGGCAGGTCGTCGGCGGTCGCGGGGCGGATCACAGGGTTCCGATCAGACAGTCAGGTACTGGGCGAGGAGGTAGTGCGCGGTCAGGTTCTGGAACGGATCGAAACGGGCGCCGGCGGCGCGGACGTCCACGTCACCATAGAGCGCGCGCACCGCCTTGCGCAGCGCCAGGTCGCCGGCCGGCCACGCGCGCGGGCGCCCCAGATAGCGGGCCAGGAACCAGTCGGCCGTCCACTCGCCGAGCCCGCGCTGCGCCGTCAGCCGTTCCTTCACCTCGCCGTCCGGGAGGAGAGCGAGCGCATCCAGGTCAAGATCCGAGCGGGCGAGGCCGACCACGTACTCCGCCTTGCGCCGCGAGAAGCCGAGCCGGAACAGCTCCTCTTCCGACGCCGCCGCCAGCCGCTCGCGCGTCGGGAAGGCCCAGACGCGGCCGACGCGCTCGCCGAAGCGCTCCACGAGCCGGTTGCGGATCGCCACTGCGGCGAAGAGCGACACCTGCTGCGCGGTGATCGCGCCCACGAGCATCTCGAACGGCTCGGGCGCGAGGGTGGGCCGGAAGCCCGCGAAGCGGACGACGAGCGGCGCGAGCAGCTCCTCCCCCGCCGCCCACGCCGAGAACGCGACGAGGTCGAAGTCGAAGCCGAGCAGCTTGCCGACGACCGGCTCCGTCTCGGCGTCGAGCGGGTCCACCTCGACGCCGCCGTCGGCGACCGCGATCCGCAGCTCCCGCCCCGCCACCGCGCGATACAGGGCACCGTCCTCCCAGACCGTCGCGCGGTCGAGCCCGAAGGCGCGGAAGCGAGCCGTGGTCAGCTCGAGGGAGAACGGCTGCGGGACCGGCAGCAGCGGCACGCGCCGCGCGCTACAGGTGCGAGGTCAAGCCGGCGCCCGACGCGTCGGCACCCTCGGGCGCGTCGCCGTCCTGCGCGTTCGCGTACCACGAGCGCCAGTACGTCCCGTCATCGAGGGAGTGCGCGAACTCCGACAGCTTCAGCGGGTGGAACGTGTCGCACATCACGGCGAGCTCGTGCGTCTCGTGCAGCCCGATCGCCTGCTCCGCCAGCCCCGGCTGCGGCCCGTGCGGCAGGCCGGACGGATGGAGCGTGATCGAGCCGACCTCGACGCCCTTGCGCGAGCCGAAGTTGCCGGAGACGTAATAGATCATCTCCTCGGACTGCAGGTTCGAGTGGTGGTACGGGATCGGCACCGCCTGCGGGTCGAAGTCGAGCTTGCGTGGGCAGAACGAGCAGATCACGAAGTTCCGGCCCTGGAACGTCTGGTGCGAGGGCGGCGGCTGGTGGATGCGGCCGGTGATCGGCTCGAAGTCGTGGATCGAGAACGTCCACGGGTAGAGGTAGCCGTCCCAGCCGACGACGTCGAACGGGTGGTAGTCGACGACGTAGGTCTGGTAGCCGTCGCGGACGCGCACCTTGACCGGGTACTCGCCGCGCTCGCGCACCGTCTTCAGCTCGGTCGGCGGGTGGATGTCGCGGTGGTAGTACGGCGCGCCCTCCACCAGCTGCCCGTACTGGTTGCGGTAGCGCCGCGGGATCTCGATCAGCCCCGGCGTCTCGAAGACGAGGTAGCGCTGGTCGCCTTCGGGTCGGAAGCGGTAGGTCGTGCCGCGCGGGACGACGACGTAGTCGCCCTCCTTGTACGGGAGGTCGCCGAAGATCGTCTCGAGCGTCCCCGAGCCCTCGTGGACGAAGATGACCTCGTCGCCCTCGCCGTTGCGGAAGAAGTAGTCCATCGAGCCGGACGGGCGGCAGAGCGAGATCTCGACGTCGTCGTTCCACATGAGCAGGCGGCGGCCGGTGATCTCGTCGCCGGCGGGCTCGGTGTCGAACGTCTTGAAGTGCAGGTGTCCGTGCTGCTCGGGCACCCAACGCTCGCGCTCGATCGGCTCGAAGCCGGCCTGCTCCATCACGCGGCAGGGCGACTGGAGGTGGTACAGGATCGACTCGTTGCCGGTGAAGCCCTCGAGGCCCATCACCTCCTCGGTGAGGAGCGTTCCGTTGTCCCGGAACTGGACGTGCCGCTTGCGGGGGACGTCGCCGAGGCGCTGGTAGAAGGGCATCGCCCGTAGCTTAGTCGGGGCAGGGCGCCGGGCCCGGCCCAGCGGCGGACGGTGCCCGTCCACTCCAACTGCTCACGAATTCCGGCCGCAAAGCGCTCGGTCTCTATCCGTCCGAATTTGACTGACGGTTCAATCGAATTCGGCTCAGGTTTCGATCGTGCATTTAGCTGGAAAGAAACGCCGGTTTCCGCCGAAACCGCGTCGAGCGTGAGGCGTCCACTTTCGTCCCTCGGAGGGGAAAATGCACGTACCTGGTGGTAGAGGAGGGGCGAGGCTCGCCCTTGCGTTCGCGTTCGCAGCCCTGGCTGCGGTCTTCACCGTCATGCCGACGGCTCACGGCGCGACACCGGCGAGCGGGACGCTGACGGACACCTCGGGCCCGATCACGTACACCGCTGGACCGTTCGCCCTCGCCAACCCGACGCCCGTTCCCGTGGTCGATTCCGGGCCCGAGTGCGACAACCCGGTCCAGCCGTGCGACGACTTCGCCCTCACCGTGTCGCTGCCGAGCGACTACGCGGAGACCCACCCGAACGACGTGATCCGCTTCACGGCGGGCTGGACGGACTCCGGCAGCGGCCAGTCCGACTACGACCTGTACGTCTACAAGGGCACGGTCACGAACACCGACGGCTCCGAGGCCGCCTACACGCAATCCGCGAGCGGCGCGAACCCGGAGATCACCGCGATCCCGGTCTTCGACGGGACGCAGACCTTCACCGTCAAGGTGGTGCCGTACACGCCCACGGCCGAGAGCGTCAACGTCACGATCGAGCTCGCCAACGGCTCGGGCGGCGGCGGCGGTGGAGGGAGCGCCGGCTTCGGCGGCCCCACCCCGACCCAGCCGGGCGCGCCGCGCTACCAGATCCTCTCCGCCCCGGCGGACTCGGGTGCGAACTCGAGCTCCGGGGAGTTCAACATCGGCTTCGACCCGAAGACCGGCAACATCATGACCAACTCGTTCGGTGACGTCTTCCGCGTCACCCCGCCCGAGAAGCGCACGCCCTCCCTTCCGGAGGCCGGGCCGGCGCTGTGGCAGAACGTCAGCCCGTCGATCGCGAGCGCGACGAGTCTCGACCCGATCCTCGTCACCGACCAGTCGACGGGGCGCACGTTCGTCTCGAACCTGACCACCGGCGCGAACGCGCTGTTCGCGTACACCGACGACGACGGAGCCAACTGGACACAGGCGTCGGCCGCGCCGCCGAACGGGGGCGTCGACCACGAGAGCCTCGGCGTCGGGCCGTATCCGGCTCCGCTGGCCGGCCTCAACCCGCTCTATCCGAACGCGGTCTACTACTGCTCGCAGGCCGACGTGACCGACATGTGCCAGCGCTCCGACAGCGGTGGTCTCCAGTTCGGCCCGGGTGAGCCCGTGGACAGCGCACTCACCGGCTGCAGCAGCCTGCACGGCCACATCAGGGTGGCCCCCGACGGCACCGTCTATCTGCCGGTCAAGGACTGCGGCGGGAGCGAGGGAGGCGCCGTCTCGACCGACGCGGGCGTGACCTGGAGCCAGTTCCTCGTGCCGAACAGCGGGACGAGCCAGAGCGACCCGTCCATCGGGATCGACAAGGACAACACGGCCTACTACTGCTACACGCCGAACGACGGCTCCGCACACGTCGCCGTGAGCCACGACGGCGGGCAGACGTGGACCGACGACCACGACATCGGCGCCTCCGTCGGCGTCGTCCAGGCCGTTTTCCCGGAGGCGGTCGCCGGCGATTCCGGTCGCGCGGCTTGCGGCTTCCTGGGTACGGACAGGGCCGGGAACCTCGGCTCCGGCAGCTTCCCCGGCCGGTGGTACCTCTTCATCGCCACGACCTACGACGGCGGCAAGACGTGGACCACTGTCAACGCCACGCCGAACGATCCGGTGCAGGGCGCGGGCGGGATCTGCCTCAGCGGCATCGGCTGCACGGGCGGCAACCGCAACCTGCTCGACTTCAACGAGGTCACGATCGACGACCGCGGTCGTGTGCTCTTCGGCTACGACGACGGCTGCGTCAGCCAGACCTGCCTCTCGAGCGGCGGTGCGACCAACGATTTCGTTGCCTACGCGAAGGTCGCGCGCCAGACCGGCGGCAAGTCGTTGTACGCCCAGTACGACCCCGCGGAGCCCACGACACCGAAGGCGCCGTACCTCGACGGCATCCGTTACAGCTCCAAGGCCACCCTCACCTGGAACGCGCCGGACAACGGCGGCTCGGACTTCACCGAATACCGCATCCTGCGCGGCACGAGCCCGGGCTCCGAGACGCAGATCGCCACGGTCGGCGGGGACAAGAACCAGTACGTCGACGCGACGGTCGACGCGACGGTCGGCGAGTACTACTACGAGGTGGTGGCCGTCAACGGCCAGGGGGCCGGGCCCGCGTCGAACGAGGTCGGGCTCCCGGTGAGCCCCGATCCGCCACCTCCACCGACGCCGTGTACGGCTCCGGGCCTGACGACCCTCACCGATGCGAGCGGCGACAGCACGCCGGGGACCGCCGGCACCGACCTCAGGTCGCTGCAGGTGTCACAGCCATACTCGAGCGACGGCAGCCTGAAGCTGCGGTTCCAGCTCAACACGGACCCGGGCATGAGCCAGCAGCCGCCGGATTCGTACTGGTACGCCTCGTTCCGGGAGGCGGACGGCACAGTGCACGGCGTACGGATGTGGTTCGACCCGAACGCGCCGAACGTGCCGACCTTCCAGTCGTACATCGCCGGCGGAAACACCAGCGGCACCGTCGACGGGCGCTTCGTGCAGAGCGGGAGCGAGAAGCCGGCGGATCCGGCGAGCTTCTACGACCCGGCCACGGGCACGATCGTGATCGTCGCCTCGGCAGCCGACCTCGGGTTGCAGGCCGGCGACACGGTCACCGGCTTCAACGCCGCGTCGGTACAGGCAGTGACCACTCCGGTCCTCGGCGCCGCCGAAACCCTGGACGAGATGCCCGACGGGCTCGCCTACCAGGGCAGCTTCTCGGTGCAGTCCAACGACTCCTGTGCCCCGAACACGGCGCCCACGGCCGCGCTCACCGCATCGCCCCGGTCGGGGAACGTCCCGCTGCAGGTCGCGTTCGACGGCTCCGGATCCTCCGACACCGATCCCGGTGACTCCATCGCCTCGTACACATTCGACTTCGGCGACGGATCCGCTCCGGTCACGCAGTCGACGCCGACGACCACGCACACGTACACGAACGCCGGCGAGTTCAAGGCAACGCTCACGGTCACCGACCCGCACGGGAGGAAGAGCATCAACGACGCTTCGGTCGTGATCGGCGTGCAACCGACGGTCACGTGCTTCGAGGACGACAGCTCCAACATCGCGTACGCCAAGGGCTGGCACACCGTCAAGGACACGGATGCGACGGCCGGCCACTTCCGCACGAGCAACGGCTCGGGGCTGAGCTTCACGTTCCAGACCTCGGCGAGCAGCGGAACGCTCACCTACAGGTACGCGACGGCGAAGAAGGCCGGCACCGCCGATCTCTATCTGGACGGGAGCAAGGTGCAGAGCGTGAGCTACGCGGGAAGCTCGGGCGCGGGCAACAAGCCCGTCTTCGGAGCCTCGGTGAGCGTGCCTCTCTCCGGCTCGGGCACGCACACCTTCGCCTTGCAGAACACGAACGGCCTCGACTTCGTCGACCAGATCTGCGTCACGGACGGCAGCTCGAGCTCGCAGCCGAGCAGCGCTCCCGGGGAGACGACCACCTCGACCGACACGCTCCAGTCCGGCGAGACGCTCGATCCGGAGCAGCTGTTCGTCCCGGCCAACGCGAAGTCGATCTCGGTGCTCGCCGAATCGAGCACCTCGGTGCCGTTCGCCGTCGCCGTGCTCGACGTGCTCGGCAACGTCGTGCACACCGCACGGTCGTCGGACGGCGTCGCGAGCCTCGACGTGCCGGTCGGCAGCCTCGGCCTCTACACGATCCAGGTCGTCGACCTGGGGCTCGGGCCGGTGACCGTCTGGAGTGCCGCGACGCCGTATCTCGGCACGAGCTGAGGCGGGAGGACGAGAAAGGGGCGCCGCACGGGCGGCGCCCCTTCACTCGAGCGCGAGCGCGGCGAGCCTGCGGCCCACGGCGGGCGCGAACTTGAAGCCGTGCCCCGAGCACGCGGAGCCGACGACGACGCGACCGCGGCGCTCCAGGATGAAGCCCTCGTCCTCCGTTGTCGTGTAGAGACACGTCTGCGCCTCGACCGGCTCGGGGTCGACGTCTGGGAACCGCTCGCTCACCCAGGCCGAGATCCGCTCGACGAGCGCGGGATCCGGCGTTCCCTCCGTGTCGGGATCGGCCGCCGAGCCTGCGTGGTGGGCGCCGACCTTGAGGCCGTGCACGGGATCGTGGAGCGAGTACATCCCGTGGCCGCCGGTCTGGACGCTCAGATCGACGATCGAGGCCACGGGCGGGCCCTCGCGCTGGAAGTACGCGAGCGTCTCGCGCGTGATGGTCACCGGGACGTCGGGGACGAGTTCCTGCACCCAGGAGCCCGCCGTGACGACGACGACGTCCGCGTCGAGGTCGTCGGTGGACTCGATGCGCCGGTTCGTCTCGGCCTCGACGCCGGCCGCCTCGAGGAAGGCGTGCCGCGCGCGGTCGGCGAAGACGACGCCGGCGTCGGCGAGGTGCAGCGCCGTCCAGCCGTCCGGAAGGTCGGCGCCGAGCGCGCGCACCTCGTCCCGGTCGAGCAACCGGTAAGGCACGCCGCATTCCTCGAGCGCGCGCGCCGACGTGGCCGCGGGATCGGCGACGAGCTCGACGAGCCCGTACAGGCCGAGCAGATCCAGATCGAGGTCGCGCCAGCCCGTGTATGCCTCCTGCGCGAAGCGAACCCAGTACGGGTCGGGATAGGCGAGCCGGAAGATCCGCGTGCGGCCATGACTCGAGCCGCGGTTGTGGTCGAGGTCGAACCGTTCGTGCACCGTCACCTCGGCGCCGCGCTCTCGCAGCGCCCAGGCCGTTGCGCAGCCCATCACCCCCGCCCCGACCACGGCGACCTTCACCGGAGGATCAGGTCTCCTGGATAGAGCGTCGTGTTCTCTCCCGCGTACGTGACGAGCCGCTCCCAGTCGATGCCGGGCGGCGTGTCCTCGTCCGGCGTGGTCACCACCGGCCCGAGGGTGAGCGCGAAGTCGCGCTGCTTCGCGCCGTGCAGCTGCGGCGCGACCCATTCCACGCAGGGCGTGAAGCCGCCGATCGCGCCTCCGGCGCCGACGATCGCCGCGACGCGTTCCCTCGCTTCGGCTCCGGGCACTCCCGGATCATCGCCGACGGCCTTGATCGCGGCCGGGTTGGCGAAGACGAAGTCGCCCGACTCGTCGAACACCCGCACCGACGGCGGGTGGAGGACCGGCGCGCGGAAGAAGACCTCGGCGAGCGGGTACTCCGCATGCTCGCGCGCCTGGCCGCCGCCGGTGAAGAACGCCTGCAACGTCTGCGCGGCGAGCTGGATCACGGTCTCGCCCTCGATGCGACCCGGCCAGCCGCGCTCGAGGAAGGGATCCCGTGGCGAGAACATGCACAGCTTCATCGAGGTTCCGTGTGCACGACGACGTCGGCGATCTCCGGGCGCTCTCGTCGGATCAGCTCCTCGATCCGGCTCGCGTCCGCGTGCGCGGCGGCGAGGGTGTCGGAGCCGAGGCGCAGCGTGAGGTAAGCGACGAGCCCCTCGTCGGTGTCCACGAAGCGCAGCTCGGCGGGCTCTACGCCGAGCTCCGTGCGGACGATGCGCCGCACGGTCGCGGCGTCGCCGGCGACCTCGGTGCCCGCCGCCTCCTCCCCGAGCGGCTCGAGATGCGTCCGCACCGAGGACACCTCCGGCACCGCCCGCTCGATCGCACGCTCGACCTCCTCCGCGATCGCATGTGCCTCCTCGAGCGGGAGGTCGCCCGGCAGCTTCAGGTGGAGCGAGAGCTCGGTGCCGCTGCCGACCGAGACGACCGAGACGTTGTGCACCTCACGCACCCGCGGCACGTTGAGCGCCGCGGCGTGCGCGCGCTCCCGCGCGTCCGCGTCCGCCGAGTCGGCCGGTTCGACGTGGACGACGACGTCGGCCTCCGGGAGCGCCGACTGCACCGCGCGCTCCACCGCGTCGGCGGCGGCGTGCCCCTGGCCGACGGCGGCTCCGTAGTCGACCCCGATCACGACGTCCGCGAACACGCGCCCCGCCGCCTGGCGCATCCGCAGCCGCCGCAGCTGCACCGGCGGCTGCACCTCGACGATCGCCAGGCGCGCCGCCTCCTCCGCATCCGCGGGAGCCCTGTCCATGAGGACGTCGACGTTGCGGCGCATCAGTCGGGTGGCGGCGAGCAGGACGAGGCCGGCGACGAAGAGCGCAGCGACGGCGTCGGCGCCGGGATGGCCGGCACGTGCGAGCAGCAGGCCGACGAGCACCGCGACGGAGCCGCCGAGATCGCTCCCGAAATGCACCGCGTTCGAGGCGAGTGCGGGGCTCGAGTAGGCGCGCGCCACACGCCACGACGCCGTGGTGCGGGCGAGATCGATGCAGATGACGAGGCCGACGACGAGGAACGCGTACCACGTCGCACGCACCGTCACGCCGCCGTTCACGAGCCGGTCGATCGCCCGCCAGACGATCGCCACGCTGGCCACGACGAGAATGGCGCCCTCGCCGAGCGCGGCGAGGTGCTCGGCCTTCCCGTGCCCGTACTGGTGGCCGGGATCCGCGGGACGGACGGCCACGCCGACGGCGAAGAAGGTCAGCAGCGCCGCGATGAGATCGGTGCCGGAGTGAGCAGCCTCGGACACGAGGCCGAGGCTGTGCGTCGCGAGGCCGGTTCCGAGCTTGAGCGCGATCAGCGCGAGCGCCGCGAACACCGACCAGAGCGCGGCTTTCCGCTGGGCCTCCACGCCGGGAAGCGTACGCAGGCCTCAGGAGGAGACGGCCTCCGGCGGCCAGATCAGCGCGTCCTGCCGGAAGGAGGCATGGCAGAGAGCCGCGTCCCCCAGGGCGAACGGCGCGATCGTGGCGAGCTCGATCTCCGCCTCGGCGGGACAGAGGAGCCAGCGGTCGTGGTGCATCTCGGCGCTCGCGTCCGCCGTGAAGAGCCGGTACCGCTCGGTCAGGAACGAGTCGAGCGACCCGAGCACGGGATGGAAGCTCTCGCCCGCCGGCCGGTAGCGCGCCGAGAAGACGCGCCCGGGCTCTCCGAGCCGCGCGCACTCGATCTCCTGCCAGTCGCCCTCCGGCTCGAGCGTCATCCGTGCGTGGAACGCGGGGACGCGGTAGAGCCTGCGGATGCCGAGCGCGGCGAGTCGGCTCGAGGCGTCGATGCTGAAGAACCAGACGCCGGGCAGCCCGTCGGGGCCGAGGACGTAGGTGCGCACGTTGAGCTGCAGGAAGGACGAGATCCCCGGCAGCGGCAGCGCCCCCCGGGCGCGCAGCGAGCGCACGCGGAAGAAGACGGCCGACAGCCAGGCGCTCCCGTCGCACTCCTCGATCTCGAGCTCGTCGGGCACCCGCGGGCGCAGGTCCGCAACAGACACCGCCCAGTGGGCCCAGAACGTGTGCTCCCAGGTCTGGCCGAGCGTCCAGCGGCTCTCGGGCAGCGGGAACGGACGATGGCCGACCCGGCGCAGGGAGCGCGCCTGCCGGCTCGCCGCCCTCGCGTCGTCGAACACGCCGGGGACCTAGAGGTTCCCGCGCAGGGCCTGCTCGCGCTCGATCGCCTCGAACAGGGCCTTGAAGTTGCCCTCGCCGAAGGTCGTCGCGCCGTGCCGTTCGATCACCTCGAAGAAGACCGTCGGCCGGTCCTGCGCCGTCTTCGTGAAGATCTGCAGCAGGTAGCCGTCCTCGTCGCGGTCGACGAGGATCTTGTGCTCCTGGAGGACCGCGAAGTCCTCGGCGATCTCACCGACGCGGCCCGGCGCCTCGTCGTAGTACGAGTCCGGCGTGTCGAGGAAGACGAACCCGCGCCCCTTGAGGTTCTCGACGGTGGCGACGATGTCGCTCGACGCCAGCGCGATGTGCTGCGCGCCGGCGCTGCCGTAGAAGTCGAGGTACTCCTGGATCTGGCTCTTGCGCTTGCCCTCGGCGGGCTCGTTGATCGGGAACTTGACCTTGCCGCTCCCGTCCGCCATCACCTTCGACATGAGGGCGGAGTACTCGGTCTGGATGTCCTCGTCCCCGAAGTGGATGATGTTCGTCATCCCGAAGACGCGCTCGTAGAACTCGACCCAGTGGTCCATCTTGCCGAGCTCGACGTTGCCGACGACGTGGTCGATGTTCGTCAGGCCCGCGCCGGCCCCCGCGTGGCCGTTCTCCGAGACCGAGACGTAGCCGGGCATGAACGGTCCGCCGTAGTCGGTGCGATCGACGAAGGTGTGGATCGTGTCGCCGTAGGTCGCGATCGCGGCCACCTCCACCGCTCCGAACTCGTCCTCGACGCGCTGCGGCTCCCTCACGCCGTCGGCGCCGCGCGACAGCGCCTCGCGGTACGCCGCGGTCGCGTCGGGAACGGTGAGCGCGATGTCGCGGACGCCGTCGCCGTGCCTGGCGTGGTGCCTGGTGATCTCGTGCTCCTCGCCCAGCGAGCTCGTGACGACGAAGCGGATGTCGCCCTGTTCGAGGACGTAGGAGGCGCGGTCGCGGACCCCCGTCTCCGGGCCGGCGTACGCGGTGCGCGTGAACCCCATGGCGTGCTCGTAGAAGTACGCAGCCTGCTTGGCGTTGCCGACCCAGAGCTCGACGTGATCCCACCCGAGCAGCGGCATGAAGTCTTCGGCCATGGGTCGATTATGCAACGGCGATCAAGTCCTTGCCCTCGACGAGGCCGAAACCGGCCGCCGCCTCGCGCACCCGCGCGCGTCCTGCCGGGCCGGAGACTGCGCCGAGCGCGAGCGTGCCGGGGAAGTCGCCCGCACGCTCGACTGGGACGACCGGCGCACCGTGGATCCGCTTGCCGAGCTTGCGGGGATCGACCTCGACGAACGCCGCCACGGGAGTGCCGGCGGCGAGGAGCTCGCGCGCGAACGCCTTCCCGGTAGGGCCGGCGCCCCAGACGACCGCGGCGCGGCCGCCGGCGAGCAGCGTCCGGCGCAGGAAGTGGACCTTGCAGCGGCGGAACGCGTCGCGCGTGTACGCCGGCTGGGTGCGCGTCAGGCGGTCCGGATGGTCCCGCCAGCGGTGGACGAGCCGCTCGACGTTGCGGAAGCGGCCGCCGCCCTCCCAGATCCGCAGGACGAGGTCGTAGTCCTCGGGCCAGCCGCGGTCGCGGTAGGAGACGAGCTCCGCTCGCGCCGTGAGCCCCGGCCCGGGCAGCGGGCACTCGATCCAGAGGTCGCGCAGCGCGGCGTCCACCGTGACGAGCGAGTTGAGCCAGTCGGCGTAGGCGCGCATCCCGTCGGTCGGGTCCGGGAAGTACTCGACTCGTCCTCCGGCGGCGGCGAGCCCCTCTTCCTCGATAGCCGCGGCCTGCAGCTCGAGGCGCTCCGGCAGCGCGACGTCGTCGGCGTCCATGCGGGCGATCAGCGGCGCACGAGCCTCGGCCCGCGCCCGCCCCGAGGCCGCCACCATCCCTGCGGGCGCCTGGCGAACGAGCCGAAAGCGGGAGTCGCGGCGCGCATGCTCCTCCGCGATCGAGGCCGAGGCGTCGATCGAGCCGTCGTCCACGACGATCACCTCGATGTCGGCCAGCGTCTGCGCCGAGAGCGAGTCGAGGCACTCGGCGAGGTACGGCTCCTCGTCGCGCACCGGCAGCAGGACCGAGACGCGCGGCCGCCTCACTCGACGGTCGGCACGCTCGCCGGCACGCGTCTCCACACCCGCTCGTACGCGATGCCGACGAAGATCAGGACGCCGCCGACGATCTCGAGCCCGTGGATCGCCTCGGAGAGGATCAGGAGCGCGAAGAGCACTCCGAAGAACGGTTGGATGTTGTTGAAGATGGCCGCCCGCGGGGCGCCGACCCGGTCGACGGCCGTGAACCAGAGGATGTTCGTGAGGAAGAGCGGCCCGATCACGGCGTAGACGAAGCCGACCCAGACCGTCCCCGAGAAGGAGTAGTCCTGGCGGGCGATCTGGGGAAGGCTCACCAGCGCGAGGGGCAGCCAGCCGAGCGCGAGCACGACCGCACTGATCCGGTACGGCGAGTAGCTGCGCATCAGCGGAGCGATCGCAACGGTGTAGGCCGCCCACGTGACGGCCAGCGCGATCGCGAGCAGGATGCCCTTCCAGCCCGAGACGAGCCCGCCACCGGCGCCGACCGCGATCAGGGCCACGCCGGCGAAGGTCAGGCCGGCGCCGACCCAGAACGCCCTCTGCAGGTGCAGGTGCAGGAACACGATCGAGATGAACCCCACGAACATCGGGCAGGAGCCGAAGAGGAGCGACACGGTCGAGGCGTGGGCGAACTCGAGGCTGTAGACGAAGCAGAGCTGGTTCACGAAGATCATGGCCGCCGCGATGCCGACGAATTTCCAGTGCTCACGCGCGATCCGGAACGAGCGCTCGCGCCACCAGGTGTAGGCCCAGAAGATGGCGATCGCGACGAAGTAGCGGATGGTCGCGTAGGCGAGCGGAAGCCAGCCGTGCTCGAGCATGTACTTCGTGACCGTGACGTTGAGCGCCCACAGCAGGACCGCGCCGAGCAGCATCGCGTCGACTACGGAAGGGCGCCGCACGCTCTCGAACGTACCTTCAGGCCCGAAGCGTCGGCGGCGGCTCTGGCGTTAGGCTCCGCTCCGATGCCGGAGCCGACCTTCGCCGACGTCGACGAGCTCGTCGGGCCTGCGACGCCGCACTTCGCGTACCAGCTGCGAGCCCGCGTGCGCGAGCTCGTCCTCGACCTGCCCGAGGACCACCCCGTGCGCCGGTACGCAGAGGAGAAGATCGAGCTGCTCGACCGGCTCGGGCACGCGTCCTCCAAGGCGGAGGACAGCCGGCGCGAGCCGCGTACGCGGCCCGGCTGGAGCGAGCTGCCGAGCTCGGCACCCGCCGACGAGCCGCTGCCGAGACTGCGATGAATCTCGAAGGCGCCTCCGTCCTCGTGACGGGAGGGACGCGGGGAATCGGCCGGGCGATCGCGCTGCGGCTGGTGGCCGACGGCGCGGCCCGGGCGGTGCTCGGGTACATGCGGAACGACACCGCGGCGGAGGAGGCGGCGGCCCTCGTCCGGGAGGCGGGGGGCGAGGCGGTCCTCGTCCGCGGCAACGTGGCGGAGCCGCGCGTCGTCGAGGCGCTCGCCGCCGCGGGGCCGTACCGCGTCGTCGTGCACAACGCCGCGACGGGGGTGATCCGGCCGGCGCTCGAGACCGAGGACAAGCACTGGGACTGGACGCTGGCCGCGAACGCGCGCGCCCTCCTCTCGCTGGCCCGTGCCACCGTGCCGGCGATGGAGGACGGAGGCTCGATCCTCGCGATCTCGAGCCTCGGCTCGCAACGCGTCCTGCCGAACTACGTCCTCGTCGGCACCTCCAAGGCCGCGCTCGAGTCGGTGGTGCGCTATCTCGCCTACGACCTCGCGCCGCGGGGGATCCGCGTGAACTGCGTCTCGGCGGGCGTCGTCGACACCGAAGCCCTCGACTGGTTCCCGAACAAGGAGCAGATGCTCGCGACGGTGAAGCGGACGCCGGCGGGGCGGCTCGTCGAGCCGGCGGACGTCGCGTCCGTCGTCTCCTTCCTGTGCTCGCCCGACGCGGCGATGATCTGCGGCCAGACGCTCGTCGTGGACGGCGGCTACTCGCTCGGGGCGTAGGTCGCGGTGGAGCCGACCGACGAGAACATCCGCGCCTGGGACGACGCGCACCGGGCCCGTGCCGAGCCGGTGGAGCTGCCGCCGGTCGTGCAGCGCACGCTCGGCGACCTGAAGGGGAAGCGCGTTCTCCACCTCCACTGCGGCACCGGCGAGGCGACCGCGGCGATCGCCGAGCTCGGGGCCGAGGCGACGGGAATCGACGCGCGGCCGGGAGCGCTCGAGACGGCGCGCGAACGGTGGCCGAAGATCCTCTGGGTGGACGGCAACCCGCAGTCGCTGCCGCGCCAGCTCCGGCGGGGCCGCTTCGACCTCGTCTATTCCGGCGAGGGCGTACTCGGTCATCTCGACGACGTCGACGGCTGGGCGATCGGCATCGTCGCCGCGCTCAAGCCCCATGGCGAGTTACTCGTTTTCGACGACCATCCGGTCGCGGATTGCGTCGACAGCTTCCTCCGGTGGCGCCATGACTACTTCCGCGATCCCGGCGATCCCGACAAGCTGTGGCGGATCGGCCAGGTCGTGAGCGCGCTCGTGCGCGCCGGCCTCCAGATCGAAGCGCTGGAGGAGTACCCGGGCGGCACGTCCCGCCGCCGCCACGACCGCCGCATCCCGGCGACGTTCCTCCTCTACGCGCGCAGGGCCGCCTAGTCGGCCAGCCTCTCGAACGCCTCGTCGAGCTCGGCGTCGGTGATCGTCAGAGGCGGCGTCGCCTGGATGAGCGAGCCGTCAAGGCCGGCCGGCACGACGAGGACGCCGCGCGCGAGAGCCTCGTCCGCGTCGCCCTCGCGTGCACGCAGCAGCCCCCGGCCCCACCAGCCGGCGCGCTCGAAGCGGTCGCCCGCCTCGCGCACGCGCTCGAGGAGCTTCGGCGCCTCCTCCAGCAGGACGAGACCGGCGGCGCACGCGAGCGGGTTCCCCACGTGGGTGTGCGTGTAGACGTCCTCGGGCCCGAGCCGCCAGACCTCCTCGAGGCCGTCGCGGTAGAACAGCGCAGCCGAGAGCGGCAGGCCGCCGCCCAGCGCCTTGCCGACGCAGAGCACGTCGGCGACGTCCTCGCCCGGCCACATCTCGCCGACTCGGCCGAGCCCGGCATAGATCGAGTCGACGAGGAGGAGTGCGCCCGCCACGTCGCAGCGGCGGCGCAGCGCTGCGAGGAAGTCGTCCGGCGGCACGCGTGAGCCCGCCCTCCCCTGCACCGGCTCGACGATCACACAGGCGGCGTCCTCCGGCAGCGGGCCGGGATCCTCGCCGTACGGGCGCCGGTGCACCGGCCCGGGGAGCCACGCCGCGAACGGCTCGCGGAACCGCTCGAATCCGGTCGCTGCGAGCGCGAGCAGCCCGGTGCCGTGGTACGCGCCGTCGAAGGCGACGATGCCGGGCCGCCCTGTGGCGAGGAGCGCCGTCCGGAGCGCGATCTCGACCGCGTCCTCCCCCGTCACGCCGAGCTTCGCCGGCCGTGGCAGCGCCTCGCGCAGACGCAGGGTCACCTCGGCGTCGGCGAGATCGCCGAGCGCGTGCACGACCTCCTGCGCGCGCCAGGCCTCCAGGATCCGCGGGTTCCGGTGCCCGAGCGCAGCGACGCCGAAGCCGCCCGTGAGGTCGAGGAGCTCGCGCCCGTCGGCGAGCGTGACGCGGCAACCCTCGGCGCGCGCCCAGATCACCGGCTCAGCCGCAGAACCCGTCCTGCGGTGGCGCGCGCGATCGTGCCGGCCATCGCCGGGTTCTCCTGCAGCCGGCGCAGCGAGTAGCCGTACCAGTGCTCGCCGAACGGGACGTACACGCGCAGCCGGTGGCCCTCGGCGACGAGCTCGTCGCGCCGCGCCTCGCGCACCCCGAGCAGCATCTGCAGCTCGTACTCGAGCGGCCGGAGCCCGCGCTGCGAGATGCGCGTGAGCGACTCCCCGATCAGCCACTCGTCGTGGGTCGCCACGCCGACGTAGCAACCGGCGTCGAAGAGCGCGTCGAGGCACTGGAGGAAGTTCGCGCGCACCGCCTCGTAGCCGGTGAACGCGATCGACCCGGGCTCGAGGTAGATCCCCTTGCAGATGCGGACGCTCGGCCGCAGGTCGGCCAACGCGCGGACGTCGTCGAGCGTACGGCGCAGCCGTGCCTGGAGGACGACGCCGAGGTTGTCGTGCCCGTCCTCGCGAAGCTCGCGGTAGAGCCGGAGCGTGTCGTCGGTCGTCGAGGAGTCCTCCATGTCGATGCGGACGAAGTTGCCGTAGCCGGTCGCGGTGTCCACGACGTCGAGGAGGTTCTCGCGGCAGAGCTCGTAGGAGAGACCGAGCCCGAGCGCCGTGAGCTTGACGCTGACGTTCGAGTCGAGCGCGGCGCCGTCGATCGCGGCGAACACGTCCCGGTAGGCCTGGGCGATCGCGCGGGTCTCCTCCTCCCGCGTGATCTCCTCGCCGAGGACGTCGACGGTGGCCATCTTCCCGCCCGCATTCAGGTCGCGCACGCACTCGGCGGCCTCGGCGAGCGTCGCGCCGGCGATGTACCGGGAGGAGAAGAGCTGCACCACGGGCTTCGGCACCGCCGGCAGGAGGCGGACGAGGGCGGAGTCGAAGAGCGACACGGGCGCGGCGATTCTAAGCCGCCCGCAAGCTAGCCCTCGCGCATGAACCCCTGGCGGGCAGCGCTGACGAGCGCCACCGCCTCGGGGAAGAGGACGCGCATCGCGTCGCGAAGGGCGAGCGCCTGCTCGTCGGGGCCGCCTTGGACGTCAATCCGCTTCAACGCTGCGGACGTGAGATCGACCGCGGTGTTCAGCGTCAGCGTCGCGAACTGCTCGCGCTGCGTCTCGGCGACCGACTCGGCCTGCTGCTCTGCGAACTCGCGCAGCCCGCGGAGGAGATCCTCCGGATCGCCGCCGAACGGAAAGCCGAACCCACCGCTCCCTTCCATGGCCGAAGGCTAGCCGCTGCCGTGCGGCGCGCGCCTCAGGGGTTCAGCTCGCCCTTGTGCTCGCCGCGCTTGAGGGCGCGGATCACCTCACCGAACGTCCTGTCGACCCATGCGTGCGGCACGCGCCAGACGTCGGCGGTGCCGAAGAGCGAGAAGACGCGGATGCGCAGCAGCGGAGCACCGGCACGCACGGGTAACTCCGAGCCGAACTCGCGCCGGTGGCCGAAGACGGCGATCCCGGCCAGATCGACGTCGACTCCCTCGGGCACGTAGAAGTCGGCGTTCCCGAACAGGACGAACGCCGTGAGCGAAGCCACGGGACTGTCGAGCTCGGCGCGGCGCGTGTCGACGTCCGCGTTGCCGAAGACGACGCCGACGAAGCCCCGACCCGGCAGGCGCCAGCGTCCGGTTCGCTCGACGCTGCCGAACGCGACGAGCGTCAGCCGCTTCGGCCGGCGGCGCGACCGCGAGTCGACGGCTGCACCGGGCGCCGTCTCCGCCGGCAGGTCGCCGACGAGCGCCTCGAGCTCGCCCCGAGTTCGCGCCGCGTAGGCGCGGTCGATCCGGTCGGCGAACTCGTCGACCGTCAAGCGTCCCTCCGCCGAGCAGCGGCGCAGAACGCTGACGGTCTGCTCGCGCTCTGCGTCCGACGCGCGCACCTCGAGCTCTCTGCCCGTCACGACAGCTCACCCTTGTACGCGGTCTCGACGTCCTCGGCGAGCGCGTCGACCGCGTCGAGCGACCCGCCGAGGCCGGGCGCGGCGGTGCCGATCTCCTCGAGATACGTCGGCGTCGCGAGCCGCGGATGCTCGACGTCGACGCCGGCAGCCTCCTCGGCGAGCTCGCACAGCGCGGCAAGCGCGACGGCCTC
>DASTZY010000157.1:0-6332 GCA_035764085.1 Gaiellaceae bacterium
GCGAACCTCGGCACCGCCCGGTGCTGGGTCATCCCGGCGGCGAGCTTGAAGCCCTGCGCGAACGGCGGCGTCCGGGTGAAGAAGTTGACCAGGCCGGGGGCGCGCGACGCGAGCCGCGAGACCTGGTCGATCAGCCCGAACGCGTACGCGTGCCTCGGGCGAAGCCGGTGCTTCCAGCGGTGGTGGAGGAACTCGGCCTTGTAGGTCGGCATGTCGACGTCGACCGGGCAGTCGTTCGTGCAGCCCTTGCAGGCGAGGCAGAGGTCGAGCGCCTCCATCACCTCGTCCGACTGCCAGCCGTCGGTGATGACCTCTCCCTCGAGCATCTCGAACAGGAGTCGCGCGCGGCCGCGCGTGGAGTGCATCTCCTCGCGCGTCGCCATGAACGACGGGCACATCACGTCCATCCCGTCCGGGCGACGGCATCTGCCGACGCCGACGCAGCGGAGCGTCGCGTGCGCGAAGTCGCCCTTGTCCTCCGCGTACGCGAACTTCACCGCCGGGCGCCAGGGGTCGTACTCGGGCCCGAGCTTGAGGTTCTCGTCGAGCCTGTAGGGATCGACGACCTTGCCCGGGTTCATCTTCCCGTCGGGGTCCCAGATCCGCTTGAACTCGCGGAACGCGCCGACGAGCTCGTCTCCGTACTGCTTGTACAGGAGCTCGGCGCGGGCTTGCCCGTCGCCGTGCTCGCCCGAGAGCGACCCGCCGTACGAGACGCACAGGTCGGCCGCCTCCTCGACGAACGCGCGGAACTTCTGCACGCCGCGCTTCGAGCGGAGGTCGAAGTCGTAGCGGACGTGCATGCAGCCCTGGCCGAGGTGGCCGTAGTACGTGCCCCACACCCCATGCCGCGTGGCGAGCCCGCGGAGATCGCGAAGGTAGTCGCCGATGCGCTCGGGCGGCACGGCCGAGTCCTCCCAGCCCTCCCAGTGGTCCTCGCCCCGCGGGAACGCGGCCATCGCAAGACCCACCTCGCGCAGCTGCGCGAGCTGTTTCCGGGCATCGTCGCCCTCGACGAGCTTCCCCCCGACCGCTGCGGGCTCGAGCTCGGCGAGCAGGCGCCGTGCCCGTTCGCCCGCTTCCTCCTTCGTCTCTCCGCCGAGCTCGACGTACATCCAGCCGCGTCCGTCCGGGAGGGCGTCGAGCGCCTCGACGTTGAACGACGCCTCGCGCTCGAACTCGACGAGGAGATCGTCGAAGCCCTCGACCGCGAGCGGCCGGTGGGCCAGGGCCTCCATGACGTGGTCGCCCGCTGTCGCGATGTCGTCGTAGCCGATCACGACCCCGCATTTCGCGGGCGGATCGGGGATCAGCTGCAGCGTCGCCTCGAGGACGGTGACGCACGTGCCCTCTGTGCCGACGAGCGCGCGGGCCAGGTTGAAGCCGCGTTCCGGCAGCAGGTCGTCGAGGTTGTAGCCCGAGACGCGCCGCGGGATGGGCGGAAACCGCTCGCGGATCAGGTCCGCATAGCGGTCACGGAGATCCCGCAGCCCGGCGTAGATCTCGCCGCGGCGGCCGCCCTGCGCGACGATCGCCTCGAGCTCGACCTCGGAGGTCGCGCCGACGCGGAGGCGGAGACCGTCGTAGGTCAGGATCTCGAGCGAGTGGACGTTGTCCGACGTGCGGCCGCCGTCGCCGTGGAACATCGCCTGCACGGAGTGCGCGCCGCACGAGTTGTTGCCGACGTTGCCGCCGATCGTGCAGTACGCGTGCGTCGACGGGTCGGGC
Source organism: Gaiellaceae bacterium (assembly GCA_035764085.1). Classification (GTDB taxonomy): domain Bacteria; phylum Actinomycetota; class Thermoleophilia; order Gaiellales; family Gaiellaceae; genus Palsa-739. The sequence goes on from DASTZY010000157.1 coordinate 1,729, forward strand.
CCGAAGACGAGGCCGTGGCGGCCGGCCTTCCGGTTCACGTGCTCGTTGATCGCGCCCGGCTCGACGGACACGAGGCGCCGTTCGGCATCGACCTCCCCGATCCCGGTCAGGTACTTCGAGCAGTCGAGGATGACCGCGACGTTGACCGTCTCCCCGGAGAGGCTCGTGCCGCAGCCGCGCGGCGTGATCGGCGCGCCGTGCTCATGACAGACCCGGTGGACGGCGACGACGTCGTCGAGCGTTCGAGGGAGGACGACGCCGATCGGCGGCTGACGGTAGTTCGAGGCGTCCGTCGCGTACAGGGCGCGGCTCGCGGTGTCGAAGCGGACGTCCCCCTGGATCGCTGCCCGCAGGTCGTCAGCGAGGGCCCGCCGGTCGACCTCGGCGGAGCTCACTCTCGCAGGTCGCCCGCGAGACGCTGGAGCTCCGCCTCGAGCCGCCCCAGCGCGTCCTTCTCTTCGCCGCGGTTGCGCTCGAGGAGCTGTCGCGCCTCGTCGGAGAGCCCGACCGATTGCCCGAGCGCGAGCAGCGTGTCGTAGGACGCGATCTCGTGGTGCTCCGTCGTCGCCGCCGCGGCCGCGTGGAAGACGTCCGCGAGCCGTGGGTCGGCGAAGCTCCCGGCGAGCTCGTCGTGGTGCTGCGCGAGCTTCTCGACGGGCGGGCTCAGGTTCGAGCTCGGCTCGGCCTCGACCGCGCGAAAGACCTGCTCGAGGCGCGGACCGTGCTCCTTCGTCTGCTCGAGGTGCTCCGCCACCGCCGCGGCGAGGCTCTCGCTCTGCACCGCCTTATGCAGCTCCGGAAGCACCTCGAACGAGAGCGTACGCTCCACCCAGAGCAGCTCGCCGAGCAGCTGGAGGAAGAGGTCGCGCGGGTTGCTCAGTGTCGGAGGGATGCAATCGCTCCTTTCTTCCGCACGTCCGCCGGCCGCGAGACGCGCTTGCCCTCGAGCAGCCCGGCGAGCCGGTCGGAGAGCGCCATGATGACGAGCGCCGGGTTCGCCGCTCCCTCGGTCGGGAACACGCTCCCGTCCGCGACGAAGAGGTTCGGCACCTCCCAGGCGCGTTGGCTCGAGTCGACGACGCTGTCCTCGGCCGAGAACCCCATCCGGCAGCCGCCGACGAGGTGCGCGTAGCGGTCGATCTTGAGGGTGTCCTGCGCGCCCGCGTGCTGCCAGATGTCCTCCATCACCCCGGTGGCGTGCGCGATGTTCTTCTTGTCGTTCTCGCAGAGCGAGTAGGAGAAGTTCGCCACGGGGATGCCGTACTGGTCCTTCTCGGAGGCGAGGGTGACGCGGTTCTCGGCGAGCGGCATGAGCTCGCAGAGGACGCCGAGCACCGTCCAGTGGTTGTAGTCCCGCATGTACTCGCGCAAGGCCTGGCCCCAGTGCCCCTCGGCCTGGACGTGCTGTGCCCAATCGATCGGCAACGGGCCGACCGTCTGGATCGAGAAGCCGCGCGCGAAGCCGCGCGACTCGTCGGTCTCGTAGAACTGCTCGGAGGAGACCTCGGGCGGAGGCGCCTTGTACATCCGCAGCTGTTCCGGGAAGCGCGCGGCGACCTGGGTCGCTCCCTGCACCATCACGTACCGGCCGACCTGGTCGGTGCCGTTGGCGAGGCCGTGCGGGAAGCGGCGGCTCGTCGAGTTGAGCAGCAGCCGCGGCGTCTCGATTGCATAGCCGCAGACGGCGACGGCGTCCGCCGGCTGGAACCGCTCGATGCCGTCCGGGTCGATGTACGTGACGCCGGTGCAGCGGCCGGCCTCGTCGACCTCGACGCGCACCGCCATCGAGTCGGCCCGCACCTCGACGCCGTACTCGATCGCGTCGGGCAGGTGCGTGATGAGCGGGCTCGCCTTCGCGTTCACCTTGCAGCCCTGCAGGCAGAAGCCGCGATAGATGCAGTGGGGCCGGTTGCCGAAGACGCCGTTCGTGATGGAGACCGGGCCGACACGCATCTCGATGCCCAGGTCGAGCGCGCCCTGCCAGGCGACGCTCGCGGCGCCGGCGATCGGGTGAGGCCCGTGCGGGTAGCTGTGCGGATCTCCCCACGGCCAGTCCTGGCCGGCGACCGGCAGCTCCAGCTCCAAGCGCTCGAACGACTCCTTCAGGTCCCAGTACGAAATCGGCCAGTCGGCCGCGACGCCGTCACGCGTCCGCACCTCGAAGTCCGACGGATGGAAGCGCGGGGTGTAGCCGGCGAAGTGCGTCATCGAGCCGCCGACGCCGACCCCGGAGTTGTTCTTCCCCATCTCGATCGGGTCGTCGCCCGAGATGATGCGCTTGTCGGTCCAGTAGATGGGATGCGATCCCTTCTCGTCGCTGACCCAGTCGCGATCGGGATCCCAGAACGGCCCCTTCTCGAGGATCACGATCCGCCAGCCGGCGCGCGCGAGCCGCTGCGCCAGCGTGATGCCGCCGGCGCCCGCGCCGACGACGAGCAGGTCGACCGGAGCCGACAGCGGATACCGCGCCATCCGGTCGAGGTTCTGCAACCCGCGCTTGTGCATGTCGAGCAGGAACGGGGAATCGTTGTCCTTGGGCATCAGCACCGAGCCCTTGACCACGCTCTTGAGGCCCCTCATTCGAGCCCGCGCTCCCGCGTGTCCTGCACGGGATCCCGCTCGTACGCCTCTCTCCCCTCCCATTCCTCGCGCTCGGCGCTCTGCAGGTGCGGGCTGCCGAAGCGGGAGTAGCCACGCGGGTAGGCCGGGCCGCCGAAGCCGATCTCGTTCCATGCCCAGGGATGCGCGTAGAACTGCTGCGAGAGGTGCCGCGTGACGACGCTCCAGGCGCGCGAGACGTTGAGCGTGTCCCAGACGCCGCCGTGCAGCCGGCCGTTGTCGAAGTCGTGCACCACCTCGAGCTGGTCTTCCGGAGTGAGCCGCGCGAACTGCTCCGCGCCGCGCCGGCGTGCCTCCTCGTCGAGGCCGCGGGCCACACGCCGCCACGTCTCGCGGTCGTCGGGCATGTCGAAGTACTGGTAGCCGTCGAGCTCGCCCTTGAAGAGCTTCTCGTCGACGTACGCCATCACGGGGATACGCGGCTCGGAGTCCTGGGCGAGGAAGAGGTCGGCGAACACCGTCAGGGTCTCGAGCTCGCGCTCGTCGAAGAACCGGATCTCCGGCACGTCGTAGACGCGGTCGAGGATCATCTTCCGGGTCACCTCGTCCCAGTGGTCCCGCTGCTCGAGGACGTCGTAGTCGGGATAGCGGCCGTGCATCTGCGGCGTGATCCCGCGCCGCTGCCGCGGCAGGTCCCGCGGATCGGCGTGCGCCTGCTCGGGCAGACGGCGGTTCGGGAGGTGATGCGCCTCGGTGAAGTCGGGCGCCATTACTTCTCGCGCTTGACCACCGCGGCGAGGACGCCGAGCATGCCGACGAGGCAGAGCGACCCGGGTGCGAAGAGCGGCGGCCCCATCGCGAGGTTGTACGTCGGCTCCCCGAATCCGCCCGGGCGCTTCTGGACGCCGCGGATGTGGGTGATCACGCCGATCGCGCCGTCGAGCGCGTAGAGCGCCGAGACCGCCGGCAGCCAGGTGCGCGCCGCCTTCTCCGAGAAGACGCCGGCGATGCCGGCCGCCGTCAGGGGCGGCGTGAGGAGGAGGGGCGTCCACATCCACTTGTCGCCGAACGAGCCCTTGTAGTGCTCGTAGTAGATCTCGAAGGCCAGCGGAGGGACGCTGAAGGCCGTCGTCGCGGCCAGGAGCTTCTGCATCCGGCCCTCACGGACATTCGCCAGCGCGCGTGCGAAGCGTTTCATCGTGGTCCTTTTTCTCTCCGGCGCCCGGAACGAAAACGCCCGCCGGCGGTCAGGCGGCGAGCCTCTCGGCCTCCGCCCGCTTCAGCTCGAGCCCGTTTCCGGGCCGCGAGCGGTCGGGGCGCAGCACGCCGCCGTCCGGTTCGGGCGCGCCGTCGAAGAGCATCCCCTCGATCCGGACGTGGTCGTGGAAGTACTCGAGGTGCCGGCGCCGCTCGACGGCGCAGAACGCGTGCGTCGAGATCGCAGGCGCGCAATGGGCCGAGATGTCGATCTCGTGCGCGTTCGCCAGGCCGGAGGCCGAGAGGAGACCGGTGATCCCACCGCAGCGGGTGACGTCCGCCTGCATGCAGTCCACGCACCCGACGATGTTGCGGAAGTCCTTCGGGACGTAGGCGTACTCGCCGGCGGCGATCTCGAGCCCTGCCGGCCCCGAGTCGCGGATGAGCCGGAGGCCCTCGAAGTCGTCGGAGGAGACCGGCTCCTCGAACCAGGTCACCCCCCACGTGTCCGCATACCGCTCGGCCCAGGCGAGCGCCTCCTTGCGCGCGAAGGCGCCGTTCGCGTCGACGTAGAGCTCGACCTCGTCGCCGATCGCCTCGCGGGCGGCGTCGAGGCGCACCGGGTCGCGCTCCGGCTCGCGCCCGACCTTCATCTTCACCCGCGGGACCCCGGCTTCGGCCCACCCGCCGAGCTGCTCGCAGAGCCGCTCGTCGCTGTAGGAGCAGAAGCCGCCGCTGCCGTAGATCGGCACGTCGTCGTGGGCGGCGCCGAGCAGGACCACGAGCGGGACGTCGAGCATCCGCGCCTTGAGGTCCCAGAGCGCCTGGTCGACGGCGGAGACGGCGCA
>DASTZY010000158.1:0-16922 GCA_035764085.1 Gaiellaceae bacterium
AACCTGCGCGCATCGAACGACTCCGACCACAGCTCTGCTCTGAACTCCTCGATGCTCGCCGCCGTGTCGGACGCGAAGAAATGACCCACCACTCCGACCTCGCGGTCGTTCACGAACGGCACGTCGACGTGTGCGCGCGAGACGAGATTGACCGACACCTTGCCGCACACCGGGCAGCGCACTGCGAGCCCCACGCGGTCGCTGTCGGCCGCGGGCGCGAGCAGACGGAACGACGATGGCGTCACCGGCCGCGGGCGCTCCTCCGGGAAGCAGAAGAAGCTCCACGGCCACTCCCCCGCCTTGATGCGCGTCGCGGCGACGTCGCCGAGCTCGGCGCTCAGCAGATCCGTACGCGACGTCATCAAGTTGACGAACGTCCGGTCGTCGTCGATGCCGAGCGGCGCCCAGTCCAGATCGTCGTGGCTGACGAGGCCCGGATGCGCGTCGCCGCAGCCGCAGTCGAACTCCACCCGGAAGACAGCAGGGTGGTGCGCGCCCGGCAGCTGCTCGAGCCGGCGAAAGCGCGACAACCGCACGCGTGTCTCGCCGTGGACCGGGCACGCGAACGTGTAGGACGTCGTCAGCGTGTCGTACATGGGGTTGGTCTACCCCATTCGTCGGACGCTAAAGAGACCTAGTAGTCGATCAGCGCGTGCAGATCCATGCCGGCGAGCCGCTCGCGGCCGCCGAGGAAGGTCAGCTCGATGATGAAGCAAGCGCCGACGACGACGCCGCCGAGTTGCTCGACGAGACCCTTGATCGCCTCGACCGTCCCGCCGGTCGCAAGGACGTCGTCGTGGATCACGACGCGCGACCCCTTCGGGATCAGCTCGGGATGCAGCTCGAGCGAGTTCTCGCCGTACTCGAGCACGTAGCTCGCGCTGACGGTCTCCGGCGGCAGCTTGCCCGGACGGCGTGCAGGAACGAAGCCGACGCCCGCCTCTACCGCGATCGCGGAGCCGATCCAGAACCCCCGCGCCTCGGCGCCGAGAACGATGTCGGCGTTCTTCGCGCGCACCCATTCGGCGAGCTCCCCGACGGTCTCCTTCAGCGTCGCGGCATCCGCGAGCAACGGCGTGACGTCTTTGAAGCCCACGCCGGGAGTCGGGAAGTCCTGAACTTCCCGGACCATGGCACGAAGGTCGCTCACCGCGCCAAGTCTCGCAGGTCGCGCCAGAAGAGGAGCGCGGAGAGCTCACCGGAGAGGTCGGCGAGCTGCTGCAAGTCGCGGACCGCCTGTCCCCGCCGCTCGGTGTTGCGCGACCGAAGCGCCGGCGCGAACAGCTGCTCGAGGAGCGCTGACTGCCGGCTCGTCGCGGTGCGAATCGTCCGGAGGTGGCGCGGTCCGACACCGAAGCGCGAGAGCTGCGCGCAGAGCACCGCGACGTCGACGTCCGACTCGGGGTACTGCTTCGCTGCGCCGCTGCCGAAGGGTGCGAGCAGACCGAAGTCCTCGAGCTCCTTCGCGAGGCTGACGTCGATGCCCGCGCGCTCGCAGAGCTCGTCGAGCGAGATCGTCTCCTCCGCTGCGCCGAGCGAGGCCGGCTTGCGACGCTTCCGCTCCTTGCCGCCCGGCGCGTCGAGCTCGTCCTTGATGACGCGGAGCGGCAGGAACTCGTCGCGCTGCAGGCGCAGGATCGTCTCCAAACGCTCCACGTCGTCCTCCGAGAAGAGCCGGTAGCCGCCCTGTGTCCGCCGCGGATTGAGCAGGCCCTGGTCCTCGAGGTAGCGGATCTTGGAGATCGAGACGTCGGGAAACTCGTCCTTGAGCCGACTGCAGACGGTGCCGATCGTCAGGAGCCGCCGGCGCGACGGTGCCTCGGTCGTGGCCATCAGCGCTGGAGGAACGTGAGCCGGTACTTGCCGATCTGGAGCTCGTCACCGTCGGTGAGCTCCGCGGTCTCGACCCGCTCGCGGTTGACGAACGTCCCGTTCAAGCTGCCCTGGTCCTCGAGCTGCCAGTGGTCGCCGTCCTGGGTGAAGGTGGCGTGCTTGCGGGACACCGTGACGTCGTCGAGGAAGATCGCGCAGTCCGGCGAGCGGCCGATGGTGGTCGGGCTCGCGTCGAGGGGGAAGGTCTCCCCGGCACGGCCGCCGCCCGAACGCACGATGAGCGCCGCGCCGTGGACGCCGAGGTCTTCCAGCGGGTCGAGGCTCTCCGCCATCTCCGGAGCCTGGAACGCCTCGGTCGACTCGCCTTCCTGAGGCGGCACGAGCGCGGCGCCGCACCTCGCGCAGAAGTGCGCGGACTCCGGGTTGTTGTACCCGCACTCCGGACAGTAGATGTGCGCCATCAGGCCGGCGGTGCGGCCTTGCCGGCGAGGATCTCGGTCAGCGAGTCGACGTCGACCGAGTCGAGCACGCTCTTCCCCTGCGTCTGCTGCAGCCGCGCTACGAGCTCGGCGCGCAGGATGTCGATCTTCCCGTGCAGGATCCGGCGGCGGTACGAGACCTCCTGCTCCTCGCGGGTCAGCTCGTCGATGAGCTTCTTGAGGTCCTCGTCGGTCAGCGATGCGAGATCCGGCAACGGTTCCATCGTGCCCTTTCTACGGGATTGGCAGAGCCCTCACGGAGGGTGAAGCTGAACTTTAGCCTTTGCGTTCGGGGATCGTCCAGCGCCGCTCAGGCGCGAGTTGCGGCGGCCGCTTCTCCCTGCTCGATCTCGTCGACCAGCGCGCGCAGCTCCCGGGCGAGCTCGTCGGACTGCTCGCGCGTCTCTCCCTCGGCGTAGAGATGGATGAGCGGCTCGTCGGGATCGGGGAGCACCTGCGACCAACCGCGCTCGTCGAACAGCTTGATCCCATCGGTCAGGTCGAGGTCGCGCCCGGCGAGGCGCTCGTTGAGGACGCGCATCACGAGCCCCTTGAGCGCCCACGGGCACGGCACCTGGCGGTGGACGAGGGTCGGCTCCGGCAGCTCGGAGACGAGCTCCGAGAGGGGCCGGTTGACGGGCGCGAGCAGCTCGAGCAGCTTCGCGAGGCTCGCGACGGCGTCGTACCCGGGCAGGAACTCGGGGAAGACGTACCCGCCGCCGACGGCGCCGGCGAAGACGACGTCTCCCTCGGCCGCCACCCGCGTCAGCTCCGGCAGGGACGTCGGCGTGCGAACGACCTCGAGCTGCGAGTCGGTGACCATGCGCTCGACCTGGCTGGTCACCGTGACGGGGAAGGCGAGCTTTCCGCGACGGCCGTTGGAGCCGAGCAGCCGGAGGAACAGCAGGAGCGCCTGCTCGACGGGCACCTCCCGCGCCTGCTCGTCCACGAGATGCAGCCGCTCCGCCGAGCGGTCGAAGACCGCGCCGAGGTCGGCGCCCACGACCGGCACGAGCCGCTTCGTCTGGCCGATCGAGGCCGCGAGCCCCGGAGCGGCGTCGACGTAGTCCGGCCCGTCCCCTGTGAACGCGTGGGCGGCCACGACCTCCACGCCGAGCGGCCCGAGCACGAGCGGGAGTACGTAGGAGGCCCCGGAGAAGCCGTAGTCGACGACGATGCGGAAGCGGCGGGCCCGCACGGCCTCGGCGTCGATCGTGGAGAGGAGCTCGGCGGCGTAGGTCTCGCGGACCCGCGCCGGGTAGGAGATGCCTCCGACCTCGCCGGCCGCGACGCGGCGGAACTCGCCGCGCGTGAAGTGCTTCTCGACCTCCTTCTGCATCGCCGCGCTCATCTCCACGCCGAGCGGCTCGAAGAACTGGATCCGGATCACCTCCGGGTCGTTCGGGCTGACACCCACGTGGAAGCCGGCGTCGTGCGCCTCCGACTTCACGAGGTGGCGGGCCACGGCGGCCGGGCTGATGCGCAGGTCGGCGACGTGGACGCCCGTGGAGGAGATCCCGGAGATCATCGCCCGCTTGATCATCCGGCAGGCGGCGGGGCTCTCGCGGCTGGCGACGACGCGGGCGCCGCGCTTGAGCGCCGTGCCGAGCGCGGCCGCGAGCCGCACCGCGACGTCCGGCGTCAGGTCGACGTTCACCATCCCGGCCACGCCCTGCTTGCCGAAGACGCGCGTCGTGCCGCGCGACTCCCAGATCAGGCTCTCGTGCAGCTGCGAGCCGGTCTCCACCTCCTTGAACGGATAGATCCGGACGCCGGGCAGGATCACGCTCTCCGCCCCGACCGTGACCTCGTCGCCGATCGCGACGCCCTCGTGGACGCGCACGTGCGCGCGCAGGTCGCAGCCGCGGCCGACGATCGCCCCCACGACGTCGGCGCTGCGGCCGACGTAGGTCGAGGTGTCGACGATGGAACGGACGACGCGCCCGCGCTCGCGGACGGTCACGCTCGTGGAGAGCACCGTGTACGGCCCGACGTGCGCCCCGCGGGCGATGCGGCAGTAGTTGCCGAGGTAGGCGGGCCCTTCGATCGCGTCGAGGTCGTCGAGGTCCACCCCGTCCCCCAGCCAGACGTTGCCGCGGATCCGGATTCCCGGGATCTCGAGGCTGACGCTCTCCTCCAGCGCGTCGAAGTTCGCCTGCCGGTACTGGTCGAGGTTCCCGATGTCCTGCCAGTAGCCGTCGAAGACGTGGCCGTAGATCGGCCGGCCCATCTCGAGCAGCAGCGGGAAGAGCTCCTTCGAGAAGTCGTACGGCCGGTCCTGCGGGATGTGCTTCAGCACCTCCGGCTCGAGCACGTAGATGCCGGTGTTGATCGTGTCGGAGAAGACCTGTCCCCAGGACGGCTTCTCGAGGAAGCGCTCGACGCGCCCGTCCTCGTCGGTCACGACGATCCCGAACTCGAGCGGGTTCTCGACGGACTTGAGCCCGATCGTCACCGACGCGCCCTTCTCGCGGTGCGCCGCCACGAGCCCCGTCAGGTCGACGTCGCAGAGTGCGTCGCCGGAGATGACGAGGAACGTGTCGTCGAGCCTGCCCGCGGCGCGCTTGACCGAGCCCGCGGTGCCGAGCGGCGACTCCTCCACCGAGTAGCCGATGTCCACACCGAGCGTCTCGCCGCTGCCGAAGTAGCTCCGGATCGCCTGTGGCAGGAAGGCGACGGTGACGATCACGTCCTCGAAGCCGTGGCGGCGGAGGAGCTCGACGATGTGCTCCATGCACGGCTTGCCGACGATGGGCACCATCGGCTTCGGCTGGTTCGAGGTGAGCGGACGCAGGCGCGTGCCCTCTCCCCCCGCCATGACGACTGCCTTCATCGCCGCAGTTCTCTCCGCGCGGTCGCGACGTAGAACACGGCGGCGACGACCGCGAGGACGAGTCCCGCCCAGAACAGGTAGAGCGGCCACTTCGTCGCCGGGTCGATCACGATGCGGAAGAAGATCGCGGCGTAGAGGACCCACGTCGCCGCCTTGCCGGCGACGTTGACCTCGATCTCGATGCCACGCGGCGCGAGCAGGGCCCCGCCGGCGAGCAGCAGGACGTCTCGCCCGACGATCACGACGAGGCCGACCCACGGCAGCCGGTCGTAGTAGGCGAGGAGGATCACCGCGGCGTCGATCATCAGCCGGTCGGCGAGCGGGTCGGCGAGCTTGCCGAAGCGGGACTCGACGTGCCAGCGCCGCGCCAGGAAGCCGTCCACCTGGTCGGTGATCCCGGCGATGCCGAACGCGACGCCGGCCGGCCAGCTCGGCCGGTGTCCGGCGCGCACCATGAGGACGACGAAGACGGGAATCAGGGCCAGGCGCGCGATCGTCAGCGCATTCGGGAGTTGCGCGAGCGGTGGGGAGACGGCCGGAACCTCCATGTGGAAAGGATACGGGCGTGCAGGAGCTGCCTCGGATTCCCGGCTTCGTGAACGCGCATTGCCATGCGTTCCAGCGGGCGCTGCGCGGGCGGGCCGAGGGCGCCGACTTCTGGGCGTGGCGGGAGACGATGCTCGAGCTCGCGGCCGCGCAGACGCCCGAGCGTGTGCGAAGCGAGTACGTCGAGGTCTACGGCGAGCTGCTGGACGCGGGCTACACCGCCGTGGGCGAGTTCCACTATCTCGGCCTCGAGGAGGGGCGCGCGGCGGCCGAGGCGGCGGCGGAGGCCGGGATCGAGCTCGTCCTTCTCCACGTCGCCTACGCGCGCGGCGGGATCGAGCGCTTCCGGCAGGAGTCGGTGGCCGAGTACCTGCGCGAGGTCGAGGAGCTGCGCGCGGCCGGAATCCGCGTCGGGATCGCCCCGCACTCCGTGCGCGCCTGCCCGCGCGACTGGCTCGAGGAGCTCGGGCGCTACGCGGCCGAGCACGAGCTGCCGCTGCACGTCCACGCCGACGAGCAGCCGCGCGAGATCGAGGAGTGCCTCACCGAGCACGGGCTGCGCCCGATCGAGCTGCTCTCCGCGTGCGGCTGCCTCGGCCCGCGCACGACCGTGGTCCACGCGACGCACGCCGACGGGCACGAGCTCGACCTGCTCGCATCGGCCGGCGCCCGCGTCTGCGCCTGCCCGACGACCGAGGCCAACCTCGGCGACGGCTTCTTGCCCGTCGAGCGCCTTCTCCATCGCGGGATCGCGCTCTGCATCGGCTCCGACTCGAACGTGCGGATCGACCCGCTCGAGGAGCTTCGCGAGCTCGACGGGATCGCACGTCGCCAGTCGGGACGGCGCGACGTCTTAGCCGTGGACGACCTGCTCGAGATCGGCTCCGCCGGCGGCGCGAGCGGCCTGGGGCTCGAATCGTGGCCGGACGCCGCCGTCGACGTCGGCCATCGTCAGCTCGCCGGAATCGAGGACTGGCGAGGTGCGCTCGTGGCCGGCTGCACGGCCGATGTGCTCCGGGACGCCCGCTAGCTTCTGCCTCACGCTACCGAGGAGGTGCCGAGTGGACGAGCACGAGCACGGGCTATGGTCGACTCGCGAGGAGGAGCGCACGTTCCGGTCGGTGCGCGATCTCCTCATGGAGATGCGCGACCGCGGCCGCGGGATCTTCATCAGGCCGGTGCGAGAGGACGAGCCCTACGGCGTCGACGGCTGGGTGGTCGGCGAGCTCGGCGCGGACGGTCACCGAGACCTCGCAGTCGGGCCGTGGCTCGAACAGGTCGTGGACGCCGCCCGCGCAGCTGCGGACGATTCCTGAATCGGGGCGGCCGGATTCGAGACGCACCGATCTTCGCGCTCGCGCCATAACCCGCGGGCCGGTCGTCGCGTTTCCCCTAGGCGCCTGGGGAGCGCTTGCCGCAAGGGGGCCGACGGCAGACTCACCCGGCAAGTCCCCAGGCGTCATCTCTTGTCTGCGGCCGACTCCGCCGACGCCTCCTCTGGACGGCGTTTTCGCACCGAATCCGCTGATTACCAGCTCGGCCGATGGTCGCGCCCTAGCCGGCGCTCAGGGAGTAGAGGGCGGATTGCGGCACTTGCTCTCGTTGCCCGAGGCCTCGACCTCTTGAGAATGCGAGTAGGACCCAGCGTTAAGAGCAACTAACGTGCATGGCTCGTCGTGTTTGAGGCGCTTCATGCCGCCTGAGGCCCCATCGCGAGTCTCGGCAAGATCGCGATAGTACTTCGCCACCCAGGCCCACTCGGCGTCGCTCAGCGAGCGAGCAAGCCGCTCGCGCTCTGCGCGCCACGCAGCGTCGGTCAGCTCGCCTGGTCTCTTGAGCACGGCCGGTCTCCGGAGAACGGCCCACCTCTTGAGAACCGCGTCGTCGCTAACGACCTCTGTGAGGACGAGCCGCTCGGCCCCGCGTTCGTCCGCCTTGCCACGGTTATGGTCGACCAGATACGTGACACCGCTCGTGACCGCTGCGCCGACAAGGACGCCGATGAGGGCGACCAGCGCCGGTGCGAGCTGGAAGAAGCCATGAGCCGCGTGCTCTCGGCTGCTCCGAACTCATCGCTCGCCCGATGATCCTCCGGGGTCGCCCGACTTACAAGTGGTCGAGCGGGGAGGTGATACGTGCGGCGCGCCTTCCGGCCCAGGCCTCCATCTGAGCCCTCTGGGTCTCCAAAGCCGACTAATCAAACCGCTGTGACCCGCAATCTCGATCGGGGCGGCCGGATTCGAACCGGCGACCTTTGGTCCCCCAGACCAACGCGCTAACCAGGCTGCGCCACGCCCCGCAGCGGGAAAACCGTAGCTCACCCCGCGCCGCGGCGGCTAGCGGATCGCGACGTCGTCGACCGAGGACGGGTGCGCGAGCCCGAGGAGCGTGGTTACGGACTTGCTCCTGGCCAGCAACCAGGCCAGGAGCCGGTCTTCCGTTCGTGTCACGACGAGGCCACCGGTGAAGCCGATCACCCGGCCGGGCACGACGAAGGAGTCGACCGGTCGACCACCTCGTACGATCCGGATCGCCGCTTGCCTGGCGCTCTCCACGGCCGCCACGGGAACGCCGCGGGCCCAACCCAGGGCCTCGATCCGGCCGGTGGGGAACCGCCTCCCACCAACCAGGACGGAGTCGGGCGTGGCGGCGGCGAGGACGTCGCTGGAGGGAGCGAAGGCGAGGCGCGTGATGGGAGCCGTCGGCCCGACGACGCTGCGCTTCCTGTGCCCCAGGTCGTAGACGATCGCCCGGCCGCCGGCACCGACGTAGGCGAAGGCGAGCGAGTCGGCGCGCCACGAGGGCTGCACCGCCCGCACCGAGCGGTCGAGCGTCGTGTCGTGCTTCCCGTTCCCGTAGACCACGTGCAGGACGTAGCGGTGCCCGGCGTGGACGACGTAGGCGATCTGCAGACCGTCCGGCGCCCAGGCGATTTCGACGACCCTGCCGCCGGCGGGGTGCGACCAGGCCAGAGCGCCGTTCGGCGCCATCGCGACGAGCGAGCCGTTGATCCCTGCGGCGACGTAGAGGGCCTGCGGAGACAGGGCAGCGGCGGTCACCGGCAGCCCCTGCAGCCGGAAGCCGCTCTGCGTGACGACCGACAGGCGTCCGTTGACGACCGCCGCGACGCCGGCAGCGCCGGGCGGGAGGGCCAGCGTCCGCGGCGCCGCGGGGCCGTGCGGCTTCGGCTTCGCGTGGAAGCTGACGTGGAGGCTTCCCGCGGCGGCGAGCGACCCGGCGGCGATGGCGAGCAGGACGAGCGCCGTGGCGAAGACGACGACCGCCGTGCGGAGCCCGCGATGCGCGGGAGCCGCCGGCCGGAGCGCGTGCAGCGACCGCTGCAGCGCCTCCTCCCCCGCTCCCGGATCGGGCTCCGGGGCCTCCGCGAACAGCCCCTCCAGCCGCCGCTCGAGCTCATTCGACATGCTCGACCTCCAGCGACTCGCGCAGCTGCTCGAGCGCCCGTGCGAGCCGGGAGTTGACGGTGCCGACCGGGAGCTCGAGCGCACCCGCGATCTGTTTCGGTGTCATGCCGACCCCGTAGCGCAGGACGACGACGACGCGACGCTCGACCGAGAGGTCGGCAACCGCGGTGAGCAGGCTGCGGTCGCCCGCCGCGTGGAGCGGCGCCACATCAGGCAGGTCCGGCAGCTCCTCGTCGGAGAGGCGCCGTTCCGCGCGCAGGAGGTCGAGCGCCCGGTTGGCGACGATCCGGTGCAGCCACGGCCCGAACGGGCGGCGCTCGTCGAAGCGCGCGAGCGCTGCGAACGCCCGCTCGAACCCGTCGGACGCCACGTCGTCCGCGAGCGAGCGCCGACCGGTGATCGCGTAGGCAGCGCGCCACGCGTCGCGCCAGTAGCGCCTGAAGAGCACAGCCGCGGCCTCACGGTCGCCGCGCCGTGCCCTCCGTACGAGGTCCCGGTCACTGGGTTCACGCACTCCTCCGAAGTCTTGTACGAACGAGCGGCGCGCGCAGGTCCCGCGAATTGGAATAGTCCCCGACGTGAGCGACTGGCAGGAGCAAGACAACGCGCTCGTGCGGGAGTTCGAGCTCCCGTCGTTCCCGGCCGCGATCGAGTTCGTCGACCGGCTCGCCGAGCTCGCCGACGGTGAGGATCACCACCCCGACATCGACATCCGCTACCGCCGCGTGACGGTGCGGTGGACCACGCACTCGGCCGGCGGGATCACGGACAAGGACCGCGAGATGGCGGAGCGGACGTCCGCCCTTGTCGCCGCGTAGCGCCACTTCGCCGCGGTAAGAAGTAAGACCGTGCCCTCACCGGACACTAATCCCGATGTGAGCGCGCTCGCAGCAGCACCGGGTCTCGAGGAATGGCATCTCGACCTGCACGCGCACGGCGCCCGCCGCGACGAGGCGGTGGCGCGCCTCCATGGGCTCCTCCTCAGAGCGGCCCGCTTCGAGGTGTTCCGGAGGCGCGGCTCCCTTCCCCAGCTCTCTGCGGTAGAGCTGGACGAACTCGCCCAGGAGGCCGCCGACGACGCAGCCGTCTCCGTGCTGCGCCGCCTCGGCGACTTCCGGGGCGAGAGCAGCTTCCGCACCTGGGCGTACAAGTTCGCGCTGCTCGAGGCGTCGGTGAAGGTACGCCGCCGCGCGTGGCGGGACCGCGAGGTGACGCTCGAGCCGGAGCACTGGGAGCGGCTCGCGCATGCCGGTCCCGGCCCCGAGGACGACGCCGAGAGCGCGGCGCTGTTCGAGGCGGTACGCAACGGGATCCGGACGGCTCTCACCGCGCGGCAGCGGCAAGTCCTCGTCGCCGTGGTGCTCGAAGGCGTGCCGATCGACGTGCTCGCGGAGCGCCTCGACTCGAACCGGAACGCGCTCTACAAGATGCTCCACGACGCACGCAGGCGGCTGCGAGAGCACGTCGCCGCGGCGGGATTCCCGGAGGCGAACGAATGACCGGACGCGACCTCGACCCCACCCTCCAGCGCCTGCTCGGCAGCAGCGAGCCGGAGATCGACTGCGACGAGTGCTTCGCGCAGCTCGACCGCTACGTCGAGCTCGAGCTCGCCGGCGCCCCCGCCGACGCGCTCGTGCCCGGCCTGCGAGCCCACCTCGTCGGCTGTCCCGCCTGCGCGGAGGAGCACGAAAGCCTGCGCGCGCTGCTCGAGCTCGATTCCTCCTCCTGAAAGAGGCCCAGATGAACAAGACCAAATACCTGATCGTCGGCGCCGGCATGACCGGCGACATGGCCGCGAAGGGCATTCGCGAGCACGACCGCGACGGCTCGATCACGATGGTCGGCGCCGATCCCAATCCGCCGTACAAGCGGCCGCTCCTCACGAAGGGCCTGTGGCAAGGCGCGCCCGAGGAGAAGCTGTGGCGCGAGCCCGCCGAGCGCGTCGAGCTCGTCACCGGCCGCCGCATCGTCGCGCTCGACCTCGCGGCGCACACCGCGACGGACGACGCGGGCGAGGAGTACTCGTGGGAGAAGCTCTTGCTCGCCACCGGAGCCAAGCCGCGCCAGGTTCCCGGCGCGGAGGGCGTCATCTGGTACCGGACGCTCGACGACTACCGGCACATCCGCGAGAGCGCCAGGGAAGGCGCGCACATCGCGGTGATCGGCGGCGGCTTCGTCGGCTCCGAGATCGCAGCGGGCCTGGTCGGGGTGGGCTGCCGCGTGACCATGCTCTTCCCCGAGCCGGGAATCGGCCACCGGCTCTTCCCCACCGACCTCTCGGCGTCCGTCACCGACTACTACCGCGAGAAGGGCGTCGAGGTGCTCGCCGGCGAGATGGTCTCGGCGGCCTCCGGCAATCGTGTCGAGACGCAGTCGGGCAAGACGCTCGACGTCGACGCGGTCGTGGCCGGGCTCGGCGTCGTCGCGGACACCGAGCTGGCCGAGGCGGCCGGCCTCGAGGTGAACGACGGGATCGTCGTCGACGAGTACGGGCGCACGCCCGGGCACGGGGACGTCTTCGCCGCCGGCGACGTCGCCCGGTTCCCGGCGGCCGCGCTCGGTGTCGCGCTGCGGATCGAGCACGAGGACCACGCGAACTCGCACGGCCACGCCGTCGGCGCGAACATGGCCGGCGCCGGGGTCCCGTACGATCACCTGCCGTTCTTCTACTCCGACCTCTTCGACCTCGGCTACGAGGCCGTCGGGCTCGTGGACTCGCGGCTCGAGGCCGTCGAGGAGTGGCAGGAGCCGTTCCGGAAGGGCATCGTCACGTACGTCGACGAAGGGCGCCCGCGCGGCGTGCTGCTCTGGAACGTCTGGGACAAGCTCGACGAGGCGCGGGAGCTGATCCGTGCCGGCGAGGGCGCTCTTGCGGTCTAGCCGCCTCGCCCGGTCGCGCAAGCCGCGGCACGGGACGGAGCTCGTGTGCGAGAAGGTCTTCCGGCCGCTCGCGCACCCGCTCGTCCTCCTCTTCGCGCGCCTGCGCGTTCCGCCGCCGCTGGTGGTGGTCGCCGCCGGCGCCGCCGGGATCGCGGGCGCCGTCGAGCTCGGGCGTGGCTCGCTGCTCGTCGCAGCGCTTCTCGTGCAGCTCAAGACGCTGCTCGACAACGCCGACGGCCAGCTCGCGCGGTTCACCGGCCGGACGAGCGCCTTCGGGCGCTACCTCGACTCCGAGGTCGACCTGCTCGTGAACGCGGCCCTCTTCGGGGCGCTTGCCTGGACGTCGGGCCGCGTGCTGCTCGCCCTCGCGGGCTTCCTCGCGCTCACGTCCGTCCTCAGCCTCAACTTCAACGCCGAGCGGCTCTCGCGCGGGGCGGCCGCCGAGCCCGACGACGGCGGACGGCCGACCGGGTTTCTCCGGCACGTGTACGCGCTCGTCTACGCACCGCAGGACCGCCTGGCCGAGGCGCTCGTCGCGCGACGGCCGGCGTTGACGAGCCCGCGCTCGGTCTCGCTGCTGGCGAACCTCGGCATGTCGACGCAGCTCGCGGCCTTCGGCCTGCTCCTCGCGCTCGGCCATCCGCTCGCCTTCGCCTGGCTCGCGCTCGCGGAGGTCGCCGCGATCGCGCTCGCGCTTGTGCTCCGACGCATCCCCAGTCGACAGGAGGAACCGGCTTGAGTACCAATGGGCATAGGCTCGGCGGAGCCCATCAGATAGCGCAGGTGCCGGCTTTGCCGGCGCGGGAGCGGGAGAACGTCTTCGAACTTCCGGCCCATGAGGGCGAGGCGGCGCGGGACATCACGCCGGCCGAGTGGGCGCGGCTCGAGCGGAACGCCGCGGAGATCTTCGAGGCGCTCGGGCTCGACCTCGAGACGCCCGGCACGCGCGACACGCCGCGCCGCTTCCTGCGGGCGCTGTTCGACGCGACTGCCGGCTACGACGGCGATCCGAAGCTGCGGACGCTGTTCCCCGCCGAGCGGCCGGAGGGCGTCGAGGGACGGCACGCACAGATCGTCGAGGGGCCGGTCGGCTTCTACGCGCTCTGCGAGCACCACGCGCTGCCGTTTCACGGGCGCGCACACGTCGGCTACGTCGCCGGCGACGAGATCCTCGGCATCTCGAAGCTCACGCGACTCGTGCGGCTCTACGCGCGGCGCTTCACCGTGCAGGAGCGGCTCGCCGAGGAGATCGCCGACGGCCTGGTCGAGCTCGCAGGCCCGCGCGGCGTCGCGGTCAAGCTCGAGGCGGCGCACATGTGCACGGCGATGCGCGGCGTCGAGGAGGACGGCTCCCTCACGGTGACGACCGTCTGGCGCGGCCTTTACGACGAGGACGAGTCGCTCCGCTCGGAGTTCCTTACGCTGACCAGGTGATCGAGCCGTTCAACGTCCTGGCCGAGGAGGAGGGCCTCCCGCGCTGGGACGTGCCGGCCGCGCTGGCCGAGCTGTACGGCGGCGCGATCGGCATCGACGAGCCCTCCGTCGTCGCGAACTTCGTGGAGTCGCTCGACGGGGTCGTGGCCGTGCCGCGGCTCGCCCGGTCGCACGCGCTCATCGGCGACGAGAGTGACGCGGACAAGTTCGTCCTCGCGCTCGTCCGCGCGTGCGCCGATGCGGTCGTCGTCGGCTCCGGCACGCTGCTCTCCTCGCCGAATGGCACGTGGCGCGTCGACCGCGCCTACCCGCCGGCGGCGGAAGCGCTGCTCGACCTGCGCGCGCGCCGCGGGCGGCCCGAGCAGCCGCTCGTCGCCGTCGTCACCACCGGCGCCTCGCTCGACCCGGCGCATCCGCTGCTGGAGTCCGGCGCGCTCGTGCTCACGACGGAGGAGGCGGCTCCCGCGCTGCACGCGGCCGTGCCCGAGGCGACCGAGGTCGTGGCGGTGAACCCGGGTGACGCCGTCGACCTGGCTGCGGCGGTCGACGTGCTCCGCGCGCGAGACTGCCCGGTGGTCCTGTCCGAGGCCGGGCCGTCGACGTTCGGCTCGCTGCTCGCATCCGGGCTCGTGGACGAGCTCTTCCTCACCGTCTCTCCCCTCCTCGCGGGCCGCGCCGCAGCCCCCCGGCTCGGCCTCGTCGAGGGTGTCGAGCTGATGCCGCAGACGCGGGTCGCCGGCCGCCTGCGCTCGGTGCGGAGCCACGGCTCGCACCTCTTCCTGCGTTACGCGCTGGGCTAGCCGCGCTTGTTCAGCTGTCGGTAGAGCCGGTCGATGAGGGCCGGCATGGCCTCGAGGCGCTCGGTGATCATCCGCAGGCGGTACTCGCGGAAGTGCTCCGGCTCGACCTCGAGGGCGCCGGCGAGCGTGCCGACGACATCGTTCGAGGGCACCGGGCGGTTTCCGTGCACGAGGTGGTTGAGATAGCCGGCCGAGAGACCGGTGCGTGAAGCGAGCTGGCGGTACGTCACCCCCTGCTCGTCCATGAGGCGCTGCACGGTCTCGCCGAACCCTTCCTCGCTGAACCGCCGCCGTCTGGCCACCTAGATCTCCTTGCCGAGTTCGGCAACATTCAATCGTGTCTCCTCGCCGCTCGCGCGGCTCCGGACGTCCACCTTGCCGTCCTCCAGGCTCTTGCGCCCGGCCGTGACGCGGATCGGGCAGCCGATGAGGTCCGCGTCGGCGAACTTCTCTCCCGGCCGCTGGTCGCGGTCGTCGAGGAGAACCTGGAGCCCCGCCGCCGACAGCGCCTCGGCCGCCTGCTCGGCGATCTCCTCCGCGCCGGCCAGCGCGACGACGTGCGCGTCGTACGGCGCAACCGCCCTGGGCCAGACGATTCCGTTCTCGTCGTGAGACTGCTCGACGATCGCCGCCATCGTCCGGGCGAGCCCGATGCCGTAGCTGCCCATGACGAGAGGCTTCTCCCTCCCGTCCTCGGCAAGAAACGTCGCGCCGAACGCCGCCGAGTGGAACGTGCCCAGCTTGAAGATGTGTCCGACCTCGACTGCCGTCTGCACGCTGAGCGTGCCGCCGCACTCCGGACAGGCGTCGCCCGCGACCGCCTGCCGGATGTCTGCGAAGGTCGCCTCGTAGTCGCGGCCCGCCTGGACGCCGCGCAGGTGCCATCCGTCCTCGTTCGCGCCGGCGACATACTGGCCCTCGCGGAGCGCCTCGTCGGCGATCACCTCGACCTCGACTCCGACCGGCCCGAGCGAGCCGCCGCCGGCGCCGAATGCCGCGCGGATCTCCTCGTCGGTCGCCGGCCGGAACGCGGCCTCGAAGAACGTCTCGAGCTTCTCGGGGCTGAGCCGGTCGTCGCCGCGGACGAGCGCGAGCACGAGCCGGTCGCCGGTGATCACCGGGAGCGCCTTCGAGGTGGCGGACTCCGCTATCCCGAGGAACTCGGCGAGCCCCTCGATCGTGCCGACGCCCGGCGTCTCGACCCGCTCCGGCGCGTCCAGCGGCTCGGACAGCTCCGCCGGCCGCGGAGTGCCGCGCGCCGCCTCGACGTCGGCGAAGTAGTCGCCGTTCTCGCAGCGCATCAGCTCGTTCTCGCCGGAGCCGGTCGGTGCGAGGAACCCGAGGGAGCTCTTGCCGCCCATGACCCCGGATTCCGCCTCGACGAGGTAGGCCTCGAGCCCGCAGCGCTCGAAGATCCGGGCGTACGCCTTCTCGTGCCTGTCGAAGGCCGCGTCGAGACCGGCCACGTCCGCGTCGAAGGTGTACGAGTCCTTCATGATGAACTCGCGGAGGCGGAGGAGCCCGCCGCGCGGCCGCGGCTCGTCGCGGTCCTTCGTCGAGAAGTGGTACCAGACCTGCGGCAGTTGCTTGTAGGACTGGATCTCCCGCGCGAGGAACGCCATCGACTCCTCGTGCGTCCACGAGAGGACGAACGGACGCCCGCCGCCGTCGGCGAGGTGGAAGAGGATCGGGACGTCGATGCGGCCGGTCGTCTCCCAGAGCTCGGCGGGAGTCAGCGTCGGCGCGCGCATCTCCTGCCCGCCGATCGCGTCGATCTCCTCGCGGATGATCTGCTCGATCCGCATGTGGACGCGCCAGCCGAGCGGCAGCAGTGCCCAGAGCCCCGCGCCGATCTGACGGATGAAGCCGCCGCGCACGAGCAGCTGGTGCGAGGCCGCTTCCGCGTCGGCGGGCGCCTCGCGCAGGGTCGGCAGGAAGAGCTGTGAGGCTCGGGCGATCATCAGCGTTGTCGCCCTAGGCTATTCGAGCGGGATCAGGGAGGCCTCGGCCATCGCCAGCGCGGCCGGCTTGGCCATCTTGAGGCGCTTCGGCCGGTGCATCCCGTCGGCGATCCACTGGTCGATCTCGTGGAAGAGCTCGTCGATCAGGATGTCGGAGCCGACCTTCTTCAACACGCGGCCGTGGGCGTAGATGAAGCCGACGTCGCGGCCGCCGGCGATCCCGAAGTCCGCGTCGCCGGACTCGCCGGGCCCGTTGACGGCGCAGCCGAGCACCGCGACCTCGAAGTGCTGCGGATAGGCCTGTAGCCGCTCCTCGACCTCTTCGGCCAGCGTGTGCACGCCGACGTTGTCGCGGCCGCAGCTCGGGCAGGCGATCATCACCGGCCCGCGCTCGCGCAGCCCGAGTGCCTTGAGGATCTCGTACGCCGTCTTGGGCTCCTCGACCGGGTCGGAGGAGAGTGAGACGCGGATCGTGTCGCCTATCCCCTCGGCGAGGAGCGTGCCGATCCCGACGGCGCTCTTGATGGAGCCGGCGAAGACCGTGCCGGCCTCGGTGACGCCGAGGTGGAGCGGGTAGTCGACCTTCTCCGAGAGCAGCCGGTAGGCGCGGATCATCGTCGGCACGTGCGACGACTTGACCGAGCTCTTGAAGTCGCGGTAGTCGAGCGACTCGAGCAGCCGCACCTCCTCGAGCGCCTCCTCGACGAGCGCCTCCGACTGGTCCTGCTGGG
>DASTZY010000159.1:0-4882 GCA_035764085.1 Gaiellaceae bacterium
TCGAGATCCAGGGCGTCGGCTACCGCGCGGCGCTCAAGGGCACCGACCTCGAGCTCAACGTCGGCTATTCGCATCCCGTGACGATCAAGCCGCGCACCGGCATCACCTTCGAGGTCCCGACTCCGACCGAGATCACGGTCAAGGGAACGGACAAGCAGATGGTCGGCCAGACGGCCGCCGAGGTCCGCAAGGTGCGTCCGCCCGAGCCGTACAAGGGCAAGGGCATCCGCTACGAGGGCGAGTACGTCCGCAGAAAGGTCGGCAAGCGTGCCTAGTCTCACCGTCAGAGAAGGTCGTCTGCGGCGCCACCGGCGCGTGCGCGCGACGGTGCACGGCAGCGCCGAGCGGCCGCGTCTCGTCGTCTTCCGCTCCAACCGTGGCATCGAAGCGCAGCTCGTCGACGACGACGCAGGGAAGACGCTCGCGTCGGCGTCCCATCTCGCACTTGGGAAGTCCTTCAAGGGCGACAAGACGGCGCAGGCAGAGGCAGTCGGGAAAGCGCTCGCCGCGGCCGCGAAAGAGGCCAAGGTCAACGCGTGTGTGTTCGACCGCGGCGGCTATCTCTACCACGGACGCGTCAAGGCGCTCGCTGACGGCGCGCGCGAGGGAGGACTCGAGTTTTGAGCACGATCGAATACACCGAGACACGCGAGCTCAAGGAGCGCGTCGTCGAGATCAACCGCGTGGCCAAGGTCGTCAAGGGCGGCCGGCGCTTCTCGTTCACGGCGCTCGTCGTCGTGGGCGACGAGGTCGACCGCGTCGGCGTCGGCTACGGCAAGGCACGCGAGGTGCCGCTGGCGATCACCAAGGCCGTCGAGGATGCGAAGAAGAACCTCTTCACCATCCCGAAGCACGGCTCCACGATCACGCACGAGGTGCTCGGCAGGTACGACGCCGCCAGGGTCCTGCTGCGCCCCGCCTCGGAGGGAACCGGCGTCATCGCCGGGGGCGGCGTGCGCGCGGTGCTCGAGCTCGGCGGCGTCCGCAACGTGCTCGCCAAGAGCCTCGGCACCACCAACCCGATCAACATGGCGAAGGCGACCGTGGCCGCGCTGCAGGACCTGCGCCGGCCCGAGGACGTGGCCAAGATCCGCGGCAAGCGGATCAGCGAGGTGCTGCCGCTGCCCGCCGTGGCGCCCGAGGCCGCGGCCGAGGAAGAGGCCCCACTCGAGGAGGCCGCTCTGGCCGCGGCGGTCGTGCAGGAGACCCCCTCGGTCGTCGAGGAGACGCCCGCAGCCGAAGAGGCGCCTGCTGAAGAGGAGGCGCCTGCGGAGGATCCTGCCGCCGAGGCCGAGCCCGCGGCGGAGGCCGAGGCTCCCGCAGAGCCGGAGCAGCCCGCGGAGCCCGTCGCCGAGGAGAAGCCCAAGCGGCGCAGCTTGCGCCGCAAGAAGGACGACTCCTAGTGGCCAGGCTCCTGATCACGCAGGTCCGGTCCCAGATCGGTCAGTCCGAGCGGCATCGCGGTACCCTGCGTGCACTCGGGCTCGGCCGCATCGGCCGCAGCGCCGAGCACGAGGAGTCGCCGGCGCTCGCCGGCATGCTCCGCAAGGTCCGTCACCTCGTGAAGATCGAGAACGCCTAGCCCCGATGCCCGAGAAGCAGCTGAATCTCTCCAATCTCTCGCCGGCGCAGCCGCGCGAGGACCGGAAGCGCGTCGGGCGCGGCCTCGGCTCGGGCAAGGGCCGCTATTCCGGCCGCGGCATCAAGGGTCAGAAGTCGCGCTCGGGGTCGCACAAGATGCGGGCCGGGTTCGAGGGCGGCCAGACGAACATCTACATGCGGCTCGGCAAGCTGCGCGGCGCCACCTCGAAGGACGCGATGCCGATCGGGCCGTTCCGCACCTCCACCCAGCCCGTCAACCTGCGCGACCTCGACCGGTTCGACGCCGGCGACGAGGTGACGCCCGAGACGCTCGTCGAGAAGCGCCTGATCAAGAACACGCGCACCGACGTGAAGCTGCTCGGCGTCGGCGAGGTGACGAAGAAGCTCACGGTCCGGGTGCACGCGATCTCGGCGTCCGCGCGCGAGAAGATCGAGGGCGCGGGCGGCACCGTCGAGCTCCTGCGCGAGCCGAAGGTGAAGAAGGTGCGTCACCGGAAGGCCAGGCCTGCGGCCGCCGAGCAGCCGGAGGCCGCGGCCGACGAGCAGCCCGAGGCCGCCGACGACCAGCCGGCAGCCGACGACGAGCCCGCAGCCGAGGAGCCCGAAGGGGCCGAGGAATAGCGTGCTCAGCTGGCTCACCAATGTGTGGCGCGTCCCCGAGCTTCGCCGCCGCCTCCTCTTCACCGCCGGCGTGCTCGCCGTCTACCGGTTCGGCTCCTGGGTGCCTGCGCCGGGAGTCGATCAGCAGACGCTGTCGCAGATGTTCGGCGGCTCGGCCGGCAACGGCGTGCTCGGCCTCCTGAATCTCTTCTCGGGCTCGGCGCTGTCCCGCTTCTCGCTCTTCGCGCTCGGGATCATGCCGTACGTCACCGCGTCGATCATCTTCCAGGTCCTGGGGATCGTCATCCCGTCGCTCGAGCGGCTGCAGAAGGAAGGCGAGGCGGGCTACGCCAAGATCACGCAGTACACGCGCTACCTCACGGTGGCGCTCGCGGCCGCACAGGCGACCGGGTACGCGTTCCTGTTCAAGCACCAGGGCGCGCTGAACTTCAACAGCGGTCGCCTGGTGATCATCATCCTCACGCTCACCGCCGGCACGACGCTGCTGATGTGGATGGGGGAGCAGATCACGAAGCGCGGCATCGGCAACGGGATCTCGCTCCTGATCTTCGCCTCGATCCTCGCCTACGCCCCGCAGGGGATCAGCGGCTGGATCAACGGCGGCACGTCTGCGCGGCTCTTCTTCCCGCTCGTGGCGCTCGGCATCGTCGTCGCCGTCGTGTTCGTGATGGAGGGCCAGCGCCGGATCCCGATCCAGTACGCGCGCCGCCAGCTCGGCAACCGGCAGACGACCGGCGGCTCGACCTACATGCCGCTCAGCGTCGTCATGGCCGGCGTGATCCCGATCATCTTCGCCGCCGCGATCCTCGCCGTCCCGCAGACGATCGGCAGCTTCCGGCCGCAGTGGAACAACTGGCTGCAGCTCAACTTCGGCTTCTCGAGCTGGAAGTACCTGCTCGCCGAGGCGATCCTGATCATCCTGATGACCTACTTCTACACGTCGGTCGTCTTCAACCCGGTCGAGCAGGCCGACAACCTGCGGAAGTACAACGGCTACATCCCCGGCATCCGGCCCGGGCCGCCCACCGCGGCCTACTTCGACCGTGTGCTGAGCCGGCTCACGTTCCCCGGCGCCCTCTTCCTCGCCGCGGTGGCCGTGGCGCCGTCGATCTTCATCGCGCATTTCCACTTCTCGCAGGCCACGTACCGCGCCCTCGGCGGCACGTCGGTCCTGATCGTGGTCGGCGTGGCGCTGCAGACGATGCGACAGATGGAGTCGCAGATGGTGATGCGCCACTACGAAGGGTTCTTACGCTGAACATCCTCGTCCTCGGACCGCAGGGCTCGGGGAAAGGCACGCAGGCGCAGCGGATCAAGGCGATGTACGGCTTCCCGCACATTGCGAGCGGGGACATGATCCGTGAGATGAAGGAGCTCCCGACGGAGCTCGGGCGCGAGCTCAAGGAGGTTTACGACCGCGGCGACCTGGTCTCGGACGACCTCATGGTGCGGCTGATCCGCGACCGCCTCCTGCGCGGCGACACGGTCGGCGGCTTCATCCTCGACGGCTTTCCGCGCACCATGCCGCAGGCGGAGGCGCTCGACGAGCTCTTGCGCGAGCTCGACCGGAGCCTCGACGTCGTCTTCGACTTCCAGGTGCCCGACCGGGAGGCGCTGCTGCAGCGCATGCTCAAGCGCGCGGCGGACGAAGGGCGCTCCGATGACACGCCGGAGGCCTTCGGGCGGCGCCTCGAGCTCTACGACAAGGAGACCGCGCCGCTGCTCGAGTACTACCGCTCGACCCGCGGCAACGTGGTGGGCATCCACGCCGACCGCACGATCGACGAGGTCTTCCGCGAGATCGAGGAGGCCCTCGCCGAGGTCGCCCGGCACAAGAAGGTCGAGGCGTGATCGTCCGCAAGTCCGAGGCCGAGATCGAGGGGATGGCCCGTGCCGGAGCGCTCCTCGCCGAGACGCTCGCGCTCGTGGGCGAGCACCTCGAGCCCGGCGTCGAGATGCGCGAGCTCGACCGCATCGCCGACGAGCACATCACTGCCAACGGTGGCAAGCCGACCTCGAAGGGCTACAAGGGCTTCCCGGCCGCGCTCTGCATTTCGCCGAACTCGATGGTCGTGCACGGGATCCCCGGCGGCTACCGCGCGCGCGAGGGAGACCTGATCTCCCTCGACCTCGGCGTCACGCTCGGGGGCCTCGTCGCGGACAGCGCCGTGACCCTCCCTGTCGGCGAGATCTCGCCGGAGGCGCAGCACCTGCTGGACGTCTGCCGGGACGCGCTCGCCGCCGGCATCGAGCAGGCTCGGGTCGAGAACCGGCTCACGGACATCTCGCATGCGATCCAGGTGGTCGTCGAGGACGCGGGCTTCTCCGTCGTCCGCAGCCTCGTCGGGCACGGCGTCGGGCGCGACTACCACGAGGACCCGCAGATCCCGAACTACGGTCCGCCGGGCCGCGGGCCGGTGCTCCAGGAGGGCATGACCCTGGCGATCGAGCCGATGATCACGGCGGGTGGACCAGACGTCTACGTCCACGACGACGAATGGTCGATCTCTTCCGTCGACGAGTCCCTCGCGGCCCATTTCGAGCACACCGTCGCGGTCACCGCGGACGGGCCGCGCATCCTCACGGCTGCCGGAGCGGCTTTGCTACGATGACCGCCTTCCGCGCACGGCTCTGCCGTGCGCGTGCGTACGTCTGAGAC
>DASTZY010000160.1:0-15652 GCA_035764085.1 Gaiellaceae bacterium
CCGTACAGGTGGTTGAACCCGTGGAGGCTGCGGTCGACGACGATGCCGGCCGTGTCGATCCGTCCCTCGTTGCCGAGACGAACGAGAACCGGTGCGGCCATCACGAATCCCTGCCCAGGGTCGAGTGCGTCGACGAGTCGCTCGAGGAAGTCCGGCGTGCACACGATGTCGTTGTTGAGCAGAACGACGGTCGCCGAGGTCGCTGCGGCGACGCCCGCGTTCGCCGCCTTGCCGAAGCCGAGGTTCTCCGAGAAGGAGATCACCCGGACGCCCGGCCAGCGCTGACGGAGGAGTTCCCGTGTCCCGTCCGTCGACGCGTTGTCGACGACGATCACCTCGTGCGCGAGAGTCTGCTCCCGGAGTGAGGGAAGCAACTCCTCGAGATGGCGGCGACCCTGGTAGGTCGGCACGATCACGGACACGTCGGCTGCCGGCGGCGCGGCCACCGGATCACGGTAGCCATTCGCAATGAGAACCGCACCCGGCGCTGCCCGCCTACGGATGCAGCCGCTGCAGGCATTCTCGGAGCCCCTCGCGCCAGTCGGGCAGCCTCGGCGCCTCCGGTCGCTCGCTCCTCAGCACCGAGTTCGCCGGGCGCGGGGCCGGCCGGCCGAGCTCCGCAGCCGTGATCCGGCGGACGCGGCAGTCGAGACCCGCCTCCTCGAAGATCGCCTCCGCGAAGTCCGCCCACGTGCAGTCGCCGTCCGCAGTGACGTGCCAGAGCCCGCGCGGGAGATCCAGCAGCTCCCGTACCCCGGCCGCCAGGTGGCCCACGTAGGTCGGCGAGCCGCGCTGGTCATCGACCACCGCGACCTCGTCCCGCTCCGCTCCCAGCTGCAGCATCGTGCGGACGAAGTTCGTACTCGCCCAGCCGAACAACCACGAGGTGCGGACGATCCACGCGTCCTCCCCGGCCGCCGCCTCGGACTGGAGCTTCGTGCGGCCGTAGACCGAGAGCGGGTTGGGCGCATCCGACTCGACGTACGGGCCCCGCTTGCTCCCGTCGAACACGTAGTCGGTGGAGAAAAGAACGAGCGGCGCCCCGAGCTCGGCCGCGTGCTGCGTCCCGCCGACGTTTACCGCGGCCGCGTCCTGCGGACGGGTCTCCGCGCCGTCGACGTCGGTCCACGCCGCCGCGTGCAGCACGACGTCCACCTCGGGGAGCCCGGAAGGCGGAGGCAGCGTGATGTCCCACTCCGCCGGCGTCAGCGGCACCACCTGCTCGTCCCGGAACTCCTCGCACAGCGCCTCCCCGAGCTGCCCGTCGGCACCGGTGACGAGCAGGCGCCGGCTCACCGCCACTCGGTCTCGCGCACCGGCGCCCGTTCCTTCAGGGGCTCCCACCAGGAACGGTTGTCGGCGTACCACTCGACCGTGTCGCGCAGCCCGTCCTCGAAGGAGACCTCGGGCCGCCAGCCCAGCTCGCGCCCGAGCTTCGTGCAGTCGAGGAGATAGCGGCGGTCGTGTCCCGGCCGGTCGGGGACGATCGTCTTCAGCGACTCCGGCCTGTCCGTCAGGTCGAGCACGAGGTCGGCGATCTGCTCGATCGAGCGCTCGTCGCCGGAGCCGACGTTGTACGTCTCCCCCTCGCGGCCCCGCTCGAGCACGAGGTCGATCGCGCGGCAGTGGTCGTCGACGTGCAGCCACTCGCGCCGGTTCTGCGTGGAGGCGTAGAGCGGGAGCTCGCGGTCGTCGAGCGCGTTGGTGAGGAAGAGCGGGATCACCTTCTCGGGGAACTGCCTGGGGCCGTAGTTGTTGGAGCAGTTGGTGATCGTCACCGGGAGGTCGAAGGTCTCGAAGTAGGCGCGGACCGCGTGGTCGGCGGCGGCCTTCGAGGCGTTGTACGGCGTCCGGGGCCGGTACGGCGAATCTTCCGTGAACGCTTCGTCGGAGTCGAGCGGCAGGTCGCCGTAGACCTCGCACGTCGAGACGTGATGGAAGCGGGTCACGCCGTGGCGGCGCGCAGCCTCGAGCAGCGTCTGCGTGCCCAGCGCGTTGGTGCGGAAGAAGCGGCCGGGGTCGACGACCGCCAGGCTGTTGTGCGACTCGGCGGCGAAGTTGACGACCGTGTCGATTCGCTCGTCGGCGAGCAGGCGCTCAGTCGGATCGAGGTCGCAGATGTCGCCGACCACGAGCCGGACGCCGAGGCCGTCGAGGTTGCGCGGATCGCCCGCGTACGTGAGCTTGTCGAGCGCGACGACCTCGTCGTCGGGATGGCGTTGCGACCAGTAGTGGACGAAGTTGGAGCCGATGAAGCCGGCCGCGCCGGTGACGAGCAGCCTCACGCCGGCCCACCTGCATCGCGGGCCGAGAGGATCGGGGAGTCCGTGCTCCACAGGTGCCTGACGCGCGGGTCGTCCCAGCTGATGCCGTGCTCGTCCGGGTCGGCGGCGTCGTACTCCTCCGTGACGAGATAGGCGAACAGGGCGTCGGTCAGCGCCTCGTAGCCGTGCGCGTGGACGCCCGGCACGTAGATCGCCACAGGGTTGTCGTCGCCGATGTCCTCCGAGAACGCCTCGCCCGTCGTGCGGTCGAGCACGACGACGCGCACCATCCCGTCGAGGCAGACGAAGACGTCGTCCTGGCCGCGCTCGTGATAGTGCAGGCCGCGCACGACGCCCTGCCGTGAGCGCGCGAGGTTCACCTGCCGGATCGGCTTCGGCAGCGCGCTCGCGCGGGCGAGCTCGCTGAACCAGCCGCGCTCGTCGGCGTGGCGCTCGAGCGGAAGCAGGCGCAGCCCTTCGATCACCGGCCCCGCGTCCCGCGTACGAAGTCGTTGACCGAGTAGTAGGCGTCGATCGACTCGCCGGCGTCGCCCCAGAAGCCTTCGAGCACGTCGGCCTCCAGCTCGCCGCGCTCGACGTACCAGTTGTTCAGGTCGGTGATCTCGAACTCGCCGCGACCCGACGGCTCGAGCGTCGGGAGGACGTCCCAGACCTGCGCGTCGTAGAAGTAGACGCCGGTCACGGCGAAGCGGCTCGGCGGCGAGGCGGGCTTCTCCACGATCCCGGTCACCCGGTCTCCGTCCATGACCGCGACGCCGAGGTGTCGCAGATGCTCGTCCTCGTCGAGCTGGACGAGCACGATGCGACCGCCCCGCTCCTGCCGCTCGAAGTTCTCGACGGCCTGGCGCAGCGACTGCTCGAAGACGTTGTCCGCGAGCAGGACGCACACCTTGTCGCCGGCGACGAACCGCTCGGCCAGCCCGAGCGCCTCGGCGATGCCGCCGGGCCGCTCCTGGTAGGCGTAGAAGAGCCGGTCGATCCCGTACTCGTGCCCGTTGCCGAGCAGCCGGAAGAACTCGCCCGCGTGCGTGCCCCCGGTGACGAGCATCAGCTCCTCGATCCCCGCCTCGACGAGCGCCTCGACGGCGTACGTCACCATCGGCCGGTCGTACACGGGCAGGAGGTGCTTGTTCGTGATGCGCGTGAGCGGGGCGAGCCGGGTGCCGGAGCCCCCGGCGAGGATCACTCCCTTCATCGGCGCAAGATGCTAGACGTAGTGCTCTTCGGTCTGGCGGCGCTCGCGGTCGTGGTCGACCATCATCCGCACGAGCTCCGGGAACCGGACGCTCGGCCCCCAGCCGAGCTTCTCCTTCGCTTTCGAGGCGTCGCCGAGGAGCATGTCCACCTCGGCCGGCCGGAAGTAGCGCTCGTCGATCTTCACGTAGTCGTTCCAGTCCAGGCCGACGTACCCGAACGCCTCGTCGAGGAGCTCGCGCACGGAATGGGTCTCGCCGGTCGCGAGGATGTAGTCGTCGGGCTCGTCGGCCTGGAGCATCTGCCACGCGCCCTCCATGTAGTCGCGCGCGAAGCCCCAGTCGCGCTTGGCCTCCAGGTTCCCGAGGCGCAGCTCGTCCTGCTCGCCGCGCAGGATGGCCCCGATCGCGCGCGTCACCTTCCGCGTGACGAAGGTCGGGCCCCGCCGCGGCGACTCGTGGTTGAACAGGATCCCGTTGACCGCGTACATCCCGTACGCCTCGCGGTAGTTGCGCGTGATCCAGTAGCCGAAGACCTTGGAGACGCCGTACGGGCTCCGCGGATAAAAGGGCGTCCTCTCCGTCTGCGGCGTCTCGACGACCCTGCCGAACATCTCGCTCGAGCCCGCCTCGTAGAAGCGGCACCGCACACCCTCCTCGCGGATCGCGTCGAGCAGCCGGAGCGTCCCCATCCCGGTCGTGTCGGCGGTGAACTCGGGGATCTCGAAGCTGACCTGGACGTGGCTCTGCGCGCCGAGGTTGTAGACCTCGTCCGGCTGGATCGTGCGCATCAGCCGGTTGAGGACGGAGCCGTCGGTCAGGTCGCCGAAGACGAGCTCGAGCTCGCCGAAGATGTGGTCGATCCGCGCGGTGTTGAACGAGCTCGAGCGGCGGATCATCCCGTACACCTCGTAGCCCTTCTCGAGCAGGATCTCCGCCAGGTAGGAGCCGTCCTGGCCGGTGATGCCGGTGATGAACGCCTTCCGCTTCGCCACGGCGCCCTACCGTACCGGCGCCGGCGTCTACGCTTGCGGGCATGCGTGTGCTGGTCACCGGCGGAGGGGGCTTCCTCGGCTCGCATCTCGTCGAGCGGCTGCAGGCGGACGGGATCGAGCCGTTCGTCGCGAGGAGCGCCGACTACGACCTGACCCGCGAGGCGGACGCCGCCCGGCTCTTCGACGACGCCCGCCCGGAGCGCGTCTTCCACCTCGCCGCCGAGGTGGGCGGCATCGGCGCCAACCGCGCCAACCCGGGCCGCTACTGGTACGCGAACCTGATGATGGGCGCGCACGTGCTCGAGCAGGCCCGCGAGCACGGGGTCGGCAAGGTCGTGGTCGTCGGCACCGTCTGCGCCTACCCGAAGTTCACTCCGGTTCCCTTCAGCGAGGAAGAGCTCTGGAGTGGCTATCCGGAGGAGACGAACGCGCCGTACGGCGTCGCGAAGAAGTCGATCCTCGTCGGCGCCCAGGCCTATCGCGACCAGTACGGGCTCGACGCGATCTTTCTGCTGCCGGCGAACCTGTACGGGCCGCGCGACAACTTCCACGCGACGAACGCGCACGTCATCCCTGACCTGATCCGGAAGATGGTCGAGTCGCCGGACGAGGTCGTGCTGTGGGGCGACGGCTCGCCGACGCGCGAGTTCCTCTACGTCGACGATGCGGCCGAGGGCCTGCTGCTCGCGGCGGACCGCTACGACGGCCCCGAGCCCGTCAACCTCGGCACCGGCTCCGAGATCTCGATCCGCGACCTCGCCGAGCTGATCGCGGAGCTGACCGGCTTCGAAGGCGAGATCGTCTGGGACACGACGATGCCGAACGGGCAGCCGCGCCGGTCGCTCGACACATCCCGCGCGCGCGAGCTGTTCGGCTTCGAGGCACAGACGCCGCTCCGCGACGGGCTCGAGCGGACGATCGCCTGGTACCGCAGCTCACGCCTGCAGCATCAGCCGATCGGCTGATCCTTCAGGAAGAGGACCTCGGCGCCGAGCGGGCGGTACCCCGCGGCGAGAAACGCCCGCAACGACGCGGCGTTGCCCGGCGCGACCTGGGCGAACAGCGGCTCTCCCTCGGGAACGAGTGCCGGCGCGGCCTGCGCGAGCGACCGGCCGAGACCGTCTCCCCGCCGCCCGGGCTCGACCTCGATCGAGACCTCGTGGCGTCCGGCCAGGCCACGCCCGACGACGACGAGCCCGCCGCCGCCCGCCGGCTCGGCGATGCGCACCTCGCTGCGGTACCGCCGGGCGCGACGGAGGCGCGGGTGATCGGCGTCGCCGACCTCCACGAGCTCGACCTCGGACGCACCGCCTCGCGCGGCCACGAGCAGGATGTCGACGTTGCCCGCCTCGGATCCCAGCTGTCCGGCGAGCCAGGTCAGGAACGGCGGCTGCAGCGGCGCGCTGAGGCTGCCCGCCGGCAGCTGGGCGGCGACGGCATCCGGGTCGACGTCCGCCGCGACGACGGTGTGCGCGGTGAACGCCACGACGGCGTCCGCGAGGCCGGGCGGCGACGGCACGACCTCAAGGCGACCGTCGGGAGCCGGATAGACGCCCCGCGTCGCCGCGTCGAGCAGGTCGGCCAGCGCCATCAGTCCGCCCCGGCGAGCGCCGTCCGGTAGAGCTCGAGCGTCCGGTCGATCACGCCGTCCCAGCCGAAGCGCTCGCGCGCACGTTCGTGCGCTGCGCGGCCGAGGCGCTCGCGGAGCGCCGGGTCTGCCAGCAGCCGCTCGACCGCCTCGCGCAGTGCGGGGGCGTCGCGCGGAGGCACGAGCAGGCCCGTCTCGCCGTCGGAGACGAGCTCGAGCAGCGCGCCGCCCGCTGCCGCGACGACGGGCCTTCCGAACGCCATCGCCTCGGCCGCCGCGAGGCCGAACCCCTCCCGCTCGCACGGCGCCACGAGAACCGAAGCCCGCTCGAGCAACCGCTCCACCTCGGCATGGGGCACCGCTCCGAGCGCGTTCGGCACGCGCTCCCGGAGCGGACCGTCTCCCGCGACGACCAGGTTCAGGTCGCCGACGGCCTCGACGAGCGTGTCCACGTTCTTCTCGGGCGAGAGCCGCCCGACGTAGAGCACCTCCGCAGGCTCGGCCGGAGCTCCCACCTCCGCCGGCACGCGCACCCCGTTCGGGATCACGACCGGCTCCAGTCCGACCGAGCGCAGGCCCTCGGCGACCGTCTCCGAGACGCAGATCACGGCCGCGGCGGGACGCAGGAGCGCGCGGACGAGGCGCGGCCGGTCGCGTGCGAGCTCGACGTCCGAGAAGCGGCCGGCGGAGCCGGAGCCGTGCAGCGTGACGAGGAACGGCCTACCGCCGAACCGCGCCACCGCCGCGGTGAGGAGCCAGTGCGCGTGCACCAGGTCCGCGTCGCGGGCGGCCCGGCGCAGCGCCCGCCACATCGAGAGGAGCAGGAGCGGCGCCTTCCACGGCCTGCGGCGCAGGTTCGCCGCCATGCCTCCCCCGTAGGCAAGGCCGTGGTCGTCATACCCCTCGCCCGGCGCGAGCACGTCCACCTCCACCCCTCGCTCGCGCAGCCGCTCGACGGCGTCGGCGACGAAGCGGCCCGCGAACTCGCTCTCCGTCCGTGGCCACGACGTCGTGAGGACGACGACGCGCACTACCCGCTGGGCTGCCCGCGCGCGCGGCCCCCGAACACGACCGGCAGCGCGAGCGCGAAGGCGAGGAAGGCGTAGAAGTAATAGAACTGCATCGTCAGGTAGAAGAAGTTGGCGGCGATCGTCCCCACGAGGGCGGCCGTCAGCCCGTAGGCGAGCGGCCGCACCTGCGCGCCCGTCGGGTCGCCGAGCCGGTCGAGCAGCCGCCCCAGCCGCCGCGCCGCGTCGAGCCGCACGAACACGTAGCGCAGGAAGACGATCCACAGCACGAGCCCGAGCAGGCCGGACTCGACGATCACCGCGACCCAGTACGAATGCGCGCCGAAGTTCGACTTCCCGGTCACGAACTCGTAGTAGACGGAGAAGTTGTTGTTGCCGAGACCGAGCAGCGGGTGCATGTGGAGGATCTGGCCGATGAAGTCGTAGACCGCGAAGTGCGCGCTCGTCGACTTCCCGCTCGTCGAGAGCCGCTGGCTCAGGAACGTCTCGAAGAAGTGCTTCCGCGTGTAGAGAACACCCAGCAGCACGACCACCAGGGCACCGAGCGGGACGAGGAACTGTCTCGAGCGGAAGAAGCGCCGGTAGGGCAGGACGAGGACGAGGATCCCGGCGATCAGCCCGACGCCGCCGCTGCGGGAGAAGGTCGCGATGTCCACGAGCAGGAGGAAGGCGAGGACGGCGGCGAGCGGCCACCGCAGCCGGTGCCTCCGCGGCAGCCGCAGGTAGACGGGCGTCAGCGCGAGCAGCGGCACGATCAGCATCACGCCGAAGTGGTTCGGGTCGCCGGTGAGTGCGTTGACGCGGTAGATGTTCTGACCGCCGATGATCCCGAAGACGCTGATCCGGCTCGCTCCACCGGTCAGCGGCACGAGGACGAGGTTGTCGAGATTGCGTCCGGCCAGCGCCGCGCCGAGCTCCAGGATCCCGTAGACCGCGTTCGCGACGAAGCCCACCGTGAACCAGCCGAGCGCGCGCCAGAAGAAGCGCTCGCCGCGCTGCGCGAGGTAGCCGATCGCCGCCACGACGAAGGCCCAGTGGATGACGAACTTCGTCATCCCCTTCGCGAACTGGGTCAGCCCCTGTTTCGTCTCGATGTTCCAGAAGCCGGCGAGGTAGACGAGCGCGAACGCCGCGAAGAAGGCGAGGACGACCGCGCTCGTGCGGGGCAGCGGGCGGCGCTCGCTCGCCACGTAGGCGATCAGGAAGAGGATCGTCGCGATGTCGTTGATCCCGATCTGACCCGCGAAGCTCCAGTGCACCTTCTCGAACGTGGCCACGAAGAGGGAGGCGAAGAAGAGGCCGGTGACGATGCGCTCCTGCGTCCGCGGCACGGCGCGGACGCGGGCAGGGGTGATCGCCGCGGCGGTCACGCGAGGCTCCTCAGCAGGTCGGCGAGCTCCTCGACGCGGGCGCCGCGCGAGAGCCGCTGCCGCCACTGGTCGGAGAGCGGCGTCCCGTCGAGGCTCCCCGCCCTCCACCGCCCGTGCAGGTCGAGGAGCGCCTGGCGCAGCGCGTCGACGTCGTCGGGCGGGACGACGATCCCGGCGCCGGTGTCGCGCACGAGCCGGGCCGCGGCGCCGTCGGGCGGCACGGCGGCGAGGATCGGCTGCTCCGCGGCCAGGTACTCGAAGATCTTCCCGGTCAGGACGCCGAGGCCGCGGCCGCCGGACTCCGGGATCAGGAGGAGCAGCGCCTCGGAGTCCCGCTGCAGCTCGAGCGAGCGGCGGCGCGAGACGTCGCCGAGCAACTCGACACGGTCGCCGAGGCCCAGCTCCTCGGCGTACTCGCGGTCGGCGGCGCGGAAGTCGCCGGCGAAGCGGGCGACGACGTCGTCGAGCTTCGACTCCGCAAGCGCGCGGAGGAACGGCTTCGGGTCGCGCTTCCCGTGGAAGTGGCCGGCGTGCGTGATCCGGAGCTTCTCGCTCGTGTGATGCTCGAGCCCGGCGAAGTCGTCGAAGTCGCAGCCGTTGGCGATCGTGACCACCTTGCCCTTCGGCTTGCGCGTGCGCATCTCCTCGGCGATCGCGTCCGATGCCGCGACGATCGCGTCGGCCTGCGACGCCACGAGCCTCCCCACCCCGCCGACCGACGTCTCCTTCAGCCGCGAGAGCTGCGACTCGTAGCCACGCCGGTGGGGATGAGAGGTGAGCGGATCGCGCAGGTCGGCGACCCACCGGGCGGGCGTCGTCCGCCTGACGGCCGCGCCGAGGAGGTGGAGCGAGGGCGGCGGCGAGGTGGTGAGCACGACGTCGATCCCCTCGCTGCGCACGAGCCGGATCGCCGTCGGCAGGGCGACGGTGCTCCACGGGACGTTCTCGTCGGGGACGAGGAGCCGGCGCCCGAGGAGCGCCGCCTTCGTCCCGACCCGCGCGAGCCCCTGGCTGTCCTCGAGCAGCTCGGCAGGCCGGCCCGCCTGCGGCCCGACGTACTTGACGCGGTGGATCCAGGCCTGCGTGGGCAGCTCGAGCTCCGCGTCCGCGACCGTCTCGCTCGGGACGTCGGGCGCGAGCACATGCGTCTCGATCCCGAGCGCGGGAAGGTGACTCGCGAACTTGAGCGGCCGCTGCACGCCGCCACCGCCGCCGGGCGGGAAGTGGCGCGTCACGAGGAGGACCTTCACCCGCGCAACGGTACTGCCGTGCGGAAGACGACGAACCGGTCGTCCTCGTAGGCGGGCCGGAGGCCCTGCCGCTCGATCGCCCCCACGGGCTCGTCTCGGGTGAGGACGATCCACTGCGCCCGCCAGCGCCGCGCGACGTCGACGGTCGGATCCGCGTAGAGGAAGCGGAGCACGGCGCGCTTCCGCTTCTGCAGCTGGTTCGGGTGCGTGTTCGCAGCGTGCGTCGGCGGAACCGCGACGACGTAGACCGGGGCGAACGCGGTGGCGCGGTAGCTCGTCCCGAGATCCGCGAGGACGACGGATCGCGGCGCCACATCCTGCTGGAGGAAGCGGATCAGGCCCGGGGACAGCGCGTAGCGGTCGTGCGGCGTCTGCGGCGTCCAGTGCCAGAAGCCGTGCACGGCGACGGGCAGGACGAAGAGGAGGACGGCGAAGGCGGCCGCGACTCCGTGCTCCCGCGGTGCGGGCGCCGGACGGTCGCGCCGCCGCCACGCGAGCACGGTTCCCGCGACGAGCGCGGCGATACTGCCGTAGAGGGCGATCCAGACCACGATGGCAGGCTCGGTGCGCGGCGCGCGCAGCCCGAAGTCGCCGGCATAGGCGACCTGGAGCCAGATCCCGGCGACGAGCCCGCCGACGAGCGCGAGCGCGCGCGAGTAGCGGCTGACGATCGCGGCGCCGCCGGCGAGCGCCACCGCGAACGGGATGAAGCCGGACGCGCGCCGCGCCTGCGAGAGAGAGACGGCGTCGGCGAAGTGCGGGAAGACGAGCGGCCACAGCTCGAGGCCGAGGACGGCGACGGTGGCGCCGAGCACGAGGGCGCTCCAGCGCCGGCGCCGGGCGAAGAACGCCAGCGGCGCCAGGAGCAGGCCCGCGAGCGCGATCGAGCCGTTCCGGTCGATCCGCGCCGGCGCAAGGGCGTAGCGGGTCAGCGAGTGCCCGTGCCGGACGAGGTCGTGGCGGTAGTGGTAGAGGTTGGCGGCGAGCTGCTTCGGCCCCGGCGAGACCGGGATCGTCTCCCGGATGACCGGCAGGAGCCAGAGGAAGGCGAGGCCCATCGGCACCGCGAAGACGGCGAAGCCGAGGATCCCCCGGCGGAAGTCCTCGCCGCGCGTCAGTAGCGTGCGCGCGAGCACGTACGCCCCCAGCGGGATGGCGAGGAACAGCGCGTACGTCGGGTGCACGAGCGCGAGCGCGCCCGAGGCGGCGGCGAGCAGGACCGCGACCGGCCACGTCGGCCGGCGGACGAAGGGGAAGAAGAGCGCAACCGCCGCCGGCACGAGGAGCTGGGTCGCCACGGTCGAGGGCTCCCAGAGGAAGGGATAGACGCCCGCGTGACCCGGGGCGAAGCACTTGATCGCAACCTGGCCGAGCACGACGGCCGTCGCGAGCCCGGTCGAGCGGAAGACGGCCCAGCCCATCTCGAAGACAAGGACGAGCGCAAGCGGAACGAGAATGCTCGACTCGTGGGCAGCGACGCTCGCCGGGTCGACGCCGGCGAGGCGGGCGACGAGCGCGAGCCAGGCATGCCAGAGCGGGAACGCGTAGCCGGGGTGGAGCCCGCCGTGCGCGAACTCGCCGACGTCGTGGAGCGACAGCGCGTTGAGCGTGTCGAGCTTCCGGATGCGCCCGAGGTGGAAGAACGCGTCGCCCGTGAAGGCGCCCTGCACGAACCAGAGCCCGATGCCGAGCCCGGCTCCGGCGACGGCGAGCACGCCGCGCACGAGGCGCGCCGTCCCGGGCAGGCGCACCGCCTCCAGCTGCCGGCCGGTCAGCGGCCAGACGAGCGCAACGGCGCCGGCAACGAGCTCGAAGGCAAGCACGAGGTCGAGCGAGCCTCCGACCGCGAACGCCAGCGCGAGCCCGAAGCCGACGAGCGCGAGCGACGCGGCGAACCCGGAAGAGGCGTTGCGTTGCCCGATGCACCGCGCGACGAGGATCCCGGGCAGCAGCACGATCAGCGTCGCCGCCGCGAGGCGCAGCCACAGGCCGAATCCCGTCTCGGGCAGGAGCCGGGCGATGCCCAGCAGCGCCGCAGCGGCGACGGGCCCCGCGAGCCCCCACAAATTGGAGGACGGCACCGCAAGGGGCCTTCTCCGCATCGTCTCGGCGGTCGCCGGAAGCGCGAACCAGTTCATCGCGCGGCTCCCGGCACGGGACGGGGATGCAGGCTCTCCCACGCGACGATCGCCGCTCCCGGCAGGGCCACGGCGACCGTGACGACGAAGAAGAGGAAGCCGGCGGAGAAGGCCCGGTCGGCCGAGACGCCGAGCGCCCCCAGGAAGCTGACGAAGAACGACTCGCGCACCGCGAGGCCGTTGACCGTGAAGGGCACCAGCATGACGAGGAACAGCAGCGGCCCCATCACGTAGTAGGGCCTCGGCGAGAGATCCACTCCGACAGCTTTGCCCGCGCACCAGATGGCGAGCACCCGCGCCGCCTGCACCGTGACGGTCAGCGCGACCACTCCGACGAGCAGCCGCAGCCTCGTCCGGTACGCGTGCAGCGCGAGGTAGACGTCGCGCAGGAGCGACTCGGCCCGCAGCCGGTGAAGCAGCGGCCGTAGCCGGTGGATGATCGGGTGGAAGCGGGTCGAGAAGAGGACGAACGCGCCGGACACGGTGAGGACGACGAACGCGAGCTCGACCCAGACGTAGCCGCCGACCGAGTAGTGCCCGACGGCGAGGGCGAATCCCACGGCCGCGAGGCCCAGAGTCGCGGCGCCGCCGAGCGCCCGCTCGAGCAGCACGGTTCCGGCGACGGGGCCGCGCAGGCCGGGGTGGCGGCGCGACGTCTCGTAGATCCGCGACGCGTCGCCGCCGAGCGAGGTCGGGAGCACCTGCGCGGCGGCGTAGGCGACGAACGTGGTGCGCACGAGCCAGTTGAGACGCTCGCGCACGCCGCTCGCGGCGAGGAGCCTCTGCCAGCGCCACGCGAGCGGCCAGACGGAGACGACCCAGATCGCGACCGAGACGAGGAGCCAGCCCACGCTCGCGTTGGCGATCACGTGGACCGTCTCGCGCAGGTCGATCTTCCACACGATGTAGGCGACCGCCAACCCGGTGACCAGAAGCGTCCCGAACGTGCGCAGCGCGCGACGGCTACCTACCACCTTCACCCGTCCGCGAGTGTAGTGGCCGTTCCAGAAGTACCATCGCGCCGTGCCCGACCCGCGCACGCAGATCGTGGCCGACGGCTACGACGCCGTCGGAGAGACGTTTTCGGAGTGGCGCACGCGCTTCGTCGGCGATACGCGCCGCGAGTGGGAGGACGACCTCGTCTCGCGCCTCCGAGAAGGAGCACGCGTGCTCGAGCTCGGCTGCGGAGGCGGGTCGCCCGAGACCCGGCACTTCGCGCAGCGTTTCGCGGTGACCGGCGTCGACATCTCGCCGCGCCAGGTGGAGCGCGCCCGCGCGGCGATCCCGGAGGCGGAGTTCGTCTGCGCCGACTTCACCCAGCTCGAGCTGCCGTCCGGCTCGTTCGACGCCGTCGCCTCCTTCATCGCCTTCAACCACGTCCCGCGCGAGCTGCTCGCACCGCTGCTCGCGAGCATCCACGGCTGGCTCGTCCCCGGGGGCTGGCTCCTCACGGCGTTCGGCGCGTCGGACAACCCGGGCTGGACCGGCGAGTGGCTCGGCGCGGAGACCTACTTCGCCGGTTTCGCGCCCGAGGTCAACTCGCGCCTGGTCCGCGAGGCCGGATTCACGATCGAGCGCGACGAGCTCGTCTCGTTCCACGAGCCGCCGCCGGCCGAGAATGACGCGACCTTCCAGTGGGTGCTCGCGTGCGCGTGACGACGATCCTCGTCACGGCCTGCGGCGCGCCGGGGGCGGCGCGGCTGCTGCGGGCGCTGCGCGAGAACGGCGAGCGGAACGTGCGCCTCGTGGGCGTGGACATGTCCGAGCGCGCCATCGGCCGCCACCTCTGCGACGCCTTCCACCTCGTCCCCGCCGGCGCGGACCCGTCCTTCCCGGACGCCCTGCTCTCGCTCGTCGAGGAGGAGCACGTCGACGTCGTGCTCCCGGAGTCCTCGCACGACCTCCGCCACCTCGCCACGCGGCGCGGCGAGTTCCCCGTGCCGGTCATGATCTGCGGCCCCGACGCCGAGCGGCGGTCGAACGACAAGGCCGAGACGTTCGAGGCGCTGCACCGGATCGGTGTCGGCGCCCCGGACTTCCGCCGCGTGACCGGGGCGGCGGGAGTCGACGCCGCCGCACGCGAGCTCGGCTACCCGGACCGGCCGGTCTGCTTCAAGCCCGTCTTCTCCTCGGGCTCAAGGGGCTTCCGCGTCCTCGACCCGACCGTCGACCGCACGCACCAGCTGCTCAACGAGCGCCCGGGCGCGCTCGCGATGCGGCTGGAGGAGGCCGTAGAGCTGCTGCCGGAAGACGGGCTCGACCTGCTCGTGATGGAGTTCCTCACCGAGCCCGAGCGGACGGTGGACGGGATCGCCGACGGCAGCCGCATCGTCCTGCAGGCGACGCGGACGCGTGAGTCGGTGCGCTGCGGCCTCGGCATGTTCTTCGTCACGCTCGACGCGCCCGAGCTGGTCGCGGCGTCGGAGCGCATCGTCGAGGAGTTCGGCCTCGAGTGGTTCTTCAGCATCCAGTTCATGGGCGAGAAGGTGATCGAGATCAACCCCCGGATCTCGACGATGATGATCCAGGAGGACTTCAACCTCCCGTGGCTCGCGGTCAAGCGGGCGCTCGGCGAGGCCTCCGACGAGGAGCTGCGTGCGTTCCAGGAGCGCGTGCGTCCCGGGCACACGGTGCTTCGTTTCTTCGACCAGGTGGAATTCGACCCCTGATGCAGGACTGGGAATCTCTCCGGGAGACGCTGGCCGCGGCGTGCGAGGCGCCGGACGAGCAAGCCGCGGAGCGCGCGGTGCGGGCCGCGGAGCTGGTCGCCGCGACGGCGGGCGAGCCCACCGACGACCTCACGCCGGAGGATCGAGCGTGGGCCGAGGAGCACGGCATCCCGCCCTTCGAGCTCGTCGACCTCGCATGCCGCTCGATGAAATGCGTGGCGGCGCTGTCCGACGACTGGCACGAGCGGCTCAACGACCTACGCTACCGGCTCGGCGACGTCGCGGCGGCCTAGCGCAACGCCTGCAAGGCAGCGACGTCTTCGGGCGCGGGCTCCCACGCCCCGGCGGCGACGTTCGCGCGCACCTGCTCGGGCTTCGTGGCGCCGGCGATCACGGAGGTCACGGCCGGCATCGCCAGTAGACCGCCGATCGCCACCTCGAGCAGCGAGGCGTCCCGCTCGTCGGCGTAGCGCTGCAGCTCTTCGGTGCGATCCCACCGCTCGTCCGGGATCGCGCGGCCCGCAAGCCGCCCCTCGGTCGCCTCCTCGCCGCGCCGGTACTTGCCCGTGAGCAGGCCGCTCGCAAGCGGGAAGTACGGCAGGAAGCCGATCCCGAGCCGCTCCGACGTCGGCAGCACCTCGTCCTCGACCTCCCGCTCGACGAGCGAGTAGTGGTTCTGAGCCGAGACGAAGCGGTGGAAGCCGGCGCCGCGCGCGACCCCCTCGGCCGCCTCGATCTGCTCCGCGGAGAAGTTCGAGGAGCCGATCCAGCGCACCTTGCCGTCGTGGACGAGGTCATCGAGCGCGCCGAGCGTCTCCGCGATCGGCGTCCCCGGATCGGGCTCGTGCATCTGGTAAAGGTCGATCACGTCGGTGCGCAGACGGCGGAGCGAGCTCTCGACCGCAGCCCGGACGTAGTCCGGATTGCCGCGCCGCTCCTCCGGCCGCTCGTCCATCGGCTTCCCGAACTTGGTGGCGATCAGGACGGAGTCACGACGGCCCTCGAGCGCGCGGCCGATGTACTCCTCGCTCGCTCCCTGCCCGTAGATGTCGGCCGTGTCGAGCAGCGTCACGCCCGCGTCGAGCGCGGCGTCGATCACGGCGAGCGACTGCCCGTAGTCGATCCGGCCGCCGAAG
>DASTZY010000161.1:0-7467 GCA_035764085.1 Gaiellaceae bacterium
GTCGCCCGGCGTCCGCTGGAGCTCGAATTCGTTCAGGTCGATTCCGTGGTGGATCGTGGCGACGTAGTGAAGATGGTCGTGCCGGTCCGCATCGCTGATCGCGACGTAATAGCCGTGCCCGTCGTACTTCTCGAAGACGGGAACGATCTGCTCCGACGAGAACCCGTGAATCGTCGTGACGACCGGCGTGTCGACAAGGCCGCTGTACGTCAGCGGCAGGAAGTCGAAACTGTTGTGGATCAGGTCGAACTCGCTCGCGTGTTCAAAGACCGCAGAGATGTGCAGCGCCTCCCAGACCTTCGCATCCAATGCCGGATCCTCGGAATAGCCGGTGGGCGCCGTGCCGACGAGATGGGCAGTCGTGACGGAGTCGGAGGTCGCGAACAAGGTCACGTCGAGCCCCCGCCTGACGAGGCCCTCGGTCAGCAGAGAGGCGAACTGCTCCCACGGCCCGTACCCGCGCGGCGGTACCCGCCAGGAGATCGGGGCGAGGATCGCGACCCGCATGGGCCAGATCATGTCGGTGGAGGAGCCCGACTGCGATACTCGTACGCATGGGGGAGATCGATCCGGAAGGCACGCGGAGGGTCGGGCTCGACGCCTTCCTCGACCAGAAGCTCGACGAGGGTTACGTGATCGAGACCCGCACCGACACGCATGCGGTCATCTTCCGCCGCCCGAAAGGTCTCAGACGCTTCACGAGCGGCGCAGACCCGGGACGGTACGTGGTCGAAGTCGACGAGGACGGAACCGCGACGATGCGTGCGGCAGAGCCGCGACGGGCATGAAGCGAGGCACGGCCGCCCCGGTGATGAACATCCTCGACCGGCTCGGCTGACAGCCTCAACCGCCCCACAGGGAGGCCAAACGATGGCGACCAAGGACAAGAACACCAAGAAGGCCATGGAGAAGAAGCCGGCTCAAAAGACGCTGAAAGAGAAGCGCAAGGCCAAGAAGGCAAAGAGGTAGAGCCGAGCAGAAGCGCCGGGGAACCATGGCGTCCTGGCTGAACCTCCGTGCTACCGTGAGTGCGCGGCGCCGTTCGGCGCCCGGAGATCCAGCTTCTCGTTCCTCCTGATCGCAGGCGTTTCGAGTCTCTCGCATCTCGGACCCTGATCCGCACGGAAGGAATAACTCTTGATCCAGTCATTCACCGCGCTCGGTGTGAGCGCGCCCGTCGTCGAGTCGCTCGCGCGGCTCGGCATCCGGTCGCCCTTTGCCATCCAGGCGCTCGTCTTGCCCGACGCCCTCGCGGGCATCGACGTCCTCGCGGCGTCGCCCACCGGCTCCGGCAAGACACTCGCCTTCGGCATCCCGCTGATCGAGCGCACCGCCGGTGCCTCCGCCCATCCCGCCGCGCTCGTGCTCGTCCCGACGCGAGAGCTCGCCTCACAGATCGTCGACGAGCTGCAGCCGATCGCCAGGGCACGCAAGCTGAGAATCGCAGCCGTCTACGGCGGCACGTCGGTCACCGGCCAGGTCCGGCGGACGCTCGGCGCGGACATCCTCGTCGCCACGCCGGGTCGTCTACAGGACCTGCTCGAGCGTGGGCGGGTGTCGCTCGCCTCTGCTCGCATTCTCGTCCTCGACGAAGCCGACCGCATGCTCGACATGGGTTTCCGCCCTCAGGTCGACCGCATCCTCGAGCAGGTTCCCCAGAATCGGCAGACGCTGCTGTTCTCGGCCACGCTCGAAGGGCAGGTCGCCGACCTCGCGCGCACCTACACGGCCAACGCATCGCGGTTCACCACCGGCGCGCAGATCGAAAACACGCGCGGCGACGTCGGGCACGAGTTCGTCGCCGTGACGGCCGACGACAAGCTCGAGCGGCTCGCCGAGCAACTCCAGCGCGAGCGCGGGCTCGCGCTCGTCTTTGTCCGGACGAAGCACGGCGCTGACAAGCTCGCCCGCAAGCTCCTCCGCACATACGAGATGCGCGCCGCCGTGCTGCACGGGAACATGTCGCAGAACGCGCGCGAGCGTTCGCTCGCACAGTTCCAGTCGGGCCGCGTCTCCACGTTGATCGCCACCGACATCGCCGCGCGCGGGCTCGACGTCGACGACATCACGCACGTGATCAACTTCGACCCGCCCCGCACGCCCGACGACTACGTCCATCGCGTCGGCCGAACCGGCCGCGCCGGCCGCACCGGCACCGGCGTGACGCTCGTCCTTCCCGAGCAACGTCTCGACGCCA
The DNA here is from genome assembly GCA_035764085.1 of Gaiellaceae bacterium. Lineage (GTDB taxonomy): Bacteria > Actinomycetota > Thermoleophilia > Gaiellales > Gaiellaceae > Palsa-739. Next base: position 2,198 of record DASTZY010000161.1, read on the forward strand.
GCCGCCTCGCGAGAGCAGTCGGTCACCCCCATGCCTTTGCAGCGTCCGGGATCGACCCTCCGCACACTGCACCGAGAGCGCGGAGGCGTCGTCGTTAGCGGCGCTTGAAGGACTGCTGCTCAGGTCAGCGCGCCCTCTTCTGCTCTTCCTTCTTCCCTCCTCACCTTCTCTTGCGGTCGAGCTGCCGGGCTACTCGGCCGCTGGGAAGGCCGCGGCTGCTGGAGTGGTGCCAGTAGCAGGAGGTGGCTTTCGACGACGGCGGCGGCGACGTCGCTGAGTTTGCGGCCGTTCTGCTGGGAGTGGTCGCGCAGCATCTCGAAGGCGCGGCCGGCGGTCGTGGAGTGGCGCGCCATCAGGATCCCTTTCGCCTGTTCGATCAGCGCGCGACGGCCGAATGCGCCCTGCAGGCTCTGGTATTCGGCGAAGCGTTGCAGGGTGATGTCGATCGCGCTCTGCAACTCTTCGGGCGTGCCGTCGATGATGTAGGCGAAGACGCCGCGCTTGGCAGCTTCGTGGATGTACGCGGGATCGCCGGCGTGCAGGATCGCGATTACCGGGCAGGCGGCTTCGCGGACGATCTCGGAGATCAGCTCGAGCGCATGCACCGAGCTCTCTCCGAGCCCGACGAGCGCGACGTCCGGCTGCTCTCTCGCGGTTACGGCACCGACCTCTTTGACGTAGATCTCGCGCGCGATCACCTCGTGGCCGAGCCCGGCCACGACCTGCGCGAGCAGCTCGAGACGGTCCCGCTTCTCGTTCGCGATCAGGATGCGGAGGTGCTCGATTCCGGCGTACACGAGCGTCAGCCCCTCGAGGCCGAGGCGTTGATGTCGGCTTGGATATTCAGGAGCTTCCGGCTCTGTCGGTTGGGGTCGATGCGGACGACCCGCCAGGCGAGGCCGGACCCTTCGAGGCCGCGGATGACCCAGCCGCCGGGGTCGATCTCCCAGCTGCGGAGGCCGTGGAAGGCGGAGGAGGGGAAGGCGTGGTGGTTGTTGTGCCAGGACTCGCCGAAGGAGAGCCAGGCAAGCCACCAGACGTTGCGTGACTCGTCGCCGGAAGCGAAACGACGTCGCCCCCACATGTGGCAGATCGAGTTGATCGAGAAGGTGACGTGCTGAAGCAAGAAGATCCGGACCCCGCCACCCCACACGAGCCCGGCGAGGAGTCCGTACCAGCCGCCGATCAGTAGCCAGCCTGCGAGGGCGGGAAGGAGGAGCGATACGAGCACGAGAGGAAGGAACATCCGGGAGATGAGCCGCAGGCCTCGGTCGGCCATCAGGTCTCTTGCGTATTTCTCGCGGTCGGCGCGGCCCACGTGGGAGAACAGCCAGCCGGTGTGGGCGTGCCATAGCCCCTTGATGCTCCCGATGGGACCGTCGCCGAAGTCTGCGTGTGGGCTGTGTGGATCTCCTGCGCGGTCGGAGTACTGGTGGTGTTTGCGGTGGTCGGCGGCCCAGGTCAGGACGTCGCCTTCGACGGCCATCTCCCCGAGAATTGCGAAGGCGTAGCGAACCGCGCGCGAGGTCTCGAACGAGCGATGTGTGAACAGGCGGTGGAAGCCGACCGTGATGCCGAGGCCGGTCGCGAGATAGCCCACGGCGAGAATCGCGAGCTCCGTGACTCCGACCATCCGGTTCCAGAGCAGGACAGCCGCCAGGACGAGCCCCAGCAGCGGCAGGAGAATTCCGGCGAGGTTGATCGCCTTGTAGGCACCGCTGAGCGGCTGCTTCCAATCCACATCCTGCGGTCGGGCGCCCCTCGTTGTCGAAGCAGGGATTGGTTTGTAGACCTCAGCCGCGCGGACGGCCTGGCCATTTCTATGTGCTGCTGTTTCGATGTCGCCTCCAAGCGGTTCGGATGTCGATCGGCATTCGCCGATACCCGTTTCCGACCGTTTGCTGGGGGCGGAGTAGTTAGGCGGAGCTCGCTAGTCTCCGTCTCGTAGTTCTTCAGACGCTCTCGGAATTCCCGGGACGACCGGTAGAGAAACGCTTTGCCCGCTGCTCTTGGCCCGACGGATCCGGTCGGGCTCAACGCGGTCCGCCAGCCGGACTCTAGGCCCGGGCTTCGGCAAACGCGGGTCTTAGCCGCAGCGAACATCTCGCCCAGGGCTGGGGATAGGCCTCTACTCCCCCGGTCGAGATCCAGGCCGTCTCTGTCGTTCAACCGTGGCGGGGGTAAGCCTCCGCCGCGACCTCGCCGGCGGCTCCGACTTTTTCGACCACGGTGAGTTCGTCGGCGACGGCGACGATTCGTTCGGCGCCTGCTTCGACAGAGGACTGCTCATGGCCTGTGAGGTTGAAGAAGCGCGTGGGGTGTTGTCGGATTGCGTCGTATTGGTCGAAGCCGAGCTGGACGATCTCCGTGCAGTTGCGGTTGGGGCATTCGCAGATGAAGGGGATGCTTCCGAAGATGGCGGCATTGTCCGCGGATGCCTGGATGGACTCGTTGGCGTTGCGGAAGGAGACCTGTGCTTCGCCGATCTCTTCTTGCTGGTCGCTCATCGCGGCGCGCGTCTCGCGACGAGCACGGTGGTCGTTACCTGGTGCATGTCGCTCCCTCGGTTGGTGGTTGTGCCGGGGAAGTGACCTCGCGCACGCCGCTGAGCGGGTGTCGGGCTGTCAGTGAGGGGCACTCAAGGTGGCCGCCTCGGCTCATTGGAGCCTAGCCGAATTCCATCGGCTGAAACGCCGGGTTAGTGCGGTGGTAGGTGGACGGCGCCGTCGATGACAGCGGTGGAGACATCGACGATCTTCTGGTTGTTGCGCCGGGCGTGTTGTCGCAGCAACTCGAACGCCTCGTGCTCGTCGAGCTGGTGGCGTTCCATGAGCATGCCTTTGGCGCGTTCGATCAAGGCGCGTCTGCCGAAGGCTCCTTCGAGTCCGTGGTATTCGGCGAAGCGAAGCAAGACGATCTCGAGCGCGCTCTCCAAGGCGCCTTGATCCGACTCGACGACATAGGCGAAGATGCCCCGCTTCGCGGCTTCCTGGACAAAGGAGCTGTCGGTCGCTTCGAGCACGGCGATCACCGGGCACTCGGCTTCGGCGACGATCTTGGAGATCATCTCCAGCGCGTGCTCGTCGCTCTGGCCCAGGGCGACGAGGGCGACGTCGGGGTGCTCGCGGGCGGTCGCAGGGCCAGCGTCGACGACCTCCATCTCCGCGGCGACGATCTCGTGACCGAGGCCGCGCACAGCCGCTGCCAGGACCGCGAGCCGCTCGGCGCTCTCATCGGCGATCAACACCCGCAACCGACCCGCCCCGTAACCGGAACTCATCGCTCTACAACCCCCATCCACAACCCGAAGACAACTTGCGTGTGCGACGACCAAAGACGGGGGTTCGGTCTCCGGTCGTGCGCCGGAAACTCTAGCTTCGCAGTAGCCACGATTCCAGCCTCTTGGTATTGTCCGCTGCGCCGAGGCGGTTCCCTTCGTGCCCCTCCGAGTCCAGAACCCGCTTGTGTCGAGTATCTGAGGCTTCTTCCCCGGTGAAGGTGCTTGTTCCCGGTTCCGGAAGGAGCATTTCGCGGACGACCTCGATACGCGGCGTAAACGCGCAGCCCTCAACCAGTCCCTCTTTCGTGAGGTCAACGAGCGCATCGCGGAGCTCTCGCACCGATTCGCAGACGAGCTGCGGCCCAACCAATACGTCTGCGAGTGCCTGAACACCGATTGTTCCGCGACCATCGAGCTGCCCCTCGAAGAATATGAACGGCTGCGGGAGGATGGAACCCGCTTTTTCGTGCTCCCCGGACACGAAGATCCAGCGGTCGAAACAATCGTCGAGACCACCGAGCAATACGTGGTCGTCGAAAAGATCGGCGTCGCCAGCGAGATCGCCGAGTCAGTGAACCCGCGCACGAACGGAAGCACGCCGTGACTGCCTCAGTACCCGACGCGAATCCGACTGCGGCGGCTCCCAAGCCGAAGCTCGTCTTCTTTTTCTCGGCTCGATCGGGTCGTTGCCGCCGCGTGGAGGGCTGGATCGCACAGGTCTTGCAACATCGGAGCAACCACGACACGTTCGAGCTGGTGCACGTTTCGGTCGACGCCCGTCCGGATCTGGCCAAGCGCTTCAGGGTGGAGACGGTGCCGACCCTCTGTGTCGTGGAGGACCGCCGCCTTCGAAAGCGGATTGCTGACCCGCGCGGTTGTCGTCAGCTGGAGCGTGACCTTGCCCCGTGGCTGAACTGAGCGGTTAGCCGCGGCCGTGGCGGGTAGTCACCTCGGATGGACGGGGACGCGTTCCTGCGCGAGACGGCTGTCCTGATCGGACGCGGATGGTGTTGTGGTGCCGAGGCCCGCGACCGCTTTGGCTCTGCTGTCGAAGCGGCGGATCCATCTGCGACCGCTTGGTCGCTCCGCGGCGCACTTACCTTGGTCTCCGACAGACCCGATGCCGAAGTCGACGCCCTCAGAGAGGCCCTTTGGGGCATTTCGGGCGTCATTCCCGATTCGGAGCTAGACGGTTGGAACGACGCTGCCGGGCGCACCCAGAGCGACACGCTCCAGATGCTCGCCCACGCGCAAACCAGCCTCGACACGAATCCGCCGCCGGATACCGGCTGGTCGCTGCCCGCGTAGCTAGCCGTTTCTCGCTACTTGAGCCGCGCCGCTTCGGCCCCGGCGACGCCGATCTTCTCGACGGTCGCATAGCAGCGCTCGGCCTGAATGACCCGCTCGTGCGTCGCCTCAGTCGGCGTTCGCGGGGGCTGCTACAGGTCGAGGCGGCGTAGCGCACGCGCAACGACGCCGGCAGGCGCCTGGCCGGATGTTGCGCAGAGGCGGATCATCCCGTCGGGCTGGGCGCCGTAGTGGCGGCGGTAGAGGCCGTCGCGGTTGAGGTAGATCAGCCGGCCGCAAGTCGGGCACTCGCGTCTCACGCCTCGGCCCTACGGTTGGAGCGGCTTATGGCGCTCTTGAGCACCGCGCTTTGCACTGCATCCAATTCGACGCCACGCGGATAGCCGCGACGCCGGGTCGCACCGAGCAGAAGCGTGGCCGTCGAGACCGCTCCCGGCACGCTAGAGAGCTTCCATAGCCCCTCGTAAACGCGCCGATAGTCGCTGCTCTCCACGGCAACGCTCGTGCCGTCAGCGAGATCAAAATGGACGGACTCAAAGGAATCCATCGAACGTGTCCCTTCCTGGTGCATGCTCCAGACACGCTGCTCGCGCCCGGAAGACGATGCGTCCTAAGGCCGTTCGGTCACAGGCGGCGGAAGGGCGTGTGCCAATCACCCTACCGGCGAGGGAATGGGCGTCGA
>DASTZY010000162.1:0-15546 GCA_035764085.1 Gaiellaceae bacterium
CGGCGCGACGTCCACCCCGCCGAGCTCGATCCGCCCCTCGGTCGGCTCCTCGAAGCCGCCGATCATCCGCAGCGTCGTGGTCTTGCCGCAGCCCGACGGGCCGAGGAGCGCGAAGAAGCTGCCGCGCTCGACGTCGAGCGAGATCCCGTCGACTGCGACGACGTCGTCGAACCGCTTCGTCAGCCCGATCAGCCTGATGTCGTAGTCGCGAACGGCCTCGGCGCCGGCCGCGGGCCCCCCGGCGCTCGCCGGAACTGTCACGACACCTTCGTCCATGCCTCCTCCAGCACGTCTCCGAGGATGCCGGTCATCTCGTCGAACTCTGCCTGAGTCGCGACGAGCGGAGGGGAGATCTGCACGACGGGGTCGCCGCGGTCGTCGGCCCGGCAGATGAGCCCCTTCTCGAACAGCCGCGGCGAGAGGAAGCCGCGCAGCAGCGTCTCGCACTCCTCGTCGCTGAACGTCTCCCGCGTCTCCTTGTCCTTGACGAGCTCGAGCGCGTAGAAGAAGCCGGTGCCGCGCAGGTCGCCGGCGATCGGCAGGTCGAGCAGCTGGCCGAGCGTCGAACGGAAGGCGTCCTCGTTGGCGAGGACGTGGTCCATGATCCGCTCCCGCTTCATGATCTCGATGTTCTTCAACGCGATCGCGCTCATCACCGGATGGCCGCCGAACGTGATCCCGTGCGTGTACATCGAGGACGCCTCGAGGAACGGCTGCATCACGCGGTCGGTGGCGACGACGGCGCCGATCGCCGCATAGGAGGAGGAGAGGCCCTTCGCGCAGGTGATGATGTCCGGCCGGATGTCGTAGCGCTCGGAGGCGAACCAGTGGCCGACGCGCCCGAAGCCGGTGATCACCTCGTCGGCCGAGAGCAGGATGTCGTAGCGGTCGCAGAGCTCACGCACGCCGCGCCAGTAGCCGGCCGGGGCGACGAAGGAGCCGCCGGCGTTCTGGACGGGCTCCATGTGGATCAGGCAGACCGTCTCCGGGCCCATCTCCTGGATCGTCCGCTCGAGCTCGTCGAGGAGGAAGGCCGTGAACTCCTCCTCCGTCTCCTCTGGCGGGCGGTGGTAGCGGTTCGTATTGCTGACGTGCCGGACCTCGGGGACGAGCGGCTTGAACGGCTCGCGCAGCGGTTCGACGCCGTTGAGCGACAGCGCGCCGAACGTCGTGCCGTGATAGGCGATGTTGCGGGCGATCGCCTTGTACTTGTGGCCGACGGGCGGACCGCCCTCCTGCCCCGGAACCCGCTCGCCCGGCTCCACGCCCGTCGCCTGGGCGGCGCCGTCCCGCACGGCGAAGTACTGCCGCGCCAGCTTCCACGCCGACTCGACCGCCTCCGAGCCGCCCGAGCAGAAGAAGACGCGGTTGAGGTCGCCTGGGGCGAGGGACGCCACCTCGGCGGCGAGCTCGATCGCGCGCGGATGCGCATACGTCCAGTTCGTGTAGAAGGGCAGCTCCTGCATCTGCTCGAGCGCGGCCTGGCCGATCTCCTCGCCGAAGCCGTAGCCGAGGTTGACGGAGAAGAGCCCGGCGAGCGCGTCGAGGTAGCGCTTGCCGTGGACGTCCTCGAGGTAGCAGCCGTCGCCGCGGACGATGATCGGCGGCTCGGCCCCGCGCATGTTGGTGAAGTGCAGCCAGAGATGGTCGCTTGCGAGCCGCCGCAGATCCTCGGCCGACGTGGCGCCCTGCGTGATGCTCATTTCGTGGTGTCCTCCTTTGGCATGCCACTCCCCCAGTCGTAGAGCTGCTTCCACATCTCCAGGTAGACGAAGGTCTCGGTCGAGACGACGTCCGGAAGTGCGCGCAACCGGCTCGTCAGGTCCAGCAGGTGCCGCCGGTCGGCAGCAACGAGTTCGACGACGAGATCGAACTGCCCTGCCGTCGCGACGACGTAGTCCGCCTCAGGCCAGCGGGCGACCTCGTCGGCCGCGGTCTCCGGCGAGCCAGACGTCTTCACGCCGACGAGCGCCTGCTCGTAGCCGAGCCCCAGCGGGTTGGTCACGGCGACGACCTGGAGGATCCCCTCCTCCGTCAGCCGGCCGTAGCGCGCGCGGACCGTCGCCTCCGAGACGCCGACGTGCGCGGCGATGGCGCGGAACGACTCGCGTCCGTTCGCCTGCAGCGCCTCGATGATGCTGCGGTCGAGCTCGTCCGTGCGGCGTGCCGGCGCGACCGGGCCCCGCTCCGAGCCGCTTGGCGGGATGCGGAGCGGCTGGACGTCCTGACTGCGCATCGCGCGGGATTCCTACCACTCTGCCGCGCATTTCGCCAGCAGAACCGCGCGGGAGTGGCGCTTCGCGCGACGCCGTCAGCAGAGCGCGCGGTGCGCGCGGCCGATCGCGTCCACCGTCGCGGCCTCGGGATCGCGCAGCGCGTCTCCGTGGCCGACGGCCAGCAGGCTCGGCTCGAGAGCCCGCAGCGAGCGGGCCGAGTCGAGATTCAGCTCCTTGTCCCAGGTCGCCATCGACGCGAGGGGGAACGGCAGCGTGAAGTGGCTCGCAACCGCCGGCCGGCCCACCGTCGTGAAGACGTCACCGGCGATCAGACTCCTGTCGCGCCGGTCGAGGAAGGCGACGTGCCCGGGAGTGTGGCCGGGCGCCGCGACGACCTCGAGGCTGCCGACGTGGTCGCCGGCGTTGAGCAGCACGTCGGGGCGCGTGTCGAGGTCCGGCCAGGAGCCCGGCAGCTTGCCGTCGACGACATCCTCGCCCGCGTGGACACGGGCGTCGAGCTCCGGCATCGCGACCTCCACCTCGGGGCCGAGCCGCTCGCGGAGCTCGTCGAGCGAGCCGACGTGGTCGCCGTGGCCGTGGGTCAACACGATCCGCCGGATCTCGCCGCCGGCGTCCGCCGCGGCGTCGAGGAGCGAGCCCGCCCCACGCGGCAGCGTCGTGTCGACGAGCGTGAACCCGTCGTCCTCGCGCACGAGGAAGGCGTTCACGAAGCGCAGCCTGGTGAGCTGGATCAGGTTGGGGGTGAGTTGACGCGGGCGCATGGCGGCCGTAACCTCCGTGAGTCCCCGGCCAGAGGAGGTTCGAAACAAATGATGCATGCGCCTGTTGCCTCCTCGGTCCTCCTGACCTAGCGCCGGACGCTCCTTCTCTCGGGACGTGCGGCGTCCCGACTCTTCCGAAGGAGCTTTGCGTTGCCTGGATTCGAACTGCGTGAGCTCGGCTGGAATCCCGAGCTCGCCGAAAACCTCGAGCCCGGCCTCGTGCCGGGCCGCGTCGCCGCAGTCCACCGCGGCGCCTACGACGTCTGGACGGAGGGCGGCTCCGTCCGCTCACGCCTGCCCGGGCGCCTCGTGCACGACGGGCTCGACGTTGCAGTCGGGGACTGGGTCGGGCTCGGCGACGGGCTCGTCCGCGTCGTCCTGGCGCGCCGCAGCGCCATCGTCCGCAATGCCGCGTCGAACCAGCAGCGGCTGACGCAGGGGCAGACGCTCGCCGCGAACGTGGACGTCGCGTTCGTCGTCTCCTCGCTCGGGCCGGATCTCGAGCCGCGGCGCATCGAGCGCTACCTCGTCACGATCTGGGAGAGCGGCGCCTCGCCCGAGATCGTGCTCACGAAGGCCGACCGCCTCGAGGACCCCTGGCCGCTGGTGGCGGAGGTCGAGGCCGTCGCCCTCGGCGTCCCGGTGCACGTCGTCTCGGCCGTGACGGGCCAGGGCTGCGACGCCGTGCGCACCCGCATCGCGGAGGGCGCGACAGCCGTCCTGCTCGGCTCCTCGGGCGTCGGCAAGTCGACGCTCGTCAACCGCTGGCTCGGCGGGGAGGTGATGGTGACGCGGGAGACGCGCGAGGACGACGACGAGGGTCGCCACACGACCACGCACCGGCAGCTCCTGACGCTGCCCGGCGGCGGGCTCGTGATCGACACGCCCGGCCTCCGAGAGCTCCAGCTCTGGGACGTCGGCGCCGCCGCCCTCGACGCCACCTTCTCGGACGTCGAGGAGCTCGCAGCGGACTGCCGCTTCGCCGACTGCACGCACGCGCACGAGCCCGGTTGCGCGGTCCTCGAGGCCGCCGAGAGCGGCGAGCTGCCGTGGGAGCGCCTCCACAGCTGGCGCAAGCTGCAGCGCGAGCTGCACTCGATCGCGATGCGGCACGACGCGCTGCTGCGCAAGGAGGAGCTGCGGAAGTGGAAGCTGCGGGCGCGGGAGGGCCGGGCGCGGACGAGGCTGCGCTGAGTTCTACGCCTTCGGCGCGACCGCGGCGATCTCGGCCGGCGCGTCGGCGTGCTTCGTCGCGAAGTTGTCGGCGAACATCTGCGCCAGCTCGCGCGCCCTGCGGTCGTAGGCCTCCGCGTCCGCCCACGTCGAGCGCGGGTCGAGCAGCGACCCGTCGACGCCCGGCGCCGACACCGGCACCTCGAAGCCGAAGACCGGATCCGTCCGGAACTCGACGCCGTGCAGCTCGCCGGAGAGCACCGCCGCGAGCAGCGCCCGCGTCGCCTGGATCGGCATCCGGTGCCCCTCCCCGAACGGCCCGCCGGTCCAGCCGGTGTTGATCAGCCACACCGTCGCGTCGTGGCGGTCGATCTTCTCGCCGAGCAGCTTCGCGTAGACGGTCGGCGGCTGCGGCCAGAACGGCGCGCCGAAGCACGTCGAGAACGTGGGCTGCGGCTCCGTCACGCCGAGCTCCGTGCCGGCGAGCTTCGACGTGTAGCCCGAGAGGAAGAAGAAGAGCGCCTGGTCGCGGCTGAGCCGCGCGATCGGCGGAAGGATCCCGAAGGCATCGGCGGCGAGGAAGATCACCGAGCGCGGGTGCCCGGCGCGCTTCGCAGGCAGCGCGTTGGCGATGCGCTCGAGCTTGTACGCCGCCCGGTTGTTCTCGGTCTTGGAGTCGTCGTCGAGATCGAGGACGCCGCGCTCGTCGACCACGACGTTCTCGAGCACGGTGCCGAAGCTGTGCACGGCGCGCCAGATCTCGGGCTCGGCGCTCGCCGAGAGCCGGATCGTCTTCGCGTAGCAGCCGCCCTCGAAGTTGAAGACGCCCTCGTCGCCCCAGCCATGCTCGTCGTCGCCGATCAGCAGCCGCTCGGGGTCCGCCGAGAGCGTCGTCTTCCCCGTCCCGGAGAGGCCGAAGAAGACGGCGACGTCCTCCCCGTCCTGCGAGACGTTGGCCGAGCAATGCATCGGCATGACGCCCTCGAGCGGCAGCCGGTCGTTCATCAGCGTGAAGACCGACTTCTTGATCTCGCCGCCGTAGAAGGTGCCGCCGATCAGGATCTCGCCGCGCGACGGATGGAGGCAGACGAAGACGCCGCTGCGCGTGCCGTCCTGCGCCGGGTCGGCCTCGACTTCCGGCTCGTGGAGGACGAGCACGTCGGGGTCGAAGTCGGCGAGGTCCGCCTCGGCCGGGTCGATGAACATTGTCTTGGCGAAGAGCGCGTGGTACGGATGGGTCGTCACGACGCGCACCCGCAGCCGGTGCTTCGGGTCGGCGCCGCAGAACGCGTCGATCACGTAGACGTCGCCGTCCTCGAGGTGCGCGGCGACCTTCGCGCGCAGCCCGTCGAAGTGCTCCTCCGAGATCTCGGCGTTGGTGTCGCTCCACCAGATCCGCTCCTCGGATCCCGGCTCGCGCACGAGGAACTTGTCCTTGGGCGACCGGCCCGTGAAGCGCCCCGTGTCGACGACGAGCGGCCCGTCCTCGGCGAGGACGGCCTCGCCGCGGTCGAGCGCGGCGGCATAGAGCTGGGAGGTCGTCGGGGTGCGGAGGACGCGGCCGGTCACGTGCAGGCCGTGGACTGCGAGGCTGTCTTCGGGCCGACCGGTGATCGTCAACGCGCTCCTCCTGGTGGGACGTCAGGGCAGGCTCCGCATGGTAGTCCTCCCCGGGCGACGGCCGTTTCACCCACGCGGGGTGAGGATGCGGCGGCGCCGGCGGGCAACGCTGAGCCGTGGCTTCTCGCCGTGAACAGGTGCGCGGCCTCTCCAAGCGCGCGCAGACGTGGGTCGCCCGGCAGGATCCGGCCTCCCGGAAAGGCGTCGCGATCGACGCCTGGCGCCGCTACCGGGCGGTGGAAGGGCCGCTCCAGTCGGCGCTCCTGTCCCTGTACATGCTCGTCGCCGTGCTGCCTGCGGTGCTGGTGATCGAGGAGTACTTCGACGCCCACCCGGCCGCACTGGCCAACCGGCTCGTCCACCACTACGGACTCAACGCGGATACGGCGAGCCTGCTCCGCAGCGTCCTCGCCGACACGCGGGTGCACGAGCTCGGGTCGGCGCTGTTCGCGATCGCGGGAGCGCTCTTCTTCGGGCTCGGCTTCGGCCGCGTGCTGCAGCTCGTGCACATGCGCGCCTGGCGGGTCTCGGTGCCGAGCCGGGCGTCCGACCAGGGGCTCTATGCCGCCGTTCTCGTCGGCCTCTACGGCCTGATCGTCCTGCTGCTCTTCCAGCTGAGCGAGCTCAAGGGCAACCCGTGGCCGAGCAGAGTGCTCGCACTCGGCTGGGCGGGCCTGCTCATCCTCTTCTTCACCTGGGCGCCGTGGTTGCTCCTGCACCGGCAGGTCGGCCGGCGAGACCTGCTACCGGGAGCCGTACTGACCGCCGTCGGGCTGGTCGGGCTCACGATCGTCTCGCGCTGGGTGATCGAGTCGTGGGTCAACCTCTACGCCCGCGATTACGGAGGCCTGGGCGTCGTGCTCGCGATCTACTTCTGGATCGCGCTCTACTCCTTCGTCATCGTCGCGGCCGCGAGCCTGGCGCCGGCGCTCGCGCAACGGCGGCACGTTTCGCACGAGTAGGATCCGCCGCGTGAACCCGGCAGCGTTCTAGCGGTTTCGACTTCAGGCGAGGCCTCGGGCCGCGGTATTCGGCGGGCCGGTCGTCTTGCCGCAACCGCCAAACGCAACGGAGGCACCACATGAATCGCCAGAACCTGTTCGCCGACGAGCCCTGGGACGTCGACAACGAGGAGAACGGCATGCGCCATCGCGTCTTCTGGCGCCCGCACGACGCACGCATGGGGGCGTCGCTGTGGGAGCTGAGGCCGGGCGCGCCGGGGATGCGCATGCACATGCACTACGGCGCCGAGGAGATGTTCTTCGTCGTCGGCGGCCGTCCGGTGTGGCGCACCCCGGAGGGCGAGGAGGAGCTCGCGCCCGGCGACTTCGTCTTCTGCCCCGAGGGACGGGCGGGCCTGCACGCCTTCAGCAACCCGCACGACGAGCCGGCGCGGATCCTCGGCATGAGCGCCGGCAGCTTCCCCGACGTCGTCGCCTATCCGGAGCACGAGTACGCCTGGGTCGCGACGCGGGATCCCGATCTCCCGGCCGGAGACGATCCTGGGGTCATCCAGCGATTCGACTTCCGGCTGGAGTAGGCCGCAGCCGAGGGGAGGCTGCGCAAGCGGCCTCCCCTCGATCTTCCAAGCGTTTTCACAGGTCGCGTCCAGGGCCGCCACATACTCGGCGGGAACCCTGGAAGGACGACAACGACAAGGAGCGACATGACTCTCCACACCGCGATCCTGATCAACGCGTTCCTCGACCTCGGCATCGTGCTCGCCGTCGCCGCGGTCGTGCTCCTCCCCTTCACGCTCGACCGCCGCAAGCACGAGGCCTCGGTGTACGCGTTCGCGGCGCCCCTCCCCGACGAGCTCGCCGCGTAGGCGGGCTCAGCCGGCGCCGAGCGGCAGCGTGATCACGAAGGTAGCACCGCCGCCCGGCGTCGGCTTCGCCTCGACCGTCCCTCCGTGCGCCTCGGTGACGGCGGCCACGATCGAGAGGCCGAGCCCGGCGCCGCCGCTCGCCCGCGTGCGAGAGCTGTCGGCGCGGTAGAAGCGCTCGAAGACCCGTTCTGCCTCCTCGTCGGTCAGTCCCGGCCCGCGATCGGCGACGGCCAGCGTCGCCCACCCGTCGGCACCCCGGAGCTCGACCGACACCGGCGTGCCCGCAGCCGTGTGCGCGCGGGCGTTCGCCAGCAGGTTGTCGAGCACCTGGCGGAGCCGGGTCTCGTCGCCCGTCACGGTCACCGGCTCGACGGACAGGTCGACCGGCCGGCCGGGGTCGACGACCCGGGCCGCGTCGACGGCCTCCGTGACGGCCTCGGCGAGATCGACCGGCTTCCGCTCCAGGGGACGCCCCTCGTCGAGTCGCGCCAGGAGGAGCAGGTCGTCGACGAGGAGGCTCATGCGCTCGGACTCGCGCTTGATGCCGGACATCGACCGTTCGAGATCCTCGGGATGCGCAGCTGCGCCGCGACCGAACAGCTCGGCGTAGGCACGTACCGCGGCGAGCGGCGTCCGCAGCTCGTGAGAAGCGTCGGCGACGAAACGGCGCAGGCGCCGGTCCGACGCCTCGATCCGGTCGAGCATCTCGTTGAGCGCGCTGCCGACCCGTCCTATCTCGGTCTGCGGATCGGGATGATCTACCCGGCGCGAGAGGTCGCCTGCCGTGATCGCCTCGGCCGTCTGCTCGATCTGGCGCAGCGGCCGGAGCCCGAGCCGCACGATCCAGAGGCCGACGGCGGCCAGCGCCGCGAGCACGATCGCAGTCACGAGCAGCTCGACGAGGAACAGGCGGTGCAGCGTGTTGTCCTCGCTCCGAAGCGGAGCCGCGAGCAGCAGCAGCACGTTCGGGTGGTCGCCCTCGATCGAGGCCCGGAGGCGATAGCGGCCGTCGCCTGCCGCGGAACCGACCGTGAGGAAGCGGATGCGATCGCCCTCGTGGGAGTTCGGTCGTGCAGGCAAGGAGACGGTCCGCGGGTAGTTCGGCGCCGATTGGTGCGTCTCGCCCGGCGCTTCCTCGCATTTCGACGCGAGGATCCGCTCGCTCGGCGTCCGCAGCTGCACGCAATAGCCGGGCGGCGCGATCTCGTCCGCGCCGTGACCGTGCGACGCGCCGCCGAAAGCGGTCTGCTCCACGCTCGGGTGCACGGCGTTGAGGGTGTTGTCGACGCGCGAGACGAAGTAATTGCTGAGCGATTCGTAGGTCGCGATGCCGGCCGCCGCGAGCCCGAGCGCCGCGAGAACGACGACGCCGAGCAGCAACCGCGCCCGCAGCGAGAGCCGGGAGAGCACTACTCCTCCGCGTCGAGCATGTAACCCGCCTGCCGGATCGTCCTAATCAGCGGCGGCCCGTGCACATCGAGCTTCTTGCGCAGGTAGCTCACGTACGTCTCGACGACGTTCGAGTTGCCGCCGAAGTCGTAGCGCCAGACGTTCTGCAAGATCTGGCCCTTGGAGAGCACGCGGCGCGGATTGAGCATGAAGTAGCGGAGCAGCGCGAATTCCGTCGCGGTCAGGTCGACGCGCGTCTCGGCGCGATGGACCTCGTGCCGCGACTCGTCGAGCGTCACGTCGGCGAAGCGCAGCACGTCGCCGGGCAGGCCTCCGGCAGTACGCCGCAGGATCGCCTGCACGCGCGCGACGACCTCGGCGAGGCTGAAGGGCTTGGTGACGTAGTCGTCACCGCCCGCTCGCAGCGCCTCGACCTTGTTCTCGACGGCGTCCTTCGCGGTCAGGAAGAGAATCGCAGTCCGGTAGCCACGGTCGCGCAGGCGCCGGCCGACCTCGACCCCGTCGAGATCCGGGAGCATCCAGTCGAGCACGACGAGATCCGGATCGAAGTCCGCCACCGCGGCGATCGCGCCACGGCCCGTGCCCTCCTCGCGAACGTCGAAGCCCTCGTAGCGGAGGGCGGTCGCGACTGCGTCGACGATCGAGGGCTCGTCGTCGACGACGAGGATCCGCCCGGAGCCGTCCGCCTTCGTCGCGCTCATGGCCCCAACCTTGACAGCGCTTCCTGTGAGTTTCCTGGGAAACCGCGCCGAACTCACTCCACAGGACCTTCCCAGGAAGGCCGAAGTCCGCTCCAACCCGGCGGCCGCATCGTGGTTCCCGAACCCGGGCGCACCGGTCGAACGAGAGGAGCAACGATGCTCGACAAGGTCAAGAAGGCCGCGCTGGGAGTGGCGGCCCTCAGCGGAGCCGCCGTCGGCGGCGCAGCGGTTGCCGGCGCGGCGACGTCCCGCTCCGGCACCCAGCGGCGACCGTGGCGACCGCCGGACAGCCGCCGCCCGCGCCGCGGAACATGCCCGCGCCGGGCACCGCCGCGCACGAGGACGCCGAGAAGCCGGTCACCGGCGCCGCGGCGGCGAAGGCGAAGGCTGCGGCGGTCGACGCAGCCGGCGGAGGCACCGCCGGCGAAGTCACGACCGACTACTCCGGCCACGGCTACGAGGTGACCGTGGCGAAGGCGGACGGCAGCGAGGTCGAGATCCACCTCGACAGCTCCTTCGCCGTCCGGTCGCAGCCCCGCGGCTGGGGCGGCGGACCACCGCCGCCGGCGTCCGGATCCGCGAACTGAGCTCTACCCGAGCCGCTGGCCCGGAGGCGGCCGGGCCGGCGTCGGGTGCGGCATGATCCCCCGGGCTTGGCAGGGCACCCTTCCGAATCCGGCGTCGCGCTCGTCGCGGGCGCGACCCGCGGGGCCGGCCGCGCGATCGCCGTCGAGCTCGCACGCGCCGGCTTCTACGTCTACGCGACGGGCCGCAGCAGCCGGAGCTCCGGGCCGTCGGAGATCGGCAGGCCCGAGACCATCGAGGAGACCGGCGAGCTGATGTCCGCCGCCGGCGGAGCCGGGGCCGCGCTGGTGGTCGACCACGAGGATCCCGCAGCGGTGGCCGAGCTCGTCGCGCGCATCGAGCAGGACCGCGGCCGGCTCGAGGTGCTCGTCAACGACATCTTCGGCGGCGACCGCTACACGGAGTGGGACAAGCCGCTCTGGGAGCACGACTGGGCCGGCGGGCTGCGGATGCTGCAGATGGGCGTGCACACGCACCTGATCACCTCGCACGCAGCGATTCCGCGCATGCTGCGGACGGCGGAGGCCCACGCAACCAGAGGGCTCGTCGTGGAGATGACCGACGGCACCTCGGAGGCGAACGCCGAGTTCCGGCGCAACGTCGGCTTCTACTACGACCTCGTCAAGGCCAACGTCGAGCGGATCGTCAAGGGCCTCGCCGCCGAGCTGGAGGGACTTCCGATGACGGCCGTGGGCGTCACGCCCGGCTGGCTGCGCTCGGAGAAGATGCTGGAGAACTTCGGCGTCACCGAGGAGAACTGGCGCGACGCCGCCGAGAAGCGCCCCGGCTTCGGCATCTCCGAGTCGCCCACGTACGTTGCGAGAGGCGTCGTGGCGCTCGCCCAGGCTCCCGACGCCGACCGCTGGGCAGGGACGATCGCCAGTGTGCGCCGGCTCGCCGACGCCTACGGCTTCACGGATGTGGACGGGAGCAAGCCGGACTGCTGGGGCCACCTCGCCAAGTACGGCTGGGGCCATGCCGACGGCCTCGGCATCGACGAGTTCCGCTGACGCTCAGCTGTGACGGGCCCGGCAGTCGCCGGGCCCACGCCGCGACCCTCGGTTCTTGACTAGGCGGCGTCGTTGAACGACTCGATGAAGCGCGGCACGATCCGATCGCGGATCACGTCGGGCGCGTTCTCGGCCGTCCACTTCCCTACCGCGTCCGCCGCCTCCTCGGCCAACGGCAGGAGCGAGCTCGAGGCCGACTCCAAGACCGTGGAGACCAGGGAACTTCCCCGCAGCCCGCCGCCGCCATCGCCGTTCTCGCCGTCGCCGTCGTCGCCGTCGTCGTCGTCCCCGCGACCGGGAACGAGCGACGACGTGCCACCGTCGCTGTTCGCGAGAGCCTTCCGCAGCCCGTAGACGGCGGCACCCGCCGCCGCGGCCACGGCCGCTGTTGCGAGCGCGCCGTCCTTCTCGTCCGTGACTGCCATCAGGACGAGCTCTTCGACGACTGGCTGCCGGACGACGAGCGCGAGCGGCTGCCGCTGTTGCCTCCGCTCCTCTTCCCCGTCACGTCACTGATGCGGGACATCAAGGTTTCGTTGACGGTGCTGAACGTCTCGGCCGCGTTGTCCGCCTTCTCGCTGATCTCGTCGGCGATCTGGGCCAGTTTCTCGAAATCCGTGCCGTTCGTCAGCTCCGACCGCAGCTCTCCCACGAGCTGCTCGAGGTCGTCGGCGACCTTCTCTACCTCTTTGAGCGATGCCATGTTGACTCCCTTCACTCGTCTCTTAGACCGCAGGATTTCCCACCAGCGCACTTACTGAACCTCCCGCCTCCTACAAGAGGCTCCCGAGCGGGCCGAGGTCGAGGTTGAGGTCCTCGTCCGAGAGCTCGAACTCCGCCTTCAGCTCGTCCATCCGCTCGGCCAGCCGCATGAAGGTGAGCCCGAGCCGCTCGATCTGCTCGTCGTCGAGCGTCCCCTGATCCATCCGCCGCAGAGCCTGGCGTTCCATCAGCTGCCGCAGGAGCTCGATCAGCGTCAGCACGAGCTGCGCGAGCCCCTTCTCGACGCTCTCGGGATCGGCATTGACCCGACGCGGGAACGGATTCGCTCCGCCGCCGAGCTCGCGGGCGAGGCGGTCGACGTCGCCGCTCGCCGCGAGAAGGCGGGACTCCAAGTCGGGAACGCTCACGTCGCACCGGCGAAGCTGTAGGGGGCCCATGGCCCGGTGCAGAGAACATCGAGCGCCGGATGCGATTCGACCAGGCGCCCGACGGCGGACGAGAAAGCACCTACGTCCGAGCGGGCGACGAGGTAACCAGCGTCGCGGCTCGTCTGCACGCTGTCACGGGCCTGCGCCGCGAGCACACGGTGCACCTCCTCCGCGGCGCGCTGTTCGATCAGGCGTGCCCGCATGTACGCGGCGCCGTCGTCGTCGTCCACGGGCTCCCGGCGCGGGACGATCCGAACCCCGACCTCGACGCAGCCGGCGACATGGTCGAGCTGGCGCTCGAGCGCCTCGAGCCGCGTGGAAACCGCCGTCGCGAGATCGTCCTCGGTCTCGAACCGCTCGCCGAAGCGCACCGGCAGGACCGCGTCGGCCCGGTCGAGCAGGCTCTCGACGACGAGCCCGTGTTGCAGCGGATCCGGATCGTTCGTGCCGGTTACGGCCGCGACGTTTCCGACGTGCCGCACCTCGAGTCCAGCCTCGAGGTCGTGCAAGCCGCGCACGAACGCGTACAGGTGGATCATCCTGCCGCCTCCCGTTCGAGCGTCGCCGCCGAGGCGAGAAGAAGGCGAAGACCGACGTAGACGAGGTCGACGTCCGCCACGGCAAGGGTGATGTCGCCGGTGACGACAACGCCCTTGTTGAGGACGCGGTCGACCAGGTCGAGCAGCGTGACCTGTTCCGCGAGCGCGGGCCTGCGCTCCGCGACGCTCACCGCTGCTCCCCCGCGAAGTTGTGCGGCGGCCAGGGTCCGGTCAGCTCGTACTCGACGCCGGCCGCGGCATGAACGGCAGCCAGGTGCTCGAGCTCCCGGCGCAGCCGGTCGTCGCCCTCGCGAATGAGGTACGCGCCGTTGAGCAGCATCGACTCCGAGCGACCGGTGAGTTCGCGGGGCTGCGGGCGGTTCGCGACCGCGGCGACAGCCTGTGAGCTCAGGCGCGAGTGCGCCTCCTCGGCGAGCTCGGCGCAGCGGACGGCCACCTCGCGGGAGCGCTGCTGCTCTCGTTGGCGGCGCTGGAGGTACGCGGCGCCTTCCCCGCCCGCAGTCGGCTCGTCGCCGCCGGCGAGCGTCCGCTCGAGCGTGCGTAGGTCGATCCACGCCTTCACTCCGACCTCGACGTGCCCGCGGACCTGGTCGAGGGTGGCACCGAACTCCTCGGCGCGCTCGTCGAGCATCCGCTCGACGTGCTCACGGCTCCGGTAGATCGTGCCGAAGCGCAACGGCACGACCGCAGTGACGGCGGCGGCCGCCTGGAGAACGTCCTCGTGGGCACGCGCGTTCCGCTCCAGCCACTCGCGGTCGTTGAGACGTTCGGGAAGAACGGCCTCGTCGAATTCGGCCAGCGGCACCTCGCGCACGACGGCGGTCAGGCCCCCGCGGCGGATCAGCTCGACTCCCGCGAGCCGCGAGAGCGCCGGGTCGTCCTCGCCGACGCCGTAGACGTACCAGGCGGTGCCGGCGGGAGCCTCGATCACGAGTCCTCGTCCTTCTCCTGCGTCGTCGGGAGCCCGGCCTTCTTTTCGAGCGCCCGCAGACGCGAGTCGATGCTCTTGCCGTTGCCGTCGGCGGCCCCCTTGGACAGGAAGGGGTCGCCGTCCCACCAGTCGATGCCCATCTCCCGCGCCTTGTCGGCCGACGCGACGAGGAGCCGCAGGCGCACGGTCAGCAACTCGATGTCGAGCAGGTTGATCTGGATGTCACCGGCGATGACGATGCCCTTGTCGAGCACGCGCTCGAGGACGTCGGCCAGTTGCTGCGGCTGGCCTCCTCCGCCCCGCTGCGCGAGGTCCCGGGAGCTCACCGGCCGGCTCCGTCCTCGGCCTGCGAGCGGCTGTAGCGGCGGCCACGGGAGAAGCCGAGGAAGCGGCCGTCCCCGTCCAACTCCACCTCATAGCTCGCGAGGACGTCGGTGGACTCCGGGATCCGGCGCAACTCGACGACCTCGAGCGTCACCTTCCAGCCGTTCGAGGAGGTGCGGCCGATCCCCGAGACCGACTCGGCCTCGACTCCTCGCACCGAACGGAGGAGCTCCCGAGCCTGACCGGCGACGTCCTCCAACTCGTCGCCGTCGACACCACGCGGCGGCTCGCGCTTGGCGTGACGCTCTTCGCGCTGCTCGTCCTTCGGCACTTGCCTCGCCTCCTGCTTCGGCCCGTCGCCGTTCTGCTGCTCCTCGTCGGACGGACCCCGGCGCCGCCGGCGAGCCTCGGCCCGCTGCGCAGCTTTGTCGTCCCTGGTCATGTGGTCGCTCCGGCTCGGGCCAGCTCGAGCCGCTCGAGGAGCTCGTCCTCGACGCGCTCGTACTCGGCCTCTGTCAGCTCGCCAGACTCGAAGGCGATCTCCGCCTCGACCAGGAGACGCCTGAACGTCGTCTCGTCGTCGGCCTCCCGCTCGGCCACCTCGGCCAGACGCTCGGCGAGCCAGATCGTGCCGCGGAGCGGCGCCAGCGGCAGCAGCAGGATTCCCGTCAGGAAGCCCATCGCTCCGACACGAAGTGGTGCGGCGGCAGCGGCCCGATGAGCTTGAAGCGAATGATGCCGTGGTGCCGCCGAGCGAGCTCCTCGGCCTGCGCCTCGACGTCCTTCACCGCCGAGCGGTCGACGAGGAACGCGGCCCGCACCACCTCGTACTCGGTAACCCGCTCCTCGACCTCGACCTGCCGCGCGAGAGCCGACAACGAGGCGACGATCTCGTCCGCGTCTCCCGCGCGCCGGTCGGCGAGCGCCTTGGCAACGGCTTCCCCGAGCGCGACCTGGTCGGCGGGGTTGCTCGAGCCGCGTAGGGCCGCGATCCGGGGCTCGTCCCGGACGACCGCTGCGAGCACGGCGGCCTCGTCGTAGAGGGCCCGCAACGTGAGCTCGACCAATCCGTCCAGGCTCTGCAGCAGTTCGACGAGCTCCTCGTAGCGAGGCTCGAGCAGCTCGGCGACGACGTGGTCGCTGGAGGCGAAGACGGTGCCGAAGCCCAGCGGGAGGATCGTTCGCCGCTCGAACGCCTGCTGCAGCACGTCGGCGTGGCGCAGCAGATCGCGTCTGCGAGCGCGGATGTCGGCCG